>NZ_JBCNNF010000045.1:0-26313 GCF_039594555.1 Inquilinus sp.
ATGATGGCGCTGATCGGCATGAAGGCGGCCGATGAGAGCCGCAAGCAGTTCCGCGTCCTGGCGCGGATGAGCGCCTATTTCCTCGACCGGCTGCAGGGGCTGTCGACGCTGCGGCTGTTCGGCCGGGCCGAGGCGGAGGTCGAGGGCATCGCCCTCGCCGCCGACGCCTTCCGCGACCGCACCATGCGGGTGCTGCGCATCGCCTTCCTGTCCTCCGCCAGCCTGGAGTTCTTCGCCTCGGTCGCGGTCGCCGTGGTCGCCACCTATGTCGGCCTCGGCCTGCTCGGCCATATCGGTTGGGGAACGGCGCCGGGGCTGACACTGTTCAGCGGCCTGTTCGTGCTGCTGATGGCGCCCGACTTCTTCCTGCCGCTGCGCATGCTGGCCGCCTATTACCACGACCGGGTGGCCGCGATCGGCGCGGCCGAGGGCTTGGCCGAGGTACTGGACGGGCCAGCCGAGGCCCAGAACAGCGGCCGGCCGATGCCGCAGGGCGACCTCGACATCGTGTTCGACAACGTCTCGGTCGCCTTCGACGGCGGTGCCCGCAGCGCCGTGCGCGGCGTCAGCCTGCGGATCGCGCCGGGCGACCACATCGCGCTGGTGGGCATGAGCGGCGCCGGCAAGTCGACCCTGCTGTCGCTGCTGCTGGGCTTCCGCCGGCCGGATGCCGGGCGGGTGCTGGTCAACGGCGTCGACCTGGCCGAGATCGACCCGGAGGCGCTGCGGCGCCGCATCGCCTGGATCGGCCAGGCGCCGGTGCTGTTCCACGGCACGCTGCGCGACAACATCCGGCTGGGCCGGCCCGAGGCCGACGACGCGGCGGTCGAGCGTGCCGCCGCCGAGGCGCGGGTGAGCGAGTTCGCGGCGGCCCTGCCGCAGGGGCTGGACACGCCGGTCGGCGAGCGCGGAATTGGCCTGTCCGGCGGCCAGGCGCAGCGCGTCGCGTTGGCCCGCGCCTTCCTGAAGGATGCGCCGCTGGTGCTGCTGGACGAGCCGACCGCCTCGCTCGACCGCGACACCGAGGCCGAGATCCTGGAGTCGATCCGCCGCCTGGCCCGCGGCCGCACGGTGGTGGTGGCCACCCACAGCCCGGCGGCCATGGCGATCGCCGACCGCAAGATCCTGCTGGACCAGGGCCGGGTGCAGGCGGAGGCCGCGTGATGGATCGTCGCGACCGTCCCCTCCTCGCCATCCTGCGCCTGGCGCGGCCGCAGCGGCGGAAGATGGCGTTCGGCCTGCTGCTGGCCGTCGTCACCGCCCTCTCCGGCGTCGGGCTGCTGGTGCTGTCCGGCTGGTTCATCGCCGCCTCGGCCGTCGCCGGTGCCGTGGCCGCGACCGCAATCGCCTTCAACTTCGCCAGCCCGTCCGCCGGCATCCGCGGCCTGGCCGTGCTGCGCACCGGGTCGCGCTATGCCGAGCGGCTGGTGACGCATGACGCCACCTTCCGCTTCCTGGCGGGCCTGCGCGTCTGGCTGTTCCGCGCCGCCATCCCGCTGGCCCCGGCGCGGCTGGAGGAGCAGCGCGGCGGCGACCTGCTGAACCGCATGACCGCCGACGTCGATTCCCTCGACGCCATCTACCTTCGCGTGATCGTACCGGCCGTCGTCGCCGTGCTGGCGGTGCTGCTGGTCGGCGGGGTGCTGTTGTGGCTGGACCCGGCGGCGGCCGGGATCGTGGTGGCGCTGGCGCTGCTGGTCGGCCTCGCCTTGCCCTGGGCGATGCAGCGCATCGGCGCGCCGGCCGGCAAGGCGATCGCCCTTGCCACGGCGCGGCTGCGCACCCGCATCGTCGAGGGCGTGCAGGGCCTGGCCGAGTTGAAGGTCTACCAGGCCGACGCCCGCCATGCCGAGGCGGTGCTGGCCGAGAACGAGACGCTGATGGCGGCGCAGCGGCGCATGGCCCGGCTGTCCGGCATCTCCACCGCCTTGTCCGGCCTGGCCGGGCATCTGGCGGCGCTAGCGATCCTGGCGCTGGGCGTCGCCGGCGTCGCCGCCGGGGTGCTGCCCGGGCCGGCGGTGGCGCTGATGATGCTGGGGGCGCTGGCCCTGTTCGACGCGCTGGTGCCGCTGCCCCTGGCCTTCCAGAATCTCGGCCGCACCCGTGCCGCCGCCCGCCGGCTGCTCGACTTCGCCGGGCTGGCGCCGCTGGTGCGCGACCCTGAGGTGCCGGCCGCTGCCCCGGCCGGCAACACCATCGCCCTGGCCGGCGTGTCCTACCGCTACCGGCCCGGCGACCGGCCGGCGCTGCAGGATATCGACCTGGAGCTGCCGGAGGGCCAGCGCATCGCCGTGATCGGCCCCAGTGGCAGTGGCAAGAGCACGCTGACCGCCCTGCTGCTGCGCTTTCGCGACCCGGACGCGGGTAGCGTCACCATCGGCGGCGTCGACCTGCGCCGCCTGCCGCAGGCCGAGCTGTGGCGCCGTGTCGCCTATCTGTCGCAGCGCAGCCAGATCTTCGCCGGGACGATCCGCGACAACCTGCTGATCGGCGACCCGGAGGCCGGGGACGACCGGCTGGCCGCGGCGGTCGATGCCGCTGGGCTTACGGGCTGGGTCGAGGCCCTGCCGCGCGGGCTGGACACCTGGGTCGGCGAGGCCGGGGTCCAGGTCTCCGGCGGCCAGGCCCGGCGCATCGCGCTGGCCCGCTGCATCCTGAAGGATTCGCCGATCCTGGTGCTGGACGAGCCGACCGAGGGCCTCGACGCCGAGACCGAGGCGCAGGTGATCGACGCGCTGGAGCGGCTGACCGCCGGCCGCACCACGCTGGTGATCACCCATCGCCCGGCGCTGCTGCGCCTAGCCGACAGCGCCGTGCTGATGGCCGAGGGCCGGATCGCGGTGCAGGGCGTGCCGGCCGAGGTGCTGGACGCCGCCCTGCCCGCCCGGGCGAAGCGCCATGCCGCGGTTTGACCTGAACCGGATCGGAGTCCTCGGGCCGACCGCGATGCGCCTGGTCCTGCAGGCTTTCGGCGCGCTCTGCGTCGTCGCCGGCATTATCGGGATCTTCGTGCCGCTGTGGCCGACCACGATCTTCATGATCCTGGCGCTGTGGGCCTTCGCCCGCTCCTCGCCGCGGCTGCACAACTGGCTCCTGACCCATCGCCGCTTCGGCCCGCCGCTGCAGGCCTGGGAGCGGCATGGCGCGATCCCGGCCTGGGCCAAGCTGCTGGCGGTGGTCAGCCTGTCCGGCAGCCTGGCGATCGTGGCGGTCTCGGTGCACTCGCACCTGGTGGTCGGGATCGTCGCCGCCTTCTTCGCGATCCTGATCCTGTACATCCTGACCCGCCCGAATGCCGCGCCGCACGGCAAAACCTGACCGGAAGATGGGCCGGCCATGACACGCTTGTCATTTCCGAACCGCCCCGCCTCGTCGTAAGGTTCCGATCATGCGAATCCTCGTGATCGAAGACGACGCCCAGGCCGCGCAATACCTGACCAAGGGTCTGCGCGAGAGCGGATTCGTCGTGGACCATGCGCCCGACGGGCCTCAGGGCCTGTTCCTGGCGACCAGCGAGACCTACGACGCGATGATCGTCGACCGCATGCTGCCGGGCATGGACGGGCTCTTGATCGTCGAGACCATCCGGCGCAACGGCAACCAGACCCCGGTGCTGTTCCTCAGCGCCATGGGCCAGGTCGACGACCGGGTGCGCGGCCTGCGCGCCGGCGGCGACGACTACCTGACCAAGCCCTACGCCTTCACCGAGCTGCTGGCCCGGCTGGAGGCGCTGCTACGCCGCGGCGCCAGCCCGGCGGCGGCGCAGACCGAGCTGCAGATCGGCGACCTGAAGATGGACCTGCTGTCGCGCAGCGTCACCCGCTCCGGCCGCAAGATCGACCTGCAGCAGCGCGAGTTCCAGATCCTCGAATACCTGATGCGCCACTCCGGCCAGGTGGTGACCCGGACCATGCTGCTGGAGAATGTCTGGAACTATCACTTCGATCCGCAGACCAACGTGATCGACGTCCATATCAGCCGGCTGCGGCAGAAGATCGACAAGGACTTCGATGCACCGCTGCTGCAGACCGTGCGCGGCGCGGGATATTGCCTCCGTGCATCTGATTAGGGTCCTTCGCAGCTCCACCTTCCGCTACGCGATCATCTACATGCTGGTGTTCGGGATCTCCGTCGCCGGCGTGCTGGGCTTCGTCTACTGGCAGACGGTGCGGGTGATCGCGTCGCAGACCGACGACACCATCCAGGCCGAGATCACCGGCCTGGCCGAGCAGTACCGGCAGTTCGGCCTGCTGGGGCTGGTGCGGATCATCCGCGAGCGCAGCCAGGCCGCCCCGGGCCGGCGCGGCCTCTATCTGCTGGCCGACCGCAACTACAACCGAATCGAGGGCAACCTCTCCTCCTGGCCGCCGATCGCGCGGGGCGCCGCCGACAGCACGGTCGATTTCCTGGTGGCGACCGATGTCGGCGAGAATCCCAAGCCCCAGGTGGCGCGGGCCCGCACCTTCCAGCTGACCGGCGGCTTCTACCTGCTGGTCGGGCGCGACATGACCGAGCGCACCGACTTCACCAAGCTGATGACCGATGCGCTGATCGGCGGCCTGATCCTGACCGGCGTGCTGGGCCTGGTCGGCGGCATTCTCATGAGCCGCAGCATGCTGGCCCGGATCGAGGGCATCAACCGCGGCACCGAGGACATCCTTCAGGGCGACCTGGCCCGCCGCATGCCGGTGCGCGGCAACCGCGACGAGTTCGACCGGCTGGCCACCAGCCTGAACGCCATGCTGGACCAGATCGACGGGCTGATGACCGGCATGCGCGGCGTCGCCGACAACATCGCGCACGACCTGCGCAGCCCGATCTCGCGCCTGCGCAGCCGGCTGGAGGTCTCGCTGATGGGCGAGACCGATGCCGATGGCTATCGCCGGGCGATGGAAGATGCGATCCGCGAGGCCGACGGCATCCTGGCCACCTTCAACGCGCTCTTGGAGATCGCGCTGGCCGAGGCCGGGGCGGTGCGCGACCGGTTCAGCCCGATCGACCTGTCGGCCCTGGCGATGGATGCCGGCGAGCTGTACGGGCCGGTGGCGGAGGAGAAGCACCAGAGCCTGGCGAGCGCGATCGAGCCCGGCGTGACCGTGCCCGGCAACAGTCACCTGCTGGCCCAGGCCGTGGCCAACCTGCTGGACAACGCCATCAAGTACACGCCGGAGGGCGGCCGGGTCGCGCTCGACGTCCGGCGCGACGGCGACGGCGCGGTGCTCGACATCCGCGACACCGGTCCGGGCATCCCGGAGGAGGCGCGCGGCCGGGTGCTGGACCGCTTCGTCCGGCTCGACGCCAGCCGCAGCGCCCCGGGCGCCGGGCTGGGCCTGTCTCTGGTCTCGGCGGTGGCGCGGCTGCACAAGGCGACGCTGACCCTGTCCGACAACGCGCCCGGCCTGCGCATCAGCCTGCGCTTCCCGCATGTGCTGGCCACCCCCCAGGACGCGTCGCAGGACACGGCCCAGATCGCACCGCCGCTGGGCCGGCTCGCCTCCCCGCAGTCCTGAGCGGCTACTGCCCGGCGGCGAGATCCTGGCGGATCAGCTCGACCAGCCCGTCGAACACATCCTCGGTGCCGCCGATGCGCTGGCGGCGGGCGCCGTCGCCGCCGGCCAGGAACGCCGCCTGCTCGGTGAACTTCATCCGGGTGCGGCTGCCGGCCGGCAGCAGCTCGACCGTCGCCAGCGAGGCCGAGACCCGCTGGCCGCCGAAGGTCATTTCATAGGCGTAGAGGATCCGCCGGCCCGGCACGATGTCGAGATATTGGGCGCGGAACGTCATCTCCTGCCCGTCAGGCATCCGCCAGTGCTTGGCCTCGACCCCGCCGACGCGGAAATCGAACAGGTCCTCCAGCACCGTCCACTCCGGGTGGCAGTCGGTCCAGCGGCGCTTCAGCGCCGGCTCCGCCCAGAAGCGGAAGGCATGCGCCGGGCTGCCGGGCAGGTCGCGCTCGACGACGAAGGTGGTGTGGTCCACGGTGCTCACGGTGTCTCCTCGGGGATCTCGTGCATCAGGGCCTCCAGCCGGTCGAAGGCGGCGTTGAGGGCGGCTTCGCGGTCGCGCACCCAGTCAGCGATCACGGTCAGGGCAGCGGGCTGCAGGCTGTAGGTGCGAGCGCGGCCGGCCTTGCGCGAGACGACGATGCCGCTGTCCTCCAGGATCTTCAGATGCTTCACCGCCGAGGGCAGCCGCATTCCCGCCGGCTCGGCCAGCTGCTTGACCGTCGCCGGGCCGCGGCTCAGGCGCTCGGCCATGCCCCGGCGGTTCGGGTCGGACAGGGCGATAAAGATGCGGTCGAGGGCCTGCGGCTGCACCTCTCACGCTCCCGGCGCGTCGCGCAGGAAGCGGTCCGGCATCGCCTCGCGATACGGAAACATCGGGAAGTAGGGCCGCGCCTCGCGCAGCGTGCGCCGCATCGACGGCCGCGCCAGCAGCCGCTCGAAATAGGCGGCGAGGTTCGGGTGCGCCGCCGCGAAGGGATGCACTATCGAGGCGTAGAACAGGGCCGGCGACGCGGCGCAGTCGGCCAGGGTGAAGCGGTCGCCGATCGCCCACTCCTTTCCGGCCAGATGCGCATCCAGCATGGCATAGGCGGTGTCGAGCGACCGCCGCGCCTCGGCCACGCCATAGGGGTCGCGGCTGTCGGCCGGGCGCAGCCGGTCGCCGACGATGCGCTGCATCGGCACGGCGACATAGAGGTCGAAGGCGCGGTCCCACAGCCGGGCGTCGAGCACCTGCTCCCCATCCTCCGGCAGCATCGGGGCCGGGCCCGGATAGTGAAGCTGGACGTATTCGATGATGATGCTGGTCTCCGCCACGACACGGTCGCGCGCGGTGTCATGCAGCACCGGGATCTTTCCGACCGGCCATTTCGCCATCAGCGCCCCCGCCTCGCCCGGATCCTGCAGATCGACCGTCACGGACTGGAACGCGGTGCCGTTCTCGTAGAAGGCGATCAGGACCTTGTGACAGAAGGAGGCCAGCGGGTGGAGATACAGGGTCAGGGCCATCGATCCGCTCCAACAGTTTCTCTGGAGAGAAACTATTCGAAGCTGATCGCGGCGGCAACAACAGTTTCCGCCATAGGAAACCGTCAGCCCTTCACCGCCCCGGCCGACAGCCCTTCGACCAGGAAGCGCTGGAGATAGACGAAGCCCAGCGCGATCGGCACCACGGCGAGGACCGAGGCGGCCATGAGCCCGCCCCAGTCGGTCAGGTGCGAGCCCTTGAACAGCATGATGCCGGGGGTGAGCGTCCGCCGCGCGTCGCTGTTGATCAGCACATAGCCGAACATGAATTCGTTCCACGCGGTGACGAAGGCGTAGACCGCGGTGGCGAAGATGCCGGGCGCCGAGACCGGCAGCAGCACCCGCAGGATGAAGCCGGTGCGGGAGCAGCCGTCGATCTCCGACGCGTCCTCCAGCTCGCGCGGCACGGCGTCGAAGAAGCCCTTCAGCATGAAGGTGCAGAGCGGGATGGTGAAGGTGCAGTAGACGATGATCAGCGCCGCATAGGTCGACAGCAGGCCGAGGCGCTGCATCAGGATGTAGAGCGGCACCAGCAGCAGCACGCCCGGGATCATCTGCGACAGCAGCAGCGCGCCGCCGACCAGCCGCGACAGCGAGAGATAGGCCCAGCGGCTGAGCGCATAGCTGCAGAACACCGAGACGGTGATGGTCAGGATCGTCGATCCGGCGGCGACGATCAGGCTGTTGCGGAAATAGGTCAGGAACTCGCTGTCCAGCAGCACCCGGGTGAAGTTCGACAGGGTCGGGGCGTCGATCCAGAAGCTGGGGTCGGCGCTGCGCACCTCCGCCACCGGCTTCAGCGCCGTGTCGATCATCCACAGGAACGGGAACAGGCTGTAGGCCGCGAACAGGATCAGCGTGCCGTAGGTCAGCACGCCGCGCAGCGACCGCTGGGATCCGCCGACGACCATCAGCCCTCCCGCCGGCGCCGGGCGACGCCGTAGTGGTAGACGAAGAACAGGCTGGCCAGGAACGCCATCGACATCGAGGCCACGGCGCAGGCGGCGCCGACGTCGAAATCCTGCATGGCATAGCGGTAGATCATGATCGGCAGCGTCTCCGACGCGTTCAGCGGGCCGCCTTCGGTCATCACCCAGATGAAGTCGAAATTGATCGCGGTCCAGACGATGTGGATGAAGATCAGGGTCAGCGACACGGTGCGCAGATGCGGCAGGGTAATGACGCGGAAGCGGCGCCAGGCCCCTGCCCCGTCCACCGCCGCGGCCTCGTGCAGCTCGCGCGGGATCGCCTGCAGCGCCGCCAGCAGGCTGAGGGTGTAGAAGGGATAGCTGCGCCAGATGTTGACGAAGGTCACGGTCAGCAGCACCGTGTCCATCTGGCCGAGCCAGGGATAGGGCGCATCGAGCAGGCCCAGCTTCACCATCCAGATGTTCAGGATCCCGTAGTCCGGCGTCAGCATCCAGGTCCAGTTCAGCCCGGCGACGGCGATCGGGATCACCCAGGGGATGATGATCAGGCCGCGGAAGATCGCCCGGAACCGCACCGGCTGGGCCAGCGCCACGGCGGAGGCGAGGCCGAGCGCGTATTCCCCCACCACCGACAGCCCGGTCCAGACCGCGGTGTTCCACAGCGCCGGCAGGAAGTCGCCGTCCTCCCAGACCGTCAGGTAGTTGTCCCAGCCGGCAAAACCGGCGGCGGTGGGGTTGACCAGGTTGACGTAGTGCAGGCTGTCCCACAGCACCCGCAGCAGCGGATAGGCGACCAGCACCAGGATCAGGATCCCGGCGGGCGCCAGGAACACCAGCGCGGCGCGCCGGATTCTCGCGGCGCGGGTCGGAGGACGGCCCGCCGCCCGGACGGGGAGGATCGGCGCCCGGGCGGCGGCTTCGGCGGCGGCCTTCATGCTCTCGACGCCTTTCCAAGGCTGTCATTGCCGGGCTTGACCCGGCAATCCAGAGGGTCTCGACATCTCCTGGATGCCCGGGTCAAGCCCGGGCATGACAGAGAGAGGGGCTGAGTCACTTGCGTCCCTCCCGGCATCGTCCCTACGACGAGCTCAGCTCGCCGGACTGGCGCAGGGCGCGGTTGACCTGCTTGCCGAGCCAGGCGGCGACCTCGGCCGGATCCTCCTTCTTCAGCAGCACCCGGCCGATCGATTCCTCCATCGCCCGGGTGATCTGGCCCAGCGCCACCGGCGGGAACACCACGCCGGTCGGGGCCAGCGAAGAGAAGCCCTCGCCCCACACGCCGGGGCTGACCACGTCCTTGCGGATCGAGGTGGTCGGCCGCCCCGCCGCCTGGTAGTCGCGGCCGGTCATGAAGGCCGCGAAGGTCCAGGCCTCCTTCGGGTGCTGCGTCGACTTGTAGAGGAAGAAGGGGTTGATCTCGAAGAAGGTCGCCGGCTTCAGCTTGGTCGGCGGCGGCGCCACCTTTACATCGGCCATCGCCTCGGGGTTCTGCTGGGCGCGCGACTGCATCCAGGCGCCGTCGACCGCCATGGCGTATTTGCCGAGGGCGAAGTTGCTGTCCTCCTCCTCCCAGCCCCAGCCGGCGGCTTCGGGCTGGATCGCGCCCTCGTCCAGCAGGCGGCGGTAGAAGGCGAAGACCTCGGTGGCCCGCGCCAGCTCGGCCTGGTCGTCGGCCCAGCTGTTCTTGTAGCCGCCATCCGGCTGGCGCCGGGCGATCGCGACGTCGTTCTGGGCCAGGTACATGATCAGCTCCTGCGGCGCCCGCACCCCGGTGCCGGCGATGCCGAAGCCGTGTTGCCCGGTGGCCGCCTTGATCTTCTGGGAGGCCGAGATCAGCTCGTCCCAGCTCTTCGGCGGCTCGGCGATCTCGGCCTTCTTCAGCATCTCCTCGTGATAGAGCAGCGCGCGGATGCCGAGGTAATGCGGCATCGCCATCAGCTTGCCGTCGATGGTCAGCGCCTCGATCACATTGGGGTAGATCCCGTCGCGCCCCGGCCAGTCGGCGGCATAGGGGGTGAGGTCGAGCAGCGCGCCCATGCGGTAGAGCTCGCCGAACCATTCCGCCAATCCCCAGCTGATATCGGGCGCGTCGCCGCCGGCCACCGCGGTCACCAGCTTGTCGTGCAGGGCGCCGAAGGCGATGTTCTGGGTCTCGATCCTGATGTCCGGATGCGCCTGCTCGAAGGCGGCGATCTGCGCCTGCATCGCCTTGGCGTCGGGCTGGGCGGGGTCCCACGCCACCCAGAAGCGCAGGGTCACCGGCTCGGCCACCGCCGGCAGCGCCAGCAACAGCCCCGCCAGAATGAGCGCGATCCTGGTCAATCTCATCGTCGCCTCCCCTCTTTGATGGTCCGCCGGGGCGTTGATCGCCCCGATCAGCTCGCGGCCTTGGCCGTGGCCCGGGCCTCGCGCAGCTGGTCGACGCTGCGCACCGACAGGCGGGCGGCACCGCCCCAGTTGCGCGTCGCCACGCCGCCGCGGGCCAGGCGCTGCTTCGCGCCGTCGACTTCATGGGCGAATTGCGGCAGCCACTCGGCCTGGGCCACCAGCAGCTCGTCAACCATTTGCCAGACCTCGTCCGGGTTGCAGACGGCGCCGACCAGCGGGTCGTGCAGCACGGCCAGGCGCAGCAGGTCGAGGTCGCCGGTCACAGCCGCCTGCACCGCCATGCGCTGGACGTTGACCGAGGTAGTGCAGGTGGCGGCGCAGCCCAGCGGCAGCTCCAGCCCCGCCGCCATGTTCAGGCCGAAGCGGTCGACGAAGCCCGGCGTCTCGACGATGCAGTCCTGCGGCAGGTTCTTAATCAGCCCTTCGTTGCGCCGGTTGAAATGGCCGCGATAGACCCGGCCGGTCTCCAGCGCCTCGATGATGTAGCTGCCATGCTCATCGGAGCGGCGATACTCGGACAGCGGCGCCCCGGCCTCGGACAGCCAGCGCGGGAAATCGGTCTCGAACCAGTTCCGCTGCTCGGTGCAGTGGCGCAGATAGCCGCCGGTCTCGCCGTTGATCCAGTTCGACAGGTCGATCCAGCGGTTGATCTCGTCCGGCCGCTTCCGGTACCAGGGCAGGTATTCGCTGAGATGGCCGTTGCTCTCGGTCGAATAGCAGCCGAAGCGTCGCAGCACGTCGATGCGGACCTTCTCTTCCCGGCTGTAGCGCGGGTGGCGCTCGAAGGCCTCCAGCAGCTCCGCCGCCTCGATCTTCCGGCCCTGGAACCGGATGTCGATGTACCAGGTCTGGTGGTTGATGCCGGCGCAGATGTAGTCGACCTCGCGCGGGTCCTCCGCCCCCAGCACCTCGGCGATCTGGTGCCAGCCATGCTGCACGCCGTGGCACAGTCCGATGGTGTTGGCGACGCCGCCATACTCGATCGCGGCCCAGGTGTTCATCGCCATCGGGTTGGCGTAATTCAGGAACCACGCCCCCTCCTCCGCCTCCGCCCGGATGTCGCGGCAGAAATCGAGGATCTGCGGGATGTTGCGCTGGCCGTACAGGATGCCGCCGGCGCAGATGGTGTCGCCGACGCATTGGTCGACGCCGTATTTCAGCGGGATCTCGATGTCGCTGGCGAAGGCGCGCAGGCCGCCGATGCGGACGCAGCTGATGACGTAGCGCGCGCCGGCCAGCGCCCGGCGCCGCTCCGCCGATGTCGTCACCCGCGCCGGCAGCCCGTTGGCCTCGATGTCGCGGCGCAGGATCTGCGCCACCATGTCGAGATTGTCCGGGTTGATGTCGTGCAGCGCGAATTCGGTGTCCTGCAGTTCCGGCACCTTCAGCATGTCGCGCACCAGCTTCCGGGTGAAGCCGACGCTGCCCGCGCCGATCACGGCAACCTTCATCGCATCCTCCCGGGCCCCTGTGGCCCTCGGCAAGCCATTTCGTGCTATGGTCTATGGGGCTGGGAAAACCGGCGAAAGAGGAATTTCGTGCGATCATGGGGCATTCCATGCTGTCGGCACTGCGCGAGCGGCTCCCGGGCGGAGTCTCGGTGGTGTTCCCGAAGGACCGCTATCGGCTGCACGCCATGGTCACCAGCGCCGGCTACGACCGCTGCACCGATCCCGGCTACGACTGGCACGGGCTGAGGCGCGGCGATGCGCCCTTCGTGCTGCTGCAGCACACCATCGGCGGCCGCGGCCATCTGCGGGTCGAGCGCAAGCGCTGGGAGCTGCGGCCGGGCCAGACCATGCTGCTGCGCTTCCCGCACGACAACCGCTACTGGCTGGGCCGCAACCCGGAATGGGAGTTCTTCTGGCTGTGCCTGAACGGCCGTGAGGTGCTGCGGGTGTGGCGCGAGGTGATCGCCGCGCATGGGCCGGTGGTGACGCTGCCGGAGGCGGCGGTCGAACGGTTGGCCGGCCTCTGCCTCTCGGCGCTGCAGGGCGAGGCCGGCAGCCCGGCCCGCGCCTCCGCCCTCGCCTATGGCGCTGCGATGGGGTTGGCGGAGGAGCTGCTGCCCTGGGGCGAGATGCCGGCGGCATCGCCCCGGCCGGCGGCGATCGAACGGGCCGTCTCGCTGTGCGCCGGCCAGCCGGCGGAGCGGATCGACGTCGCCCGCATGGCCAGGGCCTCGGGCTACAGCCGCTATCATTTCAGCCGGATCTTCGCCGCGCATGAGGGCACGACGCCGGCCCGCTACCTGCTGCGCCTGCGCATGGAGGAGGCGGCGCGGCTGCTGCATGTCGACGAGGCGCCGGTCAAGGTCATCGCCCAGCGTTGCGGCTTCGACGACGCCAACTACTTCGCCAAGGTGTTCCGCCGCTTCTACGGCATCGGGCCGCGCGACTTCCGGCGCAGCGGCATGTATGCCGGGACGGTGCGAGCTGGGCGGGGCGACGAGCCCGAGGCGGCGAGCCGCTCATAGCCGATTGCAATCGCAGCGGTTTTCCGGCCCGGCGCAATCGTCGTGCAACCCTGCCGATCATACTGACGGTCAACCGGGTCGGCCCGGCCATGGTCCCGAGGAGCGTGCATGAAGAGATCGGCAGCACTGGCTTTCCTGGCGACCGTCGTCGCCCTCGGCGCCTGGATCACTCTGCGGCCGGACCCGGATGCGCTGTGGCGGATCGTCAGCGAGCAATGCGTGCCCGCGGCCGAAAGCGGCGCCGCGCGGACTCCCTGCGCCAAGGTCGACCTGGCCGACGGCTATGTCGTGTTCAAGGACCGCAACGGCATCGGCCAATACCTGTTGATGCCGACCCGGCGGATCGACGGCATCGAGAGCCCCGAGCTGGTCGCGCCCGGCGCCCACAACTACTGGCGCGATGCTTGGGAGGCCCGCTCCTATCTCGAACAGGCGATCGGCACGCGGCTGCGACGCGAGGAGATCGGCCTGACCGTCAACTCCGCCAGCGGGCGCAGCCAGAACCACCTGCACATCCACATCGACTGCATGCGGCCGGAGGTGACCGCCGCCCTCACCGCCCTGAAGGCCACGATCGGCGAGCAATGGACCGACCTGCCGATGCCCCTGCCGGGGCACAGCTATCGCGCCCGGCTGATCGTCGATGGGACGCTGCGCCAGACCGATCCATTCCAGCTGCTGTTCGCGGACATCCAGTCGCGGGGCGAGGCGATGGCCGACCAGACGCTGCTGCTGACGGGGACGACGCTGGACGATGGTCGGCCGGCCTTCCTGCTGCTGAACGACAGCGTCGAACCCGGCGACAATGCCTCGGCGGAGGAGCTGCAGGACCATTCCTGCAGCGTCCGGAACCACTATGACGCCGGCCAACCACGCGCCTGAAGCCAGCCGCCGGCCGCTGGCCGGGAGCCGGCGGCCGGACCGGGCTCAGCCGGCGGCGCCGCCGCCGGCTATGGCTGAGGGCTTGCCGCCGACCGGGATGTCCAGCCCCTGCTTCAGGCTGTTCAGGTAGAATTCGCGGATTCGGCCGTTCTCCGGGTCGCTGACGAAGGCGCTGTTGCCGATGATGGCCAGCGCCGGGGCCGGCGTCGCCGCGTCCCAGGCGCAGTCGAAGGACGGCACGGCGTCGAACTCCGCCACCGCCCTCCACTCCGGCGCGATGTCGTAGATACGGAGCCTGCCGTCCTGGGTCAGGTTGACGACGCGCTGGCCGTCATTCGTCACCTCGTATTGGCAAACCGCCTGGCCGGCGGGGATCGGGAACACGTCGGCGGCGGCCAGAGCATCGGCCGTCGGATCGATCCGCAGCAGCGCCTCGAAGGGCCGGCCGTTCTCGCCGCCATAGTTGGCGACCAGGTGGCGGCCCGCCGGGCGGCCCTTGATGGTGCTGGCGCGGCGGCCGTCGGGATAGGCCAGCTTGCGTGAGCCCCAGGCGCCGTCCGGCCCCGGCCCGATCACCAGCACGCCGCCATCGCTGGCGGCGTCGCCCTCGATCCGGGCGTTGCAGCCGAAGACATGCGTCTCTCCCAGCGCGGCGTGGCCGTGGAACTCCTTGCAGGAGCGGGCGGGATCGGCGGTGTCGTTGTAGGAGTCGACGGCCGTCCAGCCTCGGGACCGGTCGAGGATCTCGAAGCCGTTCGGCCGCGACGACTCGCTGCGGTCGTCGCCCTTGGCATAGGCCTGCTTCGCCACCGAGACCAGGAACCGGTCGCCGCCGAGCGGCACGGCGATGCCGTGCTGCGGCGCCGGCGCCGGCCAGGTCTCGGGCTCGATGCCGTTGTCCAGCGCGTCGAGGCGGAGCGCCACCACCTTCGGGTCGCTCTTGCCCAGCCACGGGCGCTGCCCGTCATAGAAGACCGTCAGCCAGTTCTTCCCCGACACGACATGGGACGGCTTGTCGCCGGTGAGGACGAGATCGAGCAGCCGGACATCGCCCTTCTCGATGTTGACATGGTCCTCATGCGATTCGAAGAACAGACCGCTGTCCAGCAGCCGGATGGTGCCGGCGTCGTCGCCGGTGCGGATCACCACGAAGCGCCCGCCGGCCGTGCCGATCAGCGCCGGATCCGCCTTCGTGATCGGGAAGCTGTGGGTGACCTTGCCGGTGTCGAGGTCGAGCACGCTGACGACGGGGGCCTCATGGTCGGCGAAGACCAGCCTGCCGCGGGAGATGTGGTCATGGGCGGGCACCGGGCCGGCGGCGAGGGTGAGCGCGGCCAGCAGCGCTCCGGCAGCGATCCAGCGGGGTCTGGTCATGTCTGGGATTCCTGGAAATCGTCAACTGGAATTAATGTTATAACATATCATTATATATTAGCAAGATGCCTCCGGACACTCCCCTTGCCGTCATTGCGAGAACAGCGAGGCGTCCAGGGCCGTTTGGCGTGTCCTTGGGTTGCCTCGTCGGCTTCGTCTCACGATGACGGTGAAGGAGGAGCGATCTCAGAGGCTGCCAGCGGGAGAGGCCGCCTGCTCTACACGGCGCCGGCATGCTCCGACCGCTTCTTGATCACGCCCAACACGATGCCGTGGAAGTCGTTGAGGAAGATGTCGCCCCACCAGGCGCAATAGGCGTTGATCGGGGTCCGGATCCAGTAGTCGGTCTGCAGCGTCAGCCGCGTCCGCCCGCCCGGCAGCGGGTCCAGCGTGTAGTGGCCGCCGGTCAGCTTGAGATAGGGACTGTTGACCCGGATATGCCCCTCGATCGCGGCCGGGATCGAATCCGGTGCGAAATGGAAGGTCCAGGCCAGCGACCGGTTCAGCTCCCAGCCGGTGATCCATTCCTGGAAATGGACGCCATGGCCCCAGCGTAGGTATCGCACGGCGCCGACGCCCTGCCCCTCCAGCCGCGCATCCTCCGGCCGCGGCACGCCGACGATGCCGTGGCTGAAGGTCCAGCCCAGCTCCTCCGGCCGGATGTCGGGGATGGCCACGGTGTTGCGCCACACCACCTCCGGCGGCGCCGCGATCTCGATCACCGTGGTGACCGTGCCGGTCCGCTCCGGATAGCTGGCCTGGGTCTCGACCGGCATGCCGATCGCCGGCGCCAGCACCAGCAGCAGGGCCGCCGCCCGGCCCCGCGTCCGGCGCAGCAGCAGGCCGGTGAGCAGCGCGCCGAGGATCGAGGCGCCGTAGAACAGCGGCGAGACCATGATGACGCAGATCCCGCCCTCGGCCAGCAGCACCAGCGCCACCACCATGAAGGCGGTGGTGACCATGGCGCCGATCAGGGCATGCCGGCCGCCGCCGGCCTCGCCCCGCGGGTCGGCGGCCATCACCGCCACGCTGGCGGTCGCGGCCGGCACGCCGAACAGGAAGGCGATCATCAGCAGGGCGCCGCCACCGGCCGCGTCCATCTCGTCGAAGACCAGGGCCATGCCGTACAGCAGCAGCGCGTAGAGCACCGCCATCGGCACCGCCGGCACCAGCCTGCCCCGCCAGCCGATCCGGCCGCCGCTGTCGCCTCCGTCCGCCATCCCGTCGGTCCCTGCCATTCTCGATGGCCGGCACCTTCGCCGCCTCACCGGCCCCGGTCAACGCGGCGAGGCGCGGCGGCGGCCGCATGACAGGGCTGCCCCTTCCCTCTTGCCCAGACCATCGTCCTGCCCTAATCGACGGGTGGATTTCCAGCGCGGTTCATCTTGTCCCTTTCCCTCGGCATCGACACCGGCGGCACCTTCACGGACGCGGTCCTGTTCGACCCGGACCGCGGCGTCGTCGCCGCCGCCAAGCGGCTGACCACCAAGCACGATCTGGCGCTGGGCATCGGCGCCGCCATCGACGCGGTGCTGGAACGGCACCCGGCCGAAATCGGCTTCGTCGGCCTGTCCACCACGCTCGCCACCAACGCAGTGGTCGAGGGCCAGGGCAACCCGGCCTGCCTGATCCTGATCGGCTATCCCGAGGCGGCGCTGGACCGCGCCGGGCTGCGCAAGGCGATCGGCGCCGACCCGGTGGTGGCCGTCGCCGGCGGCCATCGGCCGACCGGGGAGGAGCAGGCGCCGCTGGACCTCGACGCCGTGCGCGCCGCCATCCTGCGCCACGCCCCCGCCGTCACCGCCTTCGCCGTGGCCGGCTATTTCGCCGTGCGCAACCCGGCGCATGAGCAGTCGGTGCGCGACCTGGTGCGCGACCTGACCGGCAAGCCGGTGACCTGCGGCCATGAGCTGACCTCCGGCCTCGACGCGCCGCGCCGGGCGCTGACCGCGCTGCTGAACGCCCGGCTGATCCCGCTGACCGCGTCGCTGATCCGGGCGGTGCGCGGCCGGCTGGACGCGCGGGGCATCACCGCGCCGCTGATGGTGGTGAAGGGCGACGGGTCGCTGATCGCCGACCGCTTCGCCCTGGCCCGGCCGGTCGAGACCGTGCTGTCCGGCCCCGCCGCCAGCGTCGTCGGCGCCCGCTGGCTGACCGGCCGCGACGACTGCTTCGTCTCCGATATCGGCGGCACCACCACCGACATCGCCGTGCTGAAGGACGGCCGTCCGCTGCTGAACCGCGAGGGCGCCCAGGTCGGCGGCTGGCGCACCATGGTCGAGGCGGTGGAGATCCGCACCTTCGGCCTGGGCGGCGACAGCGAGGTGCGGGTCGAGCCAGGCGTCGGCCTGGCCGTCGGCCCGCGCCGGTCGGTGCCGCTGAGCCTGCTGGCGCAGCAGCATCCGGAGATGCTGGCGGTGCTGCGCCGCCAGGCCGAGCGGCCCGAGGGCATCAGCCTGGACGGCCGCTTCGCCCTGCGCCTGCGCGCCCTGGACACCGCGGCCGACACCCTGTCGCCGCAGGAGCGGCGGATCTGGGAGGCGCTGGCCGACGGGCCGCAGCCGCTGGAGACCGTGCTGACCAGCCACCTGCTGGACCGGCCGCTGGAGCGGCTGGTGGCGCGCGGCCTGGTGATCCTGTCCGGCTTCACCCCGACCGACGCCGCCCATGTGCTGGGGCTGCACGACGGCTGGTCGCGCGAGGCGGCGCTGCTGGGTGCCGCGCTGTGGACCCGCCGCCCGGCCGAGCCCGGCTGGACCCCGCCGGCCGATGCCGAGAGCTTCGCCCGGTCGGTGCTGGAGCGGCTGACCGCCGACAGCGCCCTGGCGCTGGTCGAGGCGGCGCTGGCCCGTGACGGCGTCGCCGAGGCGGCCCGGGAAGCCCGCGGCCTGCTGCCCCGCCGCGCGGTGGCGGGCGACGCCCCGGTCCCTGCCCTGCTGCGCCCGGCCCTGGCGCTCGGCCTGCCGCTGGTCGGCATTGGCGCCTCGGCCGCGACCTACTATCCGGAGATCGCCCGCCGCCTGGGCACGGAGAGCGTCGTGCCGCAGCATGCCGGCGTCACCAACGCCATCGGCGCGGTGGCCAGCGGCGTGCTGCAGACCGTCGCCATCACCATCACTGCGCCGGAGGAAGGCCGCTTCCGCGTCCACGCCCCCGCCGGCATCCGCACCTTCGGCAGCCTGGCGGAGGCCGCCGCCCATGCCGAGGCCGAGGCGCGCAGCCGGGCCGAAGCCCTGGCGCGGGAGGCCGGCGGCCAGGAGGTGGCGGTGACCGTCACCCGCGCCGACCGCGTGGTGTCGATGGCCGGCGGCCTCGACATGTTCGTCGAGAGCACGGTGACCGCCACGGCAGCGGGGCGGCCGCGGATGGGGTAAGGCCTAGCCTTCCTTCGTTTGTCATATCCGGGTCAAGCTCGGAAAGCGGCTTCTTTGCCACGATCGTCCTGCCGGCGGGCGTCCGGCCTTACAGGATCTCGAAGACGTCATAAGCCGCACCGTTCGGCCGGCGTTCGCCGAGGCCGATTGCGATGATCCGGTTCAGCCAGGCATAGGCCGGCGACGCCGTCTCGAAGAACGGAGCGATCCGCAGATAGTATTCGGACCGCCCAACCGCCTCGCCCCGGGCGATCCGGTCGCTGACCTCGGGCGCGGCGTGCCGCACGCCGCGATAGGTCATCAGGATCAACGCTCCGTCCCGGGTCCGCAAGGTCAGCCGGACATCCTGCTGGAACGAGCCGTCGGCGCGGGTCAGCAGCAGGTCGGAGCCGCCATGCGGCAGGATCTCGCCGGCCAGGCGCCCGCCTTCGAATGTTCCGCCCGACACCGGCACGACCCGGCGCTCGCCGGCCGGCGTCGTGCCCAGCTCGTGAATCGGATGGAGGGCGATCGAGATGTTGAACAGGGGGCGGGACATCAATTCGGCCATGGGGACCTCCGGTCATGTCGGAGACCCATTCGACATCGGCGAACCCGCGGCCCAAAGCGAGCGATCTTGCCCGTCATCTTAAGCTGTCCTTAACATGGCGCATGTCGAAACGCCTGCCGGCCCTGGAATCGCTGCGCGTCCTCGAAGCCTGCGCCCGCCACGCGAACTTCACCCGGGCGGCGGCCGAGTTGGGCGTCACCCCGGCCGCCGTCAGCCTGCGCATCCGCGACCTCGAGGCGGAGCTCGGGGTGGCGCTGTTCCGCCGCTCCGGCCCGAGCGTGACCCCGACCGAGGCCGGCGCGGCGCTCGCGGGACGCATGGCCAAGGCCCTCGGCCTGATCCGCTCGGCGGTCGAGGAGTGCCGGGATGCGGCCGACGGCCTGCGCGTGACCGCGGTTCCGACCTTCGCCATGCGCTGGCTGACGCCCCGGCTGGCCGCCTATCACGCTTTGCCCGACGCCGTGCCGATCCGGCTCGACGTCTCGGCCGAGCTGCGGCCGGCCGGCGGCTTCGACATCGCGATCCGCACCGGGGATGGCGGCTGGCCCGGCTTCGACGCCACGGCCCTGATGCCGGTCGACGCCACGCCGATGCTGAGCCCGGCGCTGGCGGCCAGGCTGTCGTCGCCGGCGGATCTGGCGGCCCTGCCGCTGCTGCCGCATGACGGCTGGCGGCGCTGGTTCCGCGAGGCGGGCGTCGAGGCTCCTGCCCTGCGCTTCTATGCCGACGACTATCCGACCCATGAGCTGGACGCCGCGGCGGCGATCGAGGGCGCCGGCGTCGCGCTGCTCTCGCCCCGCCTGTTCGGGGCGCTGATGCGGGACGGCAAGCTGGTCCAGCCCTTCCCGCACGTGATCAGTGGCCCGGCCGCGCACCACATCCTGCTGCGGCCCGGCGAGGCGCGGCCGGCCGTGCTGCGCTTCCGCGCCTGGCTGGAGGAGGAGGCGCGCCGGCCGGATGCCGGCTAGGCCAGCTGCTTGAGCATGTAGCTGGTGTCCTCCAGCACGCCCGTCGGCGAGCAGGCATGGCCGGGGACGATGCCGAACAGGCGGAAGCCGAGGCTCTCATACAGCGCCTCGCCGCTGTCGCCGCGCCGCGTGTCGAGCAGCAGCAGGGTCCGGCCGTGCCGGCGGGCCAGATCCTCCGCCGCCAGCATCAGTCGCCGGGCGATGCCGCGGCGGCGGGCGGCCGGATGCACCAGCAGCTTGGCGATCTCGGCTCGGTGGATGCCATTGGCCGGCATGCCCAGCACCAGTTGCACCGTGCCGACGACGCGCCCGTCCAGCCGGGCCACGATCAGTCGCCGGGCGCCGCTGCGGAAGGCGGGCTCCAGCCCCAGCCAGAACGCGCGCGCCGCTTCGACCGTGAAGGGCAGCACGAAGCCGACGCTGGCGCCGTCCAGCACACAGCCATGCAGCACCTCGGCCAAGTCGTCGAGATGGGCGGCGAGGCCGTCGGCCGCGACCTCCGCCAGGGTGATCGGGGACGGAACAGAGGTGTCGGGCATGGCGACGCTCACGGCTTGCACAGGGCAATGACGTAATGGGCCGGCTGCGGGCCGGGGCAATGGAAGCGGGTCGGCCCGAACAGGCGGTAGCGCAGGCAGTCGCCCGGGCCGAGGCGATGGATCTCGCCGTCGACCAGCAGCTCCAGCTCCCCCTCCAGCATCCAGACGTGCTGCTCGATGCCGTGGATCGGCGGCGTGTCATAGCTGACCACGGCGCCGGGCGGCAGCGTGCCCTCGACCAGCTCGCCGCGGAAGCCGGTGGCGGGCGGCGAGACGCTGCGGCGGCGGAAGCCGGTCTCGGGGTCGGTCCAGCCCGGCTGCTCCTTGCGGCGCAGCAGCTGCGGCGGGTCGGTCTCGACCTCGGCGATCAGGCCGGACATGGTGCGGCCATAGGCGGTGCAGAGCCGGCCGAGCAGCGAGGCGGTCGGGCTGGTCTCGCCGCGTTCCAGCCGCGACAGCGTCGCCCGGCTGATGCCGCTGCGCTCGGCCAGCGCATCCAGGGACCACCCCTGCTCCGCCCGCAGCGCCGCCAAGCGCGCGGCCAGCCGGGCATCGACCGGCTCGAGTTCACTGATGAGGTCACCTCTCATGATCGGGAATCTATCCCGATCATGAGAGAGCGTGCAAGAGGCTACGGCGCCGGCGGCGGGGCGAAGCGCGGGTCGCGCGGCGCATCGGCCGGGAACGGCCTCGGCGAGGCGGCCACGATCTCATTGGCCGGATCGTCGAGCGTGAACAGCGCCACCCCGATCACGCCGATGTTGCGCGGATCGCCCTGGGGCGTGTTGGCGGCATAGGCGTCGTCCGGCGCGGCGAAGCGGAAGGCCGCGACCTCGTCCTCGCCCTTGCGGAAGCCCTCGATCACCAGCCGCTCGCCCGGGCGCACCACATAGCCGCGATTGGCGATGCTGCCGGGCTGGCCGCTGATGACGTCCAGCCCATCGACGGTGGCCACCACCTCGACCGTCCGGCGGCCTCGGTTGTCGAAGGCCAGGCGGTAGAGGTCGCCGGACCGGCCCTGGAGATGCAGGTCACCGCCGCCGGTCGGCGCCAGCCGCAGCGGCGTGCCCCGCGCGCCGATCACCGAGAATTCGACGGTGCCGTCCGGCAGCGGCAGGCTGCGGGTCGTGGTGACCGGCCCCATCGCAGCGCCCCGGCGGCCGTCATAGTGGATCGTCACCCGCGCCTCCGGCCGGTCCGGCCAGAAGCGGGCCAGGCTGACGAAGCGGATCGGCGACCGGATCTCCTCACCCCAGCGCGTGCCCAGCCGCTCCTGCTCGGCGACCGGCGGCGCGGGCTCGCTCCGGCGTGGCTGAGGCGCCGCCGCACCCTTGCTTTGCGACGGCACCAGCGCGTCGGCGGTCAGGTCGTTACTCCCTGCCGACAGGACCTGGCTGACCATCACCTCCTGCACCACCGGCCGCGACGACACGCAGGCGGCCAAAGCCAGCATCAGCCCAGCCGCCAGGATCTTCCACAAAGCACGCATGACCTCTCCCCCGAGACATCCAGCGCCGCATCATCGGTCCTGCTCTGCGGCGAAGCCGTGGCGGGGCCGAGGTGAATCGAGGGCCGAGCAATCCCGGTACAGTGGCGCACAGGCGGCCCTGCTACCGATCGGCAACGCGCCCGATCGCGCCCAGACGGAGACGACCATGCCGCTTCGCCGTACCCTGCCCCTGATCGCCCTCCTCGCCACCCCTGCCGCGGCCGCGGACACGCCGCCCGACTGCCGCGCGCCGGCGGCGCTGAACGATGGCTGGGCCGTCGCCGCGCCCGCCGACGAAGGCTTCGACCCGGCGACGCTCTGCGCCGTCGGCCCGGCGATGGAGGCCCGCAACGCCCATGCCGTGCTGGTGGTGCGGCACGGCACCCTGGTCTATGAGCGCTATTTCACCGGCGAGGACCAGCGCTGGGGCCAGCCGCTGGGCCGCATCCCGCACGATGCCGCGACCAAGCACGATCTGCGCTCGATCACCAAGAGCGTGACGTCGCTGCTGGTCGGCATCGCCGTCGACTATGGCTGGATCAAGGACATCGATGTGCCGGTGCTGTCGCTGCTGCCGCAATATGCCGACCTGCGCTCGCCGGAGATGGACCGCATCACCCTGCGGCACCTGCTGACCATGTCGGCCGGCCTGGCCTGGAGCGAGGACCTGCCCTACAGCGACCCGCGCAACAGCGAGCGGCTGATGTCGGACGCGCCGGACCCGTACCGCTATGTGCTGGAGCAGCCCTTCGCCGAGACGCCGGGCGCGCGCTGGAATTACAGCGGCGGAGCCACGGCGCTGCTGTCGGCGGTGCTGAAGCAGGTGTCGGGCCGGCCGCTCGACGTGCTGGCGCGGGAGGTGCTGTTCGCGCCGCTCGGCATCGACGACATCGAATGGATCCGCTATCCGAACGGCGACCCGGTCGCCGCCTCCGGCCTGCGGCTGCGGCCGCGCGACATCGCCAAGATCGGCCGGCTGGTGCTGGGCCACGGCGCTTGGCAGGGCAAGCAGATCGTCTCGCCCGGCTGGATCGACCAATCGACGACGAAGCAGATCGCCGCCGAGGACCAGATCGACTACGGCTTCCAATGGTGGCTCGGCCATTCGCAGGTCGGCGGCCAGGATCTCCGTTGGGCCGCCGGCGTCGGCTGGGGCGGCCAGCGCCTGTTCCTGGTGCCCGACCGCGACCTGTTGGTGGTGGTCACCGCCGGCCTCTACGACCAGCCCGACGCGCAGGACGCACTCGGCCGGAAGGTGCTGGAACGCTATGTGCTACCGGCGGCACGGCCCTAGCCATACCTCACAAATCAGCAAGTGAATAATGGCGCATGACATGATATGAATACAGACGGAAGCGGAGCAAAGACAACCTGATCTCTTGAATCGTCGCAATAGCGATTGTCGAGACGTCGATGTCCGCGCGATTCCTGCTTGCCGTCGTCGTGCCGCTTCTGGTGCTCGGGTGCAGCCGCCCGCCTCCTCCAGCATCCACGGCCACCGCCGGGCCAACGGTCGATGTCGACGCCGAATTCGCCCGGCTGCGGGCCACCCTCGCACAGGAGGTGCCCGGCGCGATCGCGGATTTGCCCGAGGCCGGCCAGCACTGGGCCGGCCTGGCGCAGCGCGCGATCGCGGCCCGCGGCCAAGCCATCCGCCGGCCGCAGCTGGTGATGGTGGTGGACCGCAACCCGGCGGTGCAGGAGATGCGCCTCGTCCTGGCACGCCCCTCCGGTCCCTGGCGGAGCATGGGCGGCACCCGGGTCTCGACCGGGCAGGAGGGCCGGCATGGCTATTTCATCACCCCGACCGGCGTGTTCCCGCACACCGACGCGATCCTGGACTGGCGCGCCGAGGGCACCTTCAACGCCAATGGCATCCGTGGCCTCGGCCTCCGGGGCATGCGGGTGTGGGATTTTGGCTGGCAGGCGGCCGAACGCGGCTGGGACGCCGATGGCAGCACCGCCGAGATCCGGCTGCTGGTGCACGCCACCGATCCGGACACTCTGGAGCAGCGCCTCGGCCGCCCCGCCTCGAAGGGGTGCGTCCGGGTGCCGGGGCCGATGAACGTCTTCCTCGACCGTCACGGCATCCTCGACAGCGACTACGAGGCGGCGGCGAAGGCCGATCCCCGCTACGAGGCTGTGCTGCGCCCCGACCGTACCCCGACCCCGCTGGCCGGCAACATGCTGGTGATCGTGGACTCCGCCCAGGGGCCGATGGCCGCGGCGCAGCCTCGGTAGCCGCCTAGTCGGTTTGCACCCCGCGCTCGCGCAGCATCGTCACCAGGGCGTCACGCTGCGCCAGGTAGTCGTCGCGCAGCAGGCCCAGCACATGGGCGTCGAGGAACTGGCCGTCCTTGCGCACATGCGCGCGCAGCAGCCCCTCCTCCTGGAAGCCAAAGCGCTTGTGCATGCGCACCACGCCGGGATTGCTGGTCAGCACCTCGCAGCACAGCTTGTTCAGCTTCAGCTCGAGGAAGACGTGGTCCAGCACCTTGAGCTCGACCCAGCTGCCAATGCCCTTGCCGCGCAGGTCGCTGGCGCCGAGGTAGAAGGCCCAGGAACACTTGCTGTTCTGCTGGTCGATATCGACCAGGTTGGCCAGGCCGATCGGCTCACCGCCGTCCTGGATGATCCAGTAGACCCGGCGCGGATCATTCAGGATGCGGGCGAACCAGGCATCGTGCTCCGGCCGCGTGATCTCGTGGTCGGTGTATTGGTGGACCGCGACATGCGGCAGGTTCCGCCAGGTGAACAGCCGATCGGAATCCCCCGGCTCCACCCGCCTCAGGCTCAGCATTCCCGCGCTCCCCCGCTCGTCGTCATCGCTGCTGTCATAGGCCCGGCCGGCCTTGTCTCCATGTCGCCTGTTCTACACCGTCATTGCGAGCGCAGCGAAGCAATCCAGGGGCCAGTGCGAACCGGCCCTGGATTGCTTCGTCGGCTTCGCCTCCTCGCAATGACGACTTGGAGAAATTCCGACAACCGCTCAGGCCGCCACCGCCCTCCTCCGTTCCTCCACCACCTGGTCGGCGATGCGGCCCATCAGCTCCTGCAGATGGTCGAAGCGGGCGGTGAAGCTGCCGACGCCGAGCGTGACCGAGCGCAGCTCGACCGCCAGGCCGTGCATCTCCGCCTCCGGCAGCTGGCATTCGATCTGGTCCCAGCCGGTCCAGCCCTCGCGCGCGGTCATGCCCAGGATCTGGCCGCGCCGGCTGGAGACGATGGCATGCACCTTGGCGGTGTACTCCGCCGGCACCGCGATCGACACCGCCTGGATCGGCTCCAGCAGCACCGGGTCGCAATTCGCCAGCCCCTCGGCCATCGCCATCTGCGCCACGGTGCGGAAGGCCTGGTCGGAGCTGTCGACCGCATGGTGCTGGCCGTCGGTCAACGCCACGGCGATGTCGACCACCGGGAAGCCCAGCGGGCCTCGGTTCATCGCCTCCCGCGCGCCCGCCTCCACCGCCGGGATGTAGTTCTTCGGCACGGCGCCGCCGACCACCTTGTTCTCGAACACGAAGCCGGCGCCGCGCGGCTGCGGCCGGATCTCGACCTGGATGTCGGCGAACTGGCCGTGGCCGCCGGTCTGGCGCTTGAAGCGGGAATGCTGTTTGCTCGACCGCCGGATCGTCTCGCGATAGGCGGTGCGCGTCGGCACCGTGGTCACCGCGACGTTGAACCGGCTCTTCAGCCGTTCCACCGCGATCTGCAGCTGGATGTCGCCCTGCCCGGCCAGGGTGAGCTCGCCGGTCGCGTCGATATGGTGCACCGACAGCGCCGTGTCTTCCTCGCACAGCTTGGCCAGGGAGGTGGTCAGCTTGACGTCGTCCTTGCGGTCCGACAGCGACAGGGCCACGGCATGCACCGGCTCCGCCGGCTTCGGCCAGTTCCAGGTCGCCTCGGCAGTGCCGTCGGCGCGGAGCGTCTGGCCGGTCGCCAGGTCGTCGAGCCGGGCGATGCCGACGATCTCGCCGGGGCCGGCCTCGGCCAGCTTCTGGTTCTCGCCGCCCTTCAGCCGGTACAGGCCGGAGATGCGGCGGCTGCCGAGATTGCTGTTGTCGGCCAGCCGGCCGCTCCAGATCCGGGCCAGGCTCAGCTTGCCGGTATGCGGCTGATGCTGGGTCTTGAACACGGTGGCGGCGAAGCCGCCATGGGCGTCGTAGCCCAGCCGGGTGGCCGCCGCATCATGCGCCGGCGCCTCGTGCCGCAGCGCCTTCCACAGCCGGGTGACGCCGTTGCCGTGCTCGGCCGAGCCGAAGAACACCGGCACGATCAAATCCTGCTGCAGGTCGCGGGTGAGCAGATGTGGA
>NZ_JBCNNF010000450.1:0-5454 GCF_039594555.1 Inquilinus sp.
CCCGGCCCCACAGATCGATCTCGTAGGTCATCGACAGGCCCGCGGCGACGTTGTTGCCGAGGATCAGCTGGCGACCGAATACGATTGCCTGCTGCGTGTTGAGGGAACTGCGCATGCGCTGCGCGGACGCATTCGCATTGATCGCCGGCAACTGCTGGGCACGGGCGACGCCCAGCAGCGCCTCGGCGCGGCCGGGCTGCAGCAACTGGTCGGGTCGCGGTCGCCGGACCAGGCCTCGGCCTTCGCCGCGATGCTGGCGCACCAGCCGCGGGCACTGGCCGCCGCGGTCTCCGCCATGGCCGATGCGCCGGATGGCGCGGCGCGGGATGGCTTCGTGCTCAGCGCCTTCGCCCAGGCCCGGGAGCAGACCTATTTCGAGGCGTTGGGCCTGGCGCAGAATATGGGCCGGGGGCTGGCCAAGGCGCTCGGCCAGCCGGGCGAGGGCGAGCGGCTGGGCCAGATCCTGGCCACGCCGGAGGGGCGCAAGCTGCTGGTCGAGCAGCTGCCGTTTCCGCAGCAGGGCAAGACCACGCCGGAGGCGCGGGGCCAGCTGCTGGCCCTGGTGCTGCAGCACCGCGAGATCACGGCGGACGGGCTGCAGCACTCCCCGGGCGCCGACCCCTGGGCCCTGCCGGCGGTGGCGAAGCCGATGGCGCAGGCGGCGGCCGACCAGGCGCTCGCCGCCGGCAGCGGCCACGGCATCGCGCTGGCGGGGGCGGAGACGCTGGAAAGCCGCGTCGCCCGGGCCATGGGCCTCGAGCCCAAGGGCGAGGACGGTAAGACCATCGACAAGATCGCGTCGGCGATCCGCAGCCAGGGCGGCGCCGACGGCAAGGTCACGGTGCTGCCGGTGCAGTTCTCCAGCTCCGGCAGCGGGGCGGTGCAGCTGCCGCTGTTCCGGGTCGAGGGCAGGGACGGGTCCGTCCGCTTCGTCGACAACCAGGGCGGCCGCTACGCCGATTTCGCCACCTGGAAGCGCGAGAACCGGCTGCCGCCGGGCAACATGACCTATCCCCGCGACGGCGTGCTGAGCGGCAAGGACGGCCGCGCGGTGCTGGACAGCGGCAACACCCCGCGCACGCCGGACAGCTTCGGCGAGCATGTCGAAGAGGCTCTGGACAAGGCGGCGCTGTTCGGCGGCGTGGTGGCGGGCGGCCTGACGGTGATCGGCTCGGGCGGCACCGCGGCGCCGGCGGTGGCGGCGGGCGCCGGGGCCTGGTTCGCCTGGCGCGGGGCGGAGGAGGCGGGGGCGCTGCGGGAGCGCGGCCTCGACCAATGGGACAATCCGGAATACCGCATGGCGCTGTTCAACACCGCGGCGGGCGGCGCCAGCATCCTGCCCTTCGGCCGGCTGGCCTGGCTGGCGCAGACCGGCAAGACGGCCGAGGCGGGCCGGGTCTGGTCCGGCATCAACGGCGCGGCGGTGGCGGCCGACGGCGCCGCCGCGGCCAACACCGGCTACACCCTCGCCGCCGATTGGGACGATCTTTCCCCCGCGCAGCGGCTGGAGATGGGGCTGGGCGTCGCCCTCTGGGGCGGCCTGACTCTGGCGGTCGGCCGCTCCGGCCGGTCGTCGCCGGCGGACCAGGCGCGGATCGAGGTGACCGACAGCGCCGGCCGTCCGGTCGACGCCGCGCCCGGCCCCGACATTGCCCCGAAGCTGCCGCTGCCGCAGCGTCCGACCTGGAGGACCGAGGCCGCCGCCGGACTCCGCGGCTCGGCCGATCTCGGCGTGAACGACCTCTATTTCATCGACATCCAGCAGGCGAACCGGAACGGCGAGGCCGTGCTCGAGGACGGCTCGTCGATGTCGGCGCATCAGCTCGTCATCCAGGCAGACCGCCTGAGCCGCGACGACCGGCCGATCGTCCTCAATATGGCGGATGACGCGGCCGACAACCGGGCCTTCGCGCAGAAGCTCGCCGACACCGCCCGGGCACCGGTCTATCTGCGCCGGGAGGGGGGAGGCGAGGCGGCGTTCCGGCCGTCGCCGGGCGCGATGCCGCGCTGGTCGGTCGAGGTCGAGGGCCGGACGCTCTGGCGGGTGGAGCCGGATGGCAGCCGCCATCGGATCGACTCCGTGGAGGACCAACTCGGCCCCCGGCTCGGGGGCGGCTACTTCAAGACCGCCTTCGCCTTCGGCGACAAGGCGCTTCTGGTGATCCGCAAGGGCGATCTGATGCCCGGCTTCAAGGAGATGGCGATGCTCAACCAGCTGGACGAGGCCGGGCTGCCGGTCGCGCGGCCGCTGGGAATGGTGCGGGTGGACGGCCGTCCGGCGCTGCTGGTCGACCGCTATGCCGCCAACAGCAAGGACATGCTCGACCGAGACACCGGCGCCGTCGCCGACACCTCCCGGCTGAACGAGAACAGCCTGCTGAGCCTGCAGCGGATCAAGCTGGCGATGCAGACGCGCCGGATCGACATCCGCGACCTCCAGTTCCTGGTCAAGGAGGATGGCAGCTTCGTCGTCGCCGACCCGGTGGCGGTGCACAGGGGGGCCGAGCCGTCGTCGGAGGCGCTCGAGACCCTCGACAAGTTCATCGCCGCCACCGAGGCCAAGCTCGGCCATCGCGGATAGGCCGTCACCATGGGACTTGATTATCTCAGATTGAGAATTAATGTGAACGTAACTTTTCGGTACGTCGCGAGAGCCTGCTAGGGTGCCTCCGACCTCATCTGTGGACCCCGTCATGACCGATCGTCTCGTCATCGCCCTCGCCCAACTGAACCCGACGCTCGGCGACGTGCGCGGCAACATCGACAAGCTACGCCGCGCCCGGGACGAGGCGCGGGCCGCCGGCGCCGACCTGCTGCTGGCCAGCGAGCTGGCGGTCAGCGGCTACCCGCCCGAGGATCTGGTGCTGAAGCCCTTCTTCCTCGACGCGGTGGAGGAGGGGGTGCGCGAGCTCGCGGCCGAGACCGTCGAGGGGCCGGCGCTGCTGATCGGCACGCCCTGGCGCGACGACGGCCGCGTGCACAACGCCGTGCTGCTGCTGGACGGCGGCAAGGTCGCGGCCTCCAGGTTCAAGCACGACCTGCCCAATTACGGCGTGTTCGACGAGAAGCGGGTCTTCGCCGCCGGCCCGATGCCGGGGCCGATCGCGTTCCGCGGCGTCCGCCTCGGCGTGCCGATCTGCGAGGACATCTGGACGCCGGACGTGGTCGAGTGCCTGCAGGAGACGGGCGCCGAGCTGCTGCTGGTGCCGAACGGCAGCCCCTACGAGGCGGGCAAGGCCGAGCAGCGGCTGCAGATCGTGCTGAACCGGGTGACCGAGAGCGGCCTGGCCATGGCCTATCTCAACCAGGTCGGCGGCCAGGACGAGCTGGTGTTCGACGGCGCCTCCTTCGTCATCGGCCGCAACGGCGCGCTGCGCCGCCAGCTGCCGTCCTTCCGCGAGCACATCGCCATCACCGAATGGGTCCGCGGCGAGGAGGGCTGGGACTGCGTCGAAGGCGAGCGCATCGCGCCGCCCGAGGGTGTCGAGGCGATCTATGGCGCGATGGTTCTCGGCCTCAGAGATTACGTGAACAAAAACCGCTTTCCCGGTGTTCTGATTGGACTTTCCGGCGGCATCGACTCCGCGATCTCGGCTGCGGTGGCGGTCGACGCGCTGGGTGCCGACCGGGTGCATTGCGTGATGCTGCCGTCGCCTTACACCAGCCAGGACAGCCTTGATGACGCGGCCGCCTGTGCCCAGGCGCTCGGCGTCCGCCTCGACAGCATTTCGATCGGGCCGGCGATGCAGGCCTTCGAGGCGATGCTGGCGCCGCTGTTCGCGGGCACCACGCCCGACATCACCGAGGAGAACATCCAGTCGCGCGCCCGCGGCGTCACCCTGATGGCGCTGTCGAACAAGTTCGGCAAGATGGTGCTGACCACCGGCAACAAATCCGAGATGTCAGTGGGTTACGCGACGTTGTACGGCGATATGTGCGGCGGCTATTCGGTGCTGAAGGACGTCTACAAGACCACGGTCTACGAGCTGTCGCGCTGGCGCAACCAGGTGCTGCCGGAGGGGGCGATGGGCCCGGCCGGCCGGGTGATCCCGGAGCGGATCATCACCAAGGCGCCGACCGCCGAGCTGAAGCCGAACCAGACCGACCAGGACACGCTGCCGCCCTATGACGCGCTGGACGACATCCTCAACTGCCTGGTGGAGGAGGAGAAGAGCGTCGACGAGATCGTCGCCCGCGGCCACGACCGGGCCACGGTGGCGCGGGTGTGGCGCCTGCTCGACCGCGCCGAATACAAGCGCCGCCAGGCCCCGCCGGGCGTCAAGCTGACCCGCCGCAACTTCGGCCGCGACCGCCGGTATCCGATCACCAACTCGACGCTGAGCCTGATCTGAGGAGGAGGCCGTGGCCGGTGCCCGGGTCGGCGGCGGCCTGGATTGCTTCGCTGCGCTCGCAATGACGGTTCGGGGCTGAGCCGCCCCAGCCCAACCCGGCACCGTCATCGCGAGCCCCGCAGGGGCGTGGCGATCCGGGCTGGCGCCGGTTCGTGCGGCGGGATGGATTGCTTCGTCGGCTTCGCCTCCTCGCAATGACGGTTTGGGCTGAGCCGCCCCCGCCACCCCATACCGTCATCGCGAGGCGCGAAGCGCCGTGGCGATCCACCTTGGGCCGCCTGCCGGGAACCCGATTGTGCCTCTGCACATGCGGTGGCAGCCTTCTGTCTCGATGCAGCCTGTCGTCTACATCATGGCGAACAAGCCCGGCGGGACCCTCTACACCGGCGTGACGTCCCATCTTCGGCGTCGGGCGCACGAGCATCGTACCGGCCTCATCAAGGGCTTCACCTCGCGATATGGCTGCAAGATGCTGGTCTGGTACGAGCCGCACGCATCGATGCTCGACGCCATCGCCCGCGAGAAGCAGATCAAGAGCGGGCCGAGGCGGGCCAAGCTGAATCTGATCGAGGGGATGAATCCGGACTGGCGGGACCTCTACGAGGATCTGGCCTGACCCGGCTGCTTTCTCCGCCATTCACACCGTCATCGCGAGCCCGAAGGGCGCGGCGATCCAGGCTGGCGCCGGCTTGGGCTGCGGGATGGATTGCTTCGTCGGCTGCGCCTCCTCGCAATGACGGTTCTGGGCTGCGCCGCCCCTGCCAACCCACACCGTCATCGGAGCCCGAAGGGCGCGGCGATCCAGGCTGGTGCCGGCTTGGGCTGCGGCATGGATTGCTTCGTCGGCCTCGCCTCCTCGTAGTGACGGTTCGGGATGCGCCGCCCAACCAACCCACACCGTCATCGCGAGCCCCGCAGGGGCGTGGCGATCCATGGCCGCGCCGCCCGCGCCGGCCTGCGAATACAAAGTCCCTTGCGCCGGCCTGCAACTATGTTCATGATATGTTCCATGGAGCCCACACCAGAGGATCTCGACGTCCAGGCCTATTGCCGCAGCCTCGCGCTGCAGCAGATCCAGATGCTCACCCGCCTGGCCGAGATC
>NZ_JBCNNF010000451.1:0-5444 GCF_039594555.1 Inquilinus sp.
TATCGAGCGCAGCGGCGGCCGGCTGAACCGCTATGATTCGGGCGGCCGCTATCTGGGCTATGAGCAGCCGGACGGCGACCGGGTGAAGCAGTACGACGCCGACGGGCGCTACATCGGCACGCGCGACGAGTGACCGGCCCTACGGCTCCAGCGCCGCGATCCGGCGGCGCAGCGCCTCCAGCCCGTGGTCGCGGATGCCCAGCGCCACCAGATGGTCCAGGGTCGAGCGGAAATAGTCCCGGCAGCTGCCGAGCTGGCCCCGGGCGCCGGCCAGCACCCGCGCCGTCTCCTCCTCGCTCAGCCGGCCGGCATAGCGCGGCTGGGTGCGGTCGATGGTGAAGGCGATCGCCCGCACCGGGCCTTCCGGCGTCGCCGCCGTGACCCAGCGCGGGGTGTAGGACGCGGTCACCATCTCGCGCCGCCAGATCAGGTCCAACTCCTCCTCCACCGCCGCGGCGGCGATGCGGAAGACCAGGCCGCGGCAGGTGCCGCCGCGGTCGAGCGCCAGCACCAGCCCCGGCCGGTCGGGCGTGCCGCGGCCCAGCGCGGTCCACAGGCAGAAGCGGCGGTGCCAGCCATGGATCAGCCCGGTTCGGCGTTCGACGAAGTGGAAGGCCGGGTTCCAGATCAGCGAGCCATAGGCGAACACCCAGACGTCGCGGCCGGCCGCCTGCTCCGCCGCCAGGATCGCCCGGCGCGATTCCGCCAGCGCCTCGAAGGACAGCACCTCGGCGGTCGGGTCGCCGGCGGCGATCATGCGCTGCAGCACGCCGGCCTTCAGCGATTCGCGGGTGATGGCGGTCGGCTCGGCGACCGTCGGGACCTCGCTCACGGCGTCTCCCACCGGCCGGAATGGGCGGAGCGGAAGACCGCGTCGATCACCTGCATGTTGGCCAGCGTGTTCTCCAGCGGCACCGGCTGCTCGCCGCCCGTCAGGATGGCCTCCGCGAAGGCCGCGGCGGCCACGCCGTACTGGTCGCAGGCCGGGACCTCGACCGGCTTGATGCCGTCGCCGAACAGGCTGGAGCCGTCATCGAGAAACAGGCGGCAGGGCCGGTCGTTCGGGGCGTTGAACGGGATCTCCACCTCAAGCCGCCCCTTGGTGCCCAGGAACTGCATGCGCTGATAGCCGGGGATCTGGGTCGAATAGACGAAGCTGGCCTGGATGCCATCATAGTCCAGCAGCACGCTGCCCAGCCGGTCGACCTTGAACACCGGGTCGCGGTCCAGCAGCGACACCACCCGGCGCGGCTCCCGCCCGGTGACGAAGCGCGAGGTGGTGATCGGGTAGCAGCCGATGTCCAGCAGGCCGCCGCCGCCGATATCGGCCTTGTTGCGGATGTTGTTGGGGTCGATGTTGCGATAGGTGAAGGCGCCGGTGATGGCACGCAGCTCGCCGATCGCCCCCTCCTGTACCAGCTCCCGCACCTTCAGCCATTGCGGATGGGTGCGCACCATGAAGGCTTCCTGGATGCGCCGGCCGGTCTTGTCGCGCACCGCGATCAGCTGCCGCGCCTGCTCGGCGTTCAGCCCGATCGGCTTCTCGCACAGCACATGCTTGCCGGCCTCGGCCGCCTTGATCGTCCAGTCCACATGCAGGTGGTTCGGCAGCGGGATGTAGACCGCGTCGATCTCCGGGTCCGCCAGCAGCGCCTCATAGCTGTCATAGGCCACCGGCAGCCCGTATTTCCCGGCCGCAGCCTTCGACTTCTCGGCCGAGCGCGAGGCGATGGCCTTCACCCGGCAATGCCGGGCCGCGGTCATCGGCGGGACGACCTTGTCGTTGATCTTGGCGGCGCCCAGCACGCCCCAGACGATCGTTCCTTCGGCCACGCCTTTCTCCTCTCGGATGCAAATGCCCGACGTTTTCGCAGATCCGGGCGATCGTAGCGGCTCCCAATGCGGATGAGGAGCGTTCAGGGCGCGGGCACGGGATGCGGCTCGGGCGACCCGTCGAGATCCGGCACCGGCGCCAGGTCGGCGACGGCGCACAGCCGCTGAACCACCGCGGCGCGGGGCGAGGCGACCTCGCCATGCTCATAGGCCACCACCTGCAGCCGCCCGGCCACGGCCTGCAGCAGCTCCCCGGCCCTGAGCAGATAGGCAGGCGTCGACGGCCGGCCGAAGCGCTGGTTGCCCTGGGCGAAGGTCTCGTAGAGCAGCACCCCGCCGGGGGCCAGGGCATCGAGGATCGCCGGCAGCAGCGGCCGGTGCAGGTAGTTGGCGACGACGATGCCGGCGAAGCGGCGCCCGGCGAAAGGCCAGGGCCCGGCCTCGATGTCGGCCTTCAGGATCTCCACGCCCTCCGCCCCCGCCAGGTCGGCCACGCCCTGCGGGTCGATATCGACTCCGGCCACGGCATGGCCGCGGTCCCGGAAATGCCGCAGATGGCGGCCGCTGCCGCAGGCCAGGTCCAGCACCGGCGCGGTCTTCGGCACAAGCGGCGCAAAGCGCGCGACCCACGCGGACACAGGGGGGATATGCGGCATCAGCGGCATTGAGGATGTCATTTTCTTTGCGGGCGGTGACGGACCATCGTATGACAAAAGCGGAGCATGGAATGCGATGATCCTGTACGAATTGCGATGTGAGGCCGGCCACGGCTTCGAGGCCTGGTTCCGCAACAGCGGCACCTATGACGCCCAGGTGGCGGCGGGCGAGGTCAATTGCCCGGTCTGCGGCAGCGGCACGGTCGAGAAGGCGCTGATGGCGCCGGCGATCGGCAAGCGCTCGGCCAAGGGCACCCGCGGCGAAGACGGCCGCCGGACCCACACCACCATGGCCGAGGCACGCCGCGAGCTCGAGGCGCTGCGCCGGAAGATCGAGGAGAATTGCGAGTATGTCGGCGACCGTTTCGCCGACGAAGCCCGCAAGATCCATTACGAGGAATCCGAGCATCGCGACATCTACGGCGAAGCCACCGAGGCCGAGGCACGCGAGCTGGAGGAAGAGGGAATCGGCGTCGCCCGTATTCCCTGGGTGTCGCGCACCGATTCCTGACCGGCCGCGACGGCCGACGCGTTCTCAATCCTGGTTTGAGCGGAACGGCGCTTTATTCCCGCCTTCCGTGCTGTCGCTCTTGTCACCGCCTGCTGTTGCGGGTTAGTGGGTTATGAGCCGGTGGCCCGTCGGTCGACGCCATCGAGTCGCCGGCGCGCGTGCCCCTGACCCATGGCGCGGAATAATGAATATATGTCTTTTGTCGAACAATTACCGGACGATGTTCTTCGAAAAGATCGGGCGTGGGCTCGAGCGGAAGGGGGTTGGGGTCGTCTGGATCGCGGCCAGCCGGCGCTGGGCCGATGCGCTGGTCAAGGCGGGGTGGCGCCGCGACAGGATCCTCTGCCTCGCCGATTTCAAGGATGAGTGGCGCAACGCGCCGCCGCCGGACCCGGCCGATGCGGCGCTGACCGAGCTGGAGGCAGGCGGTCAGTCCGCCAACGAGACCATCCTGATGGACCGCACGCTGGGCCGGCGGCCCTACGCCAAGGCTTATCTGGCCGTGGTCGCGCGGGAGGTGTCGCGCTTCCTGAAGGCCCATGACGTCCGCGCCACCTTCGGCGAGCAGACCTGGGCCTATGAGCTGGCCACGGCACTCCTGTGCAAGGCGCAGGGCCGGGCCTATTTCGCCCCGTCCACGGTGCGGGTGCCGTCCGACCGCTTCGGCTTCTTCACCGGCCTGAATCAGGCCGAGATCTTCGAGCTGCGCAAGCCCGACCGCTCCGACCGCGAGGCCGCGGAGGGCATCATCGAGGCGCTGCGGACCCGCGCCTATCGTCCCTACTACTTCCACATCCAGAACAAAATCCGGTTCTTCCGCAGCCACTGGCTGGGCGAATCCGTGGTGCAGGCCTTCTCCCGCGCCACCGACGGCGACGAGACCCTGCCGACCCTGGCGCGGCGGTCGCGCTTCCGCTTCAGCCGGATCGTCAACACCTACCGCACCCGCTGGCAGAAGCCGTTCGAGCGCGAGAACCTGCCGGGCCCCCGCCCCTACGTGCTGGTGACGCTGCACATGCAGCCGGAGGCGTCGATCGACGTCTTCGCCCACCGTCAGTCCAACCAGATCGAGAACATCCGGGCGCTGTCGCGGGTGATCCCGCATGGCTGGGAGATCTACGTCAAAGAGCACTCCAACGCGATCGGCTTCCGGACGCCGCGCTATTACGACGAGCTGCGGCGGATCCCCGGGGTGCGGCTGATCGACCCCTATGCCGACACGTTCAAGCTGATGGAAGCGTCGAAGCTGGTGCTGTCGCCCTCGGGCACCGTTTGCCTCGAGGCCGGCCTCCTCGGCCTCAAGGCCGCCACCTTCGCGCCGATGTATTTCGCCCCCGTGATGTCGCCCGGCCGGATCGACCTGTCGGCCCTGTCCCGGGCGGGCTTCGAGCGGCTGCTGCAGCGCGACGATCGCGAGGGCGGGGCCGAGCCGGCCGCGTTCCTGAGCTGGCTCCACGCCCAGTCCTTCCCCGGCCGGGTTGGCGACCCGGTCCACGACCCGCACAGCATGACGGAGGAGAATGTGGCGATCGTGGTCGATGGCTTCGCGACGCTGCTCCAGGCCCTGGAAACCCGTCGGCAACTGAATGCGAGTGCGGCATGACCGTCGCCACTGAGGATCTGCTCAGCCCCATGCCCACGGCGCCAGACACCCCGACGGCCCGCGACCGCTCGACCGAAACCCTGGCGCAGGAGATGATCGGCGCGGCCTGGCGCCATCGCCTGCTGGTCCTGGTGACCGTCATCGTGGCGCTGGCCCTCGGCGTGCTGTTCATCGTGGTGTCGCCGACGCGCTATACCTCCCGTCTGGTCATCATGCCGACCGAGGCATCGCAGCAGCTGTCCGACCTGCTGCGCAATGCCGGCGCCTCGGTGCTCGCCAACTCCCTGACCAGCCTGACCGGCAACGAGCAGATCACCTATTTCGACCGGTTCAACAAGCAGCTGACGGCGGTCGGCACCGCGGCGGCGCTGAAGGAGCATCAAGGCCTGGTCGAGAGCCTGATGGACCTGCGCTGGAACGACCAGCGCAAGATCTGGGAGAGCGGATCGTTCCTGACCCCGATCAAGGCGGCGCTCGGCCTCGACACCAGCGTCGACACCAGCGCCCAGGCGGTGGCCGAGTTCCTGCGCAAGAACCTGAACCAGGAGCAGGACCGGGATTCGCCGATCACCACCCTCTCGCTCGACGCCACCGATGCCGAGGTGGCGCGGCAGACGCTCGGCTACCTGCACCGCTACAGCGACGACCAGATCAAGCAGGCAATCTACCAGCAGACGCAGAGCAAGCTGGAATACCTGCAGCGCCGGCTGCAGAACGTCACCGTCAACGACTACCGCCAGACCCTGATCGGCCTGATCCTGGACCAGGAGAAGATCCTGATGCTGATCCAGCCGAACCTGCCCTTCGCCGCCGAGGCGCTGGAGCAGCCGGAGGTGCTGAC
>NZ_JBCNNF010000452.1:0-5434 GCF_039594555.1 Inquilinus sp.
TTTCGCCTGCATGCGGTCGGGCGCCCAGGACGGCACATGGGTGTCGCTGTCCGAGACCCTGCCCTGATCGCAGCCCAACCCTGGAGACTTCCGACATGGCCCTCCCCCGCCTGCTGGTCTGGAACGAGTACCGGCACGAGCTGCAGAACCCCGAGGTCTCGGCCGTCTATCCCGACGGCATCCACGAGGCGATCGCCGACCCGCTGCGCCAGCGCGGCTTCGAGGTCGCCACCGCGACGCTGGATCAGCCCGAGCACGGGTTGACCGACGAGGTACTGAACCGCACCGACGTGCTGCTGTGGTGGGGTCACAAGGCGCATGAGGAGGTGTCGGACGCCGTGGTCGAGCGGGTGCGCCGCCACGTCATGGGCGGGCTGGGCCTGATCGTGCTGCATTCCGGCCACTACTCGAAGATCTTCCGCCGCCTGATGGGCACCAGCTGCAGCGTCAACTGGCGGGTGCACGGCAAGGACGGCGAGACCGAGCGGATCTGGGTCACCGCCCCGGCCCATCCGATCGCCGCCGGGCTCGACCGCTACATCGAGATCCCGCAGGAGGAGATGTATGGCGAGTTCTTCGACGTGCCGGAGCCGGACGAGCTGGTCTTCGTCAGCTGGTTCAAGGGCGGCGAGGTGTTCCGCAGCGGCCTGACCTATCGCCGCGGCTATGGCCGGATCTTCTACTTCCGGCCGGGGCACGAGACCTTCCCGAGCTACCACAACGCCCAGGTGCAGGCAGTGATCGCCAATGCGGCAGCCTGGGCCGCCCAGCCCGGCGTGCGCCGCACCCCGCCGGACAATGCGCGGCGTGATCCGATCGAGGCCATCGGCTGAGGCGCCCTTCCTGAAAGCAGACGGGCCGGCTGGTTTCCCAGCCGGCCCGTTTCGTTTCACCCGTCCGGACGGATCAGAACGGAATCTCGTCGTCCAGGTCGTCCGCCATCGGGCCGCGGCCGCCGCCGGAGGACCCGCCGCCGCCCGACGAACCGCCGCCATAGCCGCCGCCACCCGAGGACCGGCCGCCACCGCCATAGCCGCCACCGCCGCCGCCGTAGCCGCCGCCCGAGCCGCCCTCATCCTCGAAGCCGCCGCCCCCGCCCCCGCCGCCTTCACGGCCGTCGAGCATCGTCAGCTCGCCGCGGAACGGGCGCAGCACCACCTCGGTGGTGTAGCGCTCGGCGCCGCTCTGGTCGGTGTATTTCCGGGTCTCGAGCTGGCCCTCGATGTAGATCTTCGAGCCCTTCTTCAGGAACCGCTCGACCACCCCGACCAGCGCGTCGTTGAACACCACGACGCGGTGCCACTCGGTGCGCTCCTTGCGCTCGCCGGTGTTGCGGTCCTTCCAGTTCTCCGACGTCGCGACCGAGAGATTCGCCACGCGGCCGCCATTCTGGAAGGACCGGATCTCCGGATCGCGGCCGAGATTGCCGACCAGAATGACCTTGTTGACGCTGCCAGCCATGATCCAGACCTCACTCACTGCTCAATTCCGGGGCGGACCCTAGACGGATGGTCCGCCGATGCCAATCACTTCGATCGTGAGCCGCCTCAGCCCTTCTTCCGCGGCCTGGCCGCAGGCTTGCGCAGCGCCGCCAGCCAGGCGCCGACCGCCGCCGCCAGGTCCCGCGTCGGCATCACCAGCGGCGGCACCTTAGCGTCGTGGATGTTGCGCAGCACCGACTGGGCGCCGCGGATCTCCAGCGCGTAAAGGTTCCCGGTGATCGGCTCGCCACCCTCCCCGGCCGCGCCCAGGCGCTCGGCCACCCTGGCCGTCCAGGCGGCGTCGCCACGCAGGTCGGTCTCCAGGAAGTCGGCCAGGATCGGCGCTGCGGTGCCGGACACGACGCGGGGCCGCCCTTCGGCGTCGCGGGTGACCTCGATCGTGCTCTGCTTTGCCTTCATCCCGCCCTCTCAGTTCGGGAACGCGGTGTTGATCGCGTCCTGGCCGCGGCGCTGGATGGTGCCGATGCGGATCTCAAAGGGCCTGCCTCGGTCGTCGCGGCAATAGCCGTCCTGCGCATCGCCCTGCACCGGCGCTGATGGGCCGAGCACGCCCCAGGCCGGATGATCGCCGGTCTGGTTCCGATAGGCATAGAGCACCGAACGCAGGATCGCCTCGGCAGAGCAGTCGTCCGGATAAAAGGTCGACCGCTTGCGCCGGCCGTTGCTGTAGACCACGGTCGCGTCATAGATCTCGCCGGCGCCATGGCGGCCATCCTCGACCCGGTCGACCGCGCCGGTCGGCAGTTCGACGGCCCGCGAATGAAAGCCTTTGGGGTCGCCGTTGCGCCCGATCTCACCGCAGAAGATGTGGCTGAGATTGACCTGAGGGTCACTGCGGCTCCAGAGGCGCTTACCGGCATCGCTGCAGTCCAGCGTCGCTGCCATCGATTCGCCGGCGCCCGACACGAGCAGCAGGACCAGGATCAGGCCGATCCGACGGATCATGAAGTCTCCGGCGTGAGGCCCCGAGGTTATGTCCCCGGACGGCTTGGACGCGCATCCTATCCCGCTTTCCGCTTGACCGCAACGTTCCCGATATGTTCGAGTCCCTCCATCGGACTCGCCCGGCCTGCACGCGGCCGCAGCGCCGGCGGGCAGGCCGATGATCGGGCCGGAGTCGCTTTCGGGCCTCGCCCGTCCCATATTGCACATCGGTGTGCCCGGAAACCCGGGGACGCCCTTCCCGCATGAGTGATCTGGCGATGCACAAGTCCATCAGCGTCCGCGGCGCGCGCGAGCACAATCTGAAGAATGTCGACGTCGATCTGCCGCGCGACCAGCTGATCGTCATCACCGGCCTCAGCGGCTCCGGCAAATCGTCCCTGGCCTTCGACACGATCTATGCCGAAGGCCAGCGCCGCTATGTCGAGAGCCTGTCGGCCTATGCCCGCCAGTTCCTCGAGCTGATGCAGAAGCCGGATGTCGATTCGATCGAGGGCCTCTCCCCCGCGATCTCGATCGAGCAGAAGACGACCAGCCGCAACCCGCGGTCGACCGTCGGCACGGTGACCGAGATCTACGACTATATGCGGCTGCTGTTCGCCCGCATCGGCGTGCCCTACTCCCCCGCCACCGGCCTGCCGATCGAGAGCCAGACGGTCAGCCAGATGGTCGACCGGGTGATGGCGATGGGCGACGGCACCCGGCTGTACCTGCTGGCCCCGATCGTGCGCGGCCGCAAAGGCGAATACAGGAAGGAGCTGCAGGAGCTGCGCGCCCGCGGCTTCCAGCGAGTCAAGGTCGACGGCACGCTCTACGAGATCGAGGACGTGCCGGCCCTGAACAAGAAGCTGAAGCACGACATCGAGGTGGTGGTCGACCGGCTGGTGGTGCGCGACGACCTGGGCAATCGCCTGGCCGATTCGATCGAGACCGCGCTGGGCCTGGCCGAGGGGCTGGCCATCGCCGAGAACGCCGACAGCGGCGACCGCACCCTGTTCTCGTCGAAATTCGCCTGCCCGGTCTCCGGCTTCACCATCCCGGAGATCGAGCCGCGGCTGTTCTCCTTCAACAGCCCGCACGGCGCCTGCCCGGCCTGCGACGGCCTGGGCGCCAAGCTGGTGTTCGACCCCGAGCTGATCGTGCCGGATGAAAGCCGGACCCTGGCCAAGGGCGCGGTGGCGCCGTGGGAGGGGTCGTCCTCGAAATATTACCACCAGACGCTGGAGGCGATCGCCGCCCATTACCGCGTCAGCACCACCACGCCCTGGCGCGACCTGCCGGAGGCGGTGCGCAACACCATCCTGCACGGCTCCGGCAAGGACCCGATCGTGTTCCGCTACGATGACGGGCTGCGCACCTACAAGACCGAGAAGCCCTTCGAGGGGCTGATCCCGAACATGGAGCGGCGCTTCCGCGAGACCGACAGCGCCTGGACGCGGGAGGAGCTGGGCAAGTACCAGGGCACCCGCCCCTGCGACACCTGCAACGGCGCCCGGCTGAAGCCGGAGGCGCTGGCGGTGAAGATCGGCGGGCTGCACATCAGCCAGGTGGCGGAGAAGTCGATCGCCGAGGCCGGGCAGTGGTTCGCGGCGCTGAACGACACGCTGTCGGCCAAGGACCAGGAGATCGCCTACCGCATTCTGAAGGAGATCAACGAGCGGCTGACCTTCCTCAGCGCCGTCGGCCTGACCTACCTGACCCTCTCCCGCGGCTCCGGCTCGCTGTCCGGCGGCGAGAGCCAGCGCATCCGCCTGGCGTCGCAGATCGGCTCCGGCCTGACCGGCGTGCTGTACGTGCTGGACGAGCCGTCGATCGGCCTGCATCAGCGCGACAACGACCGGCTGCTCGGCACGCTCAAGCGGTTGCGCGACCTCGGCAACACCGTGCTGGTGGTCGAGCATGATGAGGATGCGATCCGCAGCGCCGACTACCTGGTCGATATGGGCCCGGGCGCCGGCGTGCATGGCGGCAAGGTGGTGGCGCACGGCACGCCCGAGGAGGTGATGCGCGAGGCCGACAGCGTCACCGCCCAGTACCTGACCGGCGCCAAGCGCATCGAGGTTCCCGCGACCCGCCGCCCCGGGCATAAGGGCCAGGTGCTGAAGGTGGTCGGCGCCCGCGGCAACAACCTCAAGAACGTCACCATGGAGGTGCCGCTGGGCACCTTCACCTGCGTCACCGGGGTGTCCGGCGGCGGCAAGTCGACCCTGGTGATCGAGACGCTGTACAAGGCGCTGGCCCGGCAGTTGATGGGCGCGCATGAGCACCCGGCGCCGCATGACGCGATCGAGGGCGTGCAGTTCCTCGACAAGATCATCGACATCGACCAGTCGCCGATCGGCCGCACGCCGCGGTCGAACCCGGCGACCTACACCGGCGCCTTCACCCCGATCCGCGACTGGTTCGCCGGGCTGCCGGAGGCGAAGGCCCGCGGCTACGGCCCCGGCCGCTTCTCCTTCAACGTTAAGGGCGGCCGCTGCGAGGCCTGCCAGGGCGACGGCGTCATCAAGATCGAGATGCACTTCCTGCCCGACGTCTATGTCCAGTGCGACGTCTGCAAGGGCCATCGCTACAACCGCGAGACGCTGGAGGTGCTGTACCGCGACAAGTCGATCGCCGAGGTGCTGGAGATGACGGTCGAGGAAGGGGCGGAGTTCTTCCGCGCGGTGCCCTCGATCCGCGACAAGATGGAGACGCTGCACCGCGTCGGCCTCGACTACGTCAAGATCGGCCAGGCGGCGACCACGCTGTCGGGCGGCGAGGCGCAGCGGGTCAAGCTGGCCAAGGAGCTGTCGCGCCGGGCCACCGGCAAGACCGTCTACATCCTGGACGAGCCGACCACCGGCCTGCATTTCGACGACGTGCGCAAGCTGCTGGAAGTGCTGCACGAGCTGGTCGACCAGGGCAACACGGTGCTGGTGATCGAGCACAATCTCGAAGTGATCAAGACCGCCGACTGGATCGTCGACATCGGCCCGGAGGGCGGCGAC
>NZ_JBCNNF010000453.1:0-5430 GCF_039594555.1 Inquilinus sp.
GGCCTCGGCCATCAACATCGACACCGAATCGCGCAACGCCGTGATCATGATCACCGACCGCGCCGGGGTGGTGATGTCGCGCCTGCCCGGGCCGGACGCGCCCTGGGTCGGCAAGCAGCTGCCGAATAAGTTCCTCGACCTGCTGGGCTCGCCCCAGGCCGGGTCGGTCACCAGCGGCGCGATTGACAGCACGATGCGGATCTACGGCTATGTGCCGATGCGGTCGGAGGAGCTGGACCTGTTCGTGCTGGTCGGCATCGACCGGGCGGCGGCCTTCGCCACCATCGACGCCGCGACCCATCGCGGCATCGCCCTGATCGTCGCCGGCCTGCTGGTCTCGCTCGCCGCCGCCGGCATCGGCGGCCGGCTGTTCCTGCTGCGCCCGATCGACCGGCTGCTGGCCGCGACGCGCGACTGGCAGCAGGGCCGGGTCGAGGCCCGGGTCCGGCTGCGCCACGGCCGCGACGAGTTCGGGCGCCTCGCCACCGCCTTCGACGCGATGGCCGACAGGATCGAGCAGAACCTGAAGCAGAAGGACCTGCTGCTGCGCGAGATCAACCACCGGGTGATGAACAGCTTCCAGCTGCTGTCCAGCCTGTTCGGCCTGCAGGCGCGGCGGGCGCAGAGCCCGGAGGCCAAGCACGCCCTGGCCGAGGCGAATGACCGGATCCAGGCGCTGGCCATCGTCCATCGGCGGCTCTACGCCAATGTCTCGGTCGACCGGGTCGAGGTGAAGGAGTACCTGACCGGGCTGTGCGAGGACTTGTCGCGGGCGCTGCTGCCGGAGAATGGCGGCGTCTCGATCATCGCCGAGGTGGCGCCGGCCGAGCTGCCGCCGTCGCGCATCGTGCCGCTGGGCCTGATCGTCAACGAGCTGGTCACCAACGCGGTGAAATACGCCTTCCCCGACCGCCGCGAGGGCAAGGTGTGGATCCGCTTCCAGCCGCGGGCCGAGGGCGGCTGGCGGCTGGAGATCGCCGACAACGGCGTCGGCCTGCCGCAGGGCAAGATGCCGGCGAATGGCAGCGGCCTCGGCATGATGGTGCTGCAGGCTCAGGTGCGGCAGCTCGACGCCGCCATCGACATCGACAGCGGCCCCGGCGGCGCCCGCTTCACCATCGACATCCCGCCGCCGCACGACCCGGAGGCGTGACGGGCCGGCTCAATCGTCGAGCGCGGTGCTTCGCTCCAGCGCCTTCCCGGTCGCTTCGGCCAGCCGCGACGCCAGCGCCTCGGCCCGGTCGATCCCGAGCGCGGTGGTGATCACGAGCCGCTTCTCCGGCCAGGCCGGGATGGCGGTCGCGCAATGCATGTAGAGAGTGGCGCCGCCGGAGCCGCGGGCCGGCAGCAGGTGCAGCAGCTCGAAGCGCAAGACCTGGACGATGGGGACGACATAGAGCTCATCCCAGCCGAAGATCAGGTGGCCGCCGCCGGGCGATAGGCCGATGCGGCCGGCGAAGCGCGCGGGATCGGCGTCGGGGCCCCGGGTGAATTCCAGCGCGTATTCGGGCGCGTCGCTGCCGGCGATGCGCAGCTCGCCCTCGGCCAGGCGCCCGACCTCCTCGAACCCGTCCAGGCCGGCCTGCTCCTCGGGCGTCACCGGCGGCCGGTAGCCGGTGCATATCGTCAGATGGCAGGTGACGGCGAGCCGCGGCTCGCGCTCATGCGCCCGGTTCTGCAGGCCGGGGTGCTGCAGCTCGGGCGGCCAGCAGGTCAGCTCGATGATCGAGAGCCCGTCCTGCCAGCGCCAGCCGCGTGTGTTCGAGACGCCGGAAGGCCGGCCGGGGCCGAGCCGCGCCGAGAGGGCCGCCGCGGCGATGTCCAGGTTGCGGAGCGCATCCCCGGACTGATGCACGTACCCGATCAGATAAATCGGCGGCAGCCAGGGCGCGAAGCGGGGAACGGGCCGGAATCCGATCGGCCGCATCAGTCCGGGAACCAGCGGCTGCGCCGTGTCCAGCAGCACGATCTCATCGTCGTACCAGGGATCCCGCCGGACGCCGTGCCGGCCCATCAGCTCCGCCCGCGAGGCCATGGGATCGCCGCGGCATCGAGCAGCGCGAGGATGGGATTGGCGGTCATGCCGGTGAGGATGCGTCACCGGCCGCGGGCCGGCAACGGGAGGCGAAGGCTTGGGCTATCACCCTGCCGCAACGCCGGCCGTCGCCAGGAAGGTCTTCAGCGCCGGGTTCAGGTTGCCCGCCCGCCAGGCGATGACGTGGTCGATCACCGGCGCGTCCTGCAGCGGCCGGAACAGCACGCCGGCGACGCCCATCGCGCTCATGCATTCCGGCACCAGGGCGAGGCCCAGTTCCTCCGCCACCAGCTGGACGATGGTCTGCTGCATCTGCGTCTCCAGCCGGATCACGGGCTGGAACCCGGCGCTGCGGCAGTAGCGGGCGATGGCGTCGCGCAGGGTCGGCGACACCTCGGGCGGCGTCGCGATCAGCGGCTGCCCCTCCAGGTCGCGGGCGTCGAGCCGGTCCCGCGCGGCCAGCGGATGCCCGGCGGGCAGGGCGGCGCACAGGCTCTCGCTGTGCACCGGCCAGGTCTCCAGCCCGCGCACCGGCCCTGGCGGGAACAGGATGCCGACGTCGAAGCGTCCGGCCAGCACGTCGTCGACCAGCCCGGCCGGCATCGCCTCGCGCAGCGTCAGCTCGATCTCGGGATAGGCGGTGACGTATAGCCGGGTCAGGCTCGGCACCACGGTGAAGGCGGCGTGCATCATGAAGCCGACCGACAGCTCGCCCAGTTCCCCCCGCTCGGCCAGCACCGCGTTGCGGCAGGCCTGGTCGAAGGCGGCCAGCACGGTCCGCGAATCCTCCAGGAAGCGGCGGCCGGCCCGGGTCAGCGCCGCCTGGCGCGAATGGCGCTGCAGCAGCGTCACGCCCAACTCCCGCTCCAGCGCCGCAATTTGCCGGCTCAGCGGCGGCTGGGTCAGGTGCAGCCGCTCGGCGGCGCGGCCGAAATGCAGCGTCTCGGCCAGCGCCACGAAATAGCGCATCTGGCGGATGTCGATCATGGGATACCGTTTCGGTATTGATCCGGCCGCCACTATGCATTGGATTGCATCGCCCGGTCAGCCGATATGGAGGGATCCCCCCGTCCGTCGCGCCGGTCCCGCCGATGCTGTCCCCCTTCCTGGTCGTGCTGCCGATCTTCGCCCTGATCTTCGCCGGCTGGCTGGCGCGGCGGACCGGCGTGCTCGGCCCCAACGCGACCACCGAGCTGAACCGCTTCGTGGTCTGGCTGGCGCTGCCGGCGCTGCTGTTCGACATCATGGCGCACACCAGCTGGGCCGATCTCTGGCAGCCCGGCTTCATCGCCGTGTTCGGGCTCAGCAGCGCCGCGGTGTTCGTCCTGACCATCGCCATCCGGCTGCGCGGCGCCCGGCACCTGGCCGATGCGGCGATCGACGGCCTCAACGCCGGCTACGCCAACACCGGCTTCCTCGGCTTCCCGCTGGCGCTGGCGGTGCTGGGCACCGATTCGCTGGTGCCGACGACCATCGCGTCGATCATCACCGTCTGCGTCGTCTTCGCCGTGGCGATCGTGCTGATCGAGGTCGGGCTGCAGACCGAGGCGCGCCGGGCGCATCTGGTGGCGAAGATCCTGAAGTCGCTGGCGCGCAACCCGCTGCTGGTGGCGCCGGCCCTCGGCGCGCTGGTGCCGCTGTCCGGCCTCGACGTGCCGGCCCCGGCCGAATCCTTCCTCAAGCTGCTGGGCGGCGCCTCCTCACCCTGCGCCCTGGTCGCGCTCGGCCTGTTCCTGGCCGAGCCGCGCGGGACCGGCGAGCGCGACGGCGCTGCCACCACGCTGCTGGTGGTGTTCAAGCTGGCGCTGCAGCCGGCGGTGGCCTGGGGGCTGGCGATGCTGTTCGGCCTGCCGCCCGTCCTGGCCCACACCGCCGTGCTGCTGGCCGCGCTGCCGACCGGCACCGGCCCCTTCATGCTGGCCGAGTTCTACCGGCGCGAGGCGGCGGTGACGGCCAAGGTGATCCTGGTCTCGACCGTCGTCTCGCTGGCCACCGTCTCCGGCTACCTCGCCGTCGCCGCCGGTTGACGGCTCAGCGTGCCGCCGCCTCCAGCGCCTGCAGGAGGTTGGAGACGTTGACGCCCAGCGCGTCGACGGCGTAGCCGCCCTCCATCACCGTCAGGGTCGGCACCCCCAGGCCGCGGCCCAGGATCTCGCCCATCCGGGTGAAGTCGTCGCTGTTCAGCTTGAACTGCGAGATCGGGTCCTCATGGAAGGTGTCGGCGCCGAAGGACAGCACCACGGCATCGGCGCCGTAGTCGCGGATCCGCGCCAAAGCGGCGTCCAGCGCCTCGCGGTAGCGGTCCCAGGTGGTGCCGAAGGGCATCGGCAGGTTGAGATTGAAGCCCTCGCCGGCGCCTCCGCCGCGCTCCTCGGCATAGCCGAGATAATAGGGATACTCGACATTCGGGTCGGCGTGCAGCGACACGAACAGCACGTCGTCGCGGCCGTAGAAGATCTCCTGCGTGCCGTTGCCGTGGTGATAGTCGATGTCCAGCACCGCGACGCGGGCGGCGCCGTTGTCACGGAACCATTGCGCCGCCACCGCGGCGTTGTTGAAGAAGCAGTAGCCGCAATAGACGTCGGTCGAGGCGTGGTGCCCCGGCGGCCGGCACAGCGAGAACACCGGCTTGCCGTCGGCCGCCACCAGCTTCGCCCCCGTCAGGGCGACGTCGACCGAGCTCAGCGCCGCGCGCCAGGTGCCGGCGGTGATCGGCGTGCCGCAGTCGCTGGCGTAGTAGCCGAGCTTGCCCTCGATCGAGCCGGGCACGACCTGGCGCATGTTGCGCACGGCCCAGTTGGTCGGCAGCGCGTCGATCTCGCCATGCGCGGCCATCCACTCGTCCCAGGCGGTCTCCAGGAAGCGGATGAAATGGGGGGCGTGCACCCGGGCGATCGGGTCGGTGCCGAAGCGCTCCGGCGCCCGCACCTCGCCCAGGCCGACGGATTTGATTCGGGCCAGGATGGTCTCGGCGCGCTCGGGCTTCTCCACCACCGGGATGAAGTGGCCGCCGGTCAGCTCCACCTTGCCGTGCTGCAGCCGGTGGTCCTCGGAATAGATCGTCAGCATCGCGTCCCTGCTCGTTCGGTGTTGCCGGCGACACTAGCGGATGCGCGGCCGGCCCGGAACGGGGGACGCGCTATTCCGGCCGGCCGGCAGTCTCGGCCGGGGGCGCGTCGGGCACCGGCGGTTCGGTCGCCGCGACGGGCGGCGGTGCGGCCCGCCGGGCGCGGCGCTGGCGCAGGCGCCGGCGGACCCAGGCGGCGATCTCCGACAGGTTCTGGAACACCGGCAGCTTCGGCTGGGCGCCGCGGCTCGGCTCCAGCGCCAGCCCGACCTCGGTGACCTCGTTCTCGTCGTCGACGGCGCGGACGATCAGCTCGACCCCGCCGACC
>NZ_JBCNNF010000454.1:0-5400 GCF_039594555.1 Inquilinus sp.
CCGGCACCCCGCCGACGACACCGACCAGCAGGCCGGTCAAAGCGTAGGTCGGCAGCAGCAGGCCCGGATCGGCGGCGCCGCGGGTGTAGAACAGCCAGGTGGCGCCCGCGAGCAGCACGCTGCCGATGACGAAGAAGCGCCCGGCGCCGATCCGGTCGATGATCGACCCGGCGAGGATGCAGCCGACCAGCAGGCACAGCGTCGCCGCCGTGTTCGCCTCCAGCCCCAGCGGCAGCGGCACGCCGTTCAGCTTCTGCAGCAGGGTCGGCGTCATCAGGATCACCACCACGATCGAAGCGGCCAGCAGCCAGGTCAGCAGCACCGAGACCACCACCGCGCCGGGATGGTCGCGCACCACGACCTTCAGCGGCAGCTCCACCGCCAGTGCACGGCTGGCCCGCATCTCCTGGAACACCGGTGTCTCGTGCAGCAGCCGGCGCAGATGCACCGAGACCAAGCCGAAGGCGCCGCCCAGCAGGAAGGGCAGACGCCAAGCCCAGTCCGTGATCTCGGCCTGGCTGAAATGGCCGTTGATCACCGTCGCCACCACCGACCCCAGCAGGATGCCGGCGGTCAACCCGGCGGTCAGCGTGCCGCAGGCATAGCCGATGCGGTGCGGCGGCACATGCTCGGCCACGAACACCCAGGCGCCCGGGACCTCGCCGCCGATCGCCGCGCCCTGCAGGATGCGCAGCAGCAGCAGGGCGATCGGCGCCCAGACGCCGATCTGGGCATAGGTCGGCAGCAGGCCCATGCCCAGCGTCGCCGCCGCCATCAGCAGGATGCCGAGCGTGAACATCCGCTTGCGGCCGAACAGGTCGCCGAAATGCGCCATGACGATGCCGCCCAGCGGCCGGACCAGATAGCCGGCGGCGAAGATGCCGAAGGTCTGGAACTGGCGCAGCCAGTCCGGGATCTCCGCCGGGAAGAACAGCTGCCCGACCGCACCCGCGAAGTAGATAAAGACCACGAAATCGTAGAATTCCAGCGCCCCGCCCAGCGCGGCGAGGCCGAGGGTGCGGTAGTCACCGGCATTGAGGCGCCGCCTCGATGGCAGGTCGGCGGCGATGGCATGGGTCATGGGTCGGGCTCGATGATCGATTGTCTTACCGAAGGGTCGCAGGACCCTAGAGCAGCGCAGCGTGTCCCGGCAGCGCTACACCCGCATGTCGGGGTCGCCGAAACCTGTTGCATCCGTCATCGAACCGTCGATCTGCGGCTTTAGGGCGCGGCGGAATGACGGGTCCGCCGCTCCTAAGGTGGAAATGGCCGGCCATTCCTTGCCTGATCGCCCAGATGGCGGGCGCCTGCCTGGCCCTGGACGCCTTCGCCCGCGCCCACCCGCTGCGCCAGCCGGGCGCGCCGGCGTCGCATTTGGTCGGGGCGGACCCGGGCCGTCGGATCGCATCAGGGGGTGAGGCGACGCCCTGATGCGATCAGCCTCTGACGTATCCAGCTCGTACCGCGACCATAGACCGGACACAAGAATCCCGAGACGACATCCGAAGGCCTCGCATCTCGTACTGAGATGACGCCGTCGATTGTCGTCGCCCAAACCTTAAGAAAGCGTCGCGACACCGATACCATTGTATAGTTCCGTGCCGGCGAAAGCTCGTGCACGCTTCATTTGTTGCCGCACATCCACAACGCTTATTCGGCATGAGTCTCAGCCCTCATCCCCTTGGGCGGCCACATGCGCAATCGGAACCTTCCTGGTCCCGGCCTATTGACCTCGGCAAATTAGGAGGAAGAGATGATCAAATTATTCGTTGCGCTTTCGGCGGTGGCGGTCCTCGGGCTGACAGGAGGATGTGCTGACCGGATGGCTTCTCCAGCGCAGAATGCCGGCGGCTGCGATCAGGTCGGGACGACAGGCTGCAAGCCGGATCCGTCCTTCGGCCGCCAGGCACAGGTGGGCTGCCAGGAAGTCGGAACGAGCGGCTGCAAGCCGGATCCGTCCTTCGGCCGCCAGGCACAAGTGGGCTGCAAGGAAGTTGGTAGGACCGGCTGCAAGCCGGATCCTGCGTTGGGTGTGAGACAACCCCAGGTCCCGGTTGCGCCTGTCATCCAGTAGAGCTCGATCGATAATCCGATAGCCGCGCGCGACTGCGGTCATCGATGAAGGATGGTGACCGCTTCTCACCCGCTATCGTGACGATCGTCGGCCCTGATTGACCTCGCTCCAGGCCCGGGTCACACCCGCTCCAGCGGGCGGTGCGGCTCCGGCGGCAGATCGATCGCGATCGCGTCGCCGGGGCGCACCGTGCCGCCGGACACGACGATGCCCATCACCCCGGCCTTGCGCACCAGGTTACCGGCCTCGTCCCGGCCTACAACCAGCTTCAGCAGCCCTTGCCGGAAGCCGTCGATCTGGCTGCAGGGGTTGCGCAGGCCGGTGATCTCGACCACCGCCTCGGCGCCGAGCCGCAGCCTGGCGCCGGTGGGCAGGCCGAGCAGGTCGATGCCGCGGGTGGTGACATTATCGCCCAGATCGCCGGGCAGCACGGTGAAGCCGGCGGCCGCCAACTCTTCATGCAGCTCGCCCTGGATCAAATGCACCTGGCGCAGGTTCGGCTGGGTCGGGTCGACCTTGACCCGCGACCGGTGCTTCACCGTCACGCCGAGATGGGCATCGCCCTCGACCCCGAGCCCGGCCAGCAGCCGGATCGTGTCGACCACCGGCTTGCTGAAGCTGTGGGTCGGGCTGAGGCCGACCGCGGTGACTGTGGCGGTCATGCCGACGTCCCTTTCAGCGGGTAGCGGCCGGCGACGAGGAACGGGGACCGCCGGTCGGCCTGCTCATAGACCGCGATCGCGTCGATCCGCAGCGGATCGATGCAAACCGGCGCGGCCCGCTCAGCCAGCAGGGCGCGGACGCGGTCATGCTCGACCTTGTCGGTCAGCCGCGCGGTGAGCGTCATGTGGAAGCGGAACTCGTCGAAGACATAGGGGTAGCCCCAGCGCTCGAGGTGGGCGTCCTGCGCCGGGGTCAGCGGCGACCGGCGCCGACGCTCCAGCTCCGCGGCCGTCAACGGGGCGCGGAACCGGTCGAAGGCCTCGACGCAGGCATCGGCCAGGGCATGCACCTCGGGCGCGTCCGCCGAGGGCACCAGGGCCAGGAAGCCGCCGATCGAGGCGAGAGTCAGCGCCGGGCCGGCTGCCGGGGCGCGGCCGGCGGCGAAGGCCTCGGCCGCCGCATGCAGCGCCTCGCCGGACACGCCCTCGGCGAGCGGGAACGGCGCCTTCAGCGTGGCGTGGAAGCCGTAGTGACGGGCGTCCTCGGTGATCGCGTGGAACCGGTCGGGGTCGATGCCGTCGAGCCGTGGCTGCGGCCGCGCCTCGCCCGTCTCCGGATCGCGGCCGAGCAGCTCGGCGCCAAGCTCCGCCAGGGCAGATCCGGAGGGTGGCGCGAAGTAGATGGCGTAGCGTCGGGTCATGTCGTCGTCTCAAACGTCAGGCGGACGGGGAGTTCGCAGAACCTCTCCCACAAGCGAGACCTTTTCGGAATTCCAATACCGTCATTGCGAGCGCAGCGAAGCAATCCATCGGGCCGCAAGAGTGGAGGCATGGATTGCTTCGTCGGCTTCGCTTCCTCGCAATGACGGATATGGGATGGAGAGGCAACGCGTTGATTCATCTACTCATGCAACCCTTTGGCCGGCGCGCCAGACGGCGCGGATATGCGGCACGCCGTCGATCAGGCGGAAGCGCACCAGGTCGGCCCGCAGCCCGGGTTCGATCCGGCCGCGATCGTCCAGTCCTGCCGCCTTGGCCGGGTTGGCGCTGACCAGCGCCACCGCCCCCGGCAGGCCGAGCCCGACCGGCGCGTCGGCCAGCAGGCAGACGGCGTGCAACATGCTGATCGGCACGTAGTCGGAGGCCAGGATGTCGAGCAGCCCGGCCGCCGCCAGGTCCGCCGCCCCGACATTGCCGCTGTGCGAGCCGCCGCGGACCACGTTCGGAGCGCCCATCAGGATCGACAGGCCGTGGCTGCGCGCCGCCTGGGCCGCGTCGGCCGTGGTCGGGAACTCCGAGATTGAGACGCCGAGCGACAGCGCCTCATCGACATGGGCCGGAGTCTCGTCGTCATGGCTGGCCAGGGCCAGGCCGTGCGCGGCGGCAAGCTCCGCGATGGCGAGGCGGTGCCGGTGGGCGTGCGCCTCCTGCGACGCCAGGCGCTGCTGCATCACCACGTCCAGCTCCGCCTCGCTGTAGCGGTGGCGATTCGCCTGCCGCCATTTCTCGACCTGGGCGTACTGCCGCTGGCCGGGCGTGTGGTCCATGATCGAGAGCAGCCGCACCGCCGGATCGTCGATCAGCACCGAGAGGTAGTCGAGCACATGCGGGTCGGCCACCTCGCAGCGCAGATGCAGGAAATGGTCGGCCCGCAGCATGTCCTGGCGGCGCGCCGATTCCAGCCCGTCGACCATCGGCCGCAGCAGGTCGCCGCGCGGCACGCCCTTGTGCTCGCCCATCAGCGACAGGCTGTCGAACACGGTGGTGATGCCGGCGGTGGCGACCTGCGCGTCATGCGCCATCGCCGCCGAGACGTTGTTCCACATCACCCCCGGCCGCGGCGCCACATGGCGCTCGAGATGGTCGGTGTGCAGGTCGATCATGCCGGGGATCAGGTAGTCGCCGTCGGCGTCGTCGCCGGTGGAGGGCGCCCCGCCCTCCTCCACCGCGACGATGCGGCCGTCCTCGACCCGCAGGGTTCCGGTGACGACGGCCCCGAGGGTGACGATCCGGGCGTTCGAGAAGTTCAGGTCCGTGCTCATGCGGCCGCCTTGTAGAGCGTGACGTCGAAGATCCGGGTCGCCACCCGGTCGCGCACCGCCGTGTCGTGGAAGATCCCGACGATGGCGGCGCCGCGGGCCTTGGCCTCCTCGATCAGCTCGATGACCACGCGCCGGTTGTCGGCGTCGAGCGAGGCCGTCGGCTCGTCGAGGAGCAGGATGGGATACTCCATCGCGAAGCCATGCGCGAGGTTGACCCGCTGCTGCTCGCCGCCGGAGAAGGTGGCGGGCGGCAGCGACCACAGACTCTCCGGCAGGTTCAGCCGGGCCAGCAGGGTGCGGGCGCGGCGCTCGGCCTGCGGCTCGGCGATGCCGGAGGCCAGCATCGGCTCCTTGACGATCTCCAGCGTCGGCACGCGCGGGATCACCCGCAGGAACTGGCTGACATAGCCGAGCGTCCGGCGCCGGACTTCGAGGATCTTCCGCGGTGTCGCGGCGGTGATGTCGACCGGCGCACCGTCGTGCTTGATCTGCACCCGCCCGGCCGAGGCCAGGTAGTTGCCGTAGAGGGTGCGCATGAAGGTGCTCTTGCCCGCGCCGGACGCGCCGCCCAGCACCACGCATTCGCCCGCGGCCACGGTGAAGTCGACGCCGGCGAACACCG
>NZ_JBCNNF010000455.1:0-5393 GCF_039594555.1 Inquilinus sp.
TGGCGACGCCGCGGCGCTGCAGGCGGTGCGACCGATCCTCGAGGCGATCTCCGGCGGCGTGCACCATCTCGGCCCCAGCGGCGCCGGCGCGGTGATGAAGCTGATCGGCAACCTGCTGTCGGCGGCGCAGACCGCGGCGCTGGGCGAAGGCCTGGCCCTGGCCCGCAAGAACGGGCTGGCGGCCGACGGGGTCATCGAGGTGCTGGACCGCTTCGGCGGCTCCTCCAGCGTCATCCGCGGCGCCGCGCGCAAGACGCTGGCCAACGACTTCTCGCCGGCCTTCCACCTGAAGAACATGGCCAAGGATATCGGGCTGATGCTCGATCTCGGCCGCGCCAGCGGCGTGCCGATGCCGGGCACCGCCCTGACGGCGGAGCTGTACCGCGCCGCCCTGGTTGCCGGCTATGGCGAGCTGCAGGCCAACGCCGTGCACAAGCTGCAGTTCCGCCTCGCCGGCATCGAGGAATGAGCCGCTCCGGCTCATTTCACCCGGCCACGGCCGGCGGAATCCGCACCGAGATGGCGACGCTGGCGGATGGCCGGGCGATCCGCTACCGCCGCATGGGGGAGGGGCAGGGGCCTCCGATCGTGATGGTGCACGGCTTCGGCGGCGAGCTGCTGACCTGGGCCGCCAACCAGGTGCCGCTCTCGGCCCGCCACCTGGTCTACGCCCTCGACCTGCCCGGCCACGGCGGCTCGTCGCAGGATCTCGGCATCGGCGGCGTGCCGGGCCTGGCCGAGGCGCTGCTGGCCTTCCTCGACGCCGCCGGCATCGGCCGCGCCCATCTGCTGGGGCATTCCCTCGGCGGGGCGGTGGCGCTGCAGGCGGCGCTGTCGCGCCCCGGCCGCGCCGCCTCGCTGACCCTGGTCGCCTCCGCCGGGCTGGGGCCGGAGGCCGACACCGGCTTCATCGACCGGCTGCTGGCCGCCGACGACCCGGCGACGCTGGCCGCGGCGCTGCGGCCGCTCTACGCCGATCCCGGCCTGGTCACGCCGGCGCTGGGCGAGCTGGTGCTGGCAGCGCTGCGCGGCCCCGGCGTGCGCGCGACGCTGCGCCGCCTGGCCGACCAGTGCTTCGCCCCCGGCCGCCAGCGCCTGGTGCTGCGCGATCGGCTGGCAGAGCTGAGGGGTCCGGTGCAGGTGCTGTGGGGCACGGATGACGCGATTGTGCCGGTGGACCACGCCCGTTTCCTGCCGCCTGCGGTGGCGGTGCATCTGCTTCCCGGCCAGCGCCACATGCTGCCGATCGAGGCGGCGGCGGAGGTCAACCGGCGGATCGAGGAGATCGCGGCGGCCGGGTGACTCTGTCGCGCCCGCCCGGACTTGCCGTCCCGGCCGGGCGGGTCTTGAGTGGGATGGCAGCCGGAACGCGGCGGAGGCCGCATGGACACAGTCGAGCATCTCAGCGATCTGATCGGCCGCATCTACGATGCCGGCAGCGATCTGACGGCGTGGCAGCAGGTCCTGACCGACATCTGCCATTGGGCCGGCGGCGATTTCGGGCAGATCCTGGTGTTCGAGGCCGGCGCCCTGGCGCCGTTCTTCAATGTCGCCGTCGGCTACGACGCCGCGGCGCATGCCCGGTATCTGCGCGACTATGCGCTGCAGGACCCCCGCCTGCCGGCTTGGCGGCGTCTGCCGCCCACCGTGCAGCCCTGCCACCTCGTGGTCGACCCGGCCTGGCTCGACCGCCAGGATTTCGGCGCCTTCCTGGACGAGAACAACTGCCGCTGGACCATGGCGGCGATCGACCCGGCCTTCGACGGCGTCGCCGGCATGAGCGTGCGCCGCCCCCGTCGGGCCGGCCCCTTCACGCCGGAGGAGGCGGGGCGCTTTGACCTGGTGGTGCCGCATATCCGCCGGTCGCTGGCGCTGACACAGCGGATCGAGGGGCTGGCCGGCCGTGCCCGAGCCGCCGAAGACGTGCTCGACCGGTTCGACCGGGCCGTGGTGCTGCTCGGCGCCGACGGCCGGGTGGTGCATGTCAACGCCATGGCCGTCCGGCTGGTCGAGGGTGGCCGGCTGCAGCTGCGCGGCAGCCGGCTGCGCTCCGCCGATCCCGCCGAGGCCACGGCGCTGCGCGGGCTGATCGCGGCGACGCTGGAGCCCGGGCCGCGTACCGGCGGCGTCAAGCTGCTGGCCGGTGGCGGGGTGCCGCTGATCGCCAGCGCCTGCCGCCTGCCGGACCGACGCCCGGCCGGGTTCGCCATGCCACGGGCCGCGGCGGCGCTGTTCCTGACCCCCAGCGGCGCCGGCAGCGACGATTTCGGCGACGTGCTACCGGCGCTGTTCGGCCTCAGCCGCGCCGAGGTGCGGCTGGCCGCCGCCCTGCATGACGGCTTCTCCCTGTCCGAGATCGCCGGGCAGCTGGGGCTGAGCCGGGAGACGCTGCGCACCCAGCTGCGCTCGGTCTTCGACAAGACCGGCACGCGGCGGCAGGGCACGCTGATCCGGCTGCTGACCGACCTGGCGCGGGAGAGCCGGCTGGCTCGCCGCGCTGCCGGTGTGATGACGGACACGGCGCGGCCACAATGATCGGCTTAGGTTCCGGGCATAACGACTGCACAAGCGAACCGTTTCATGTCCTCAACCATGGTCGTACATCACACCGAGCGGAATTCCGGGCTCGACCTCGTCCAGCTCGCCGGCCGGCTGTGCCTGGCGCTGGTGTTCTTCGCCGCCGGCCTCTCCAAGATCCCGGAATGGGCCTCAATGGTGGCGATGGTGCAGGACCGCGGCCTGCCGCAGCCCGAGCTGCTGCTGGCTGCCGCCGCGGCGTTGCAGATCGTCGCTGGCGCTTTCCTGCTGCTCGGCTGGCACACCCGGGCGGCGGCGCTGGCCCTGGCCGGCTTCACCGTCGTCGCCACCGTGCTGTTCCACCCGTTCTGGGACTCGGCGCCGAGCCGGTTCGAGCTCGACTTCGCGATCTTCATGAGCAACCTGGCCGTGCTCGGCGGGCTGCTCTTCATCGCCGGCACGGGCGGCGGCCGCCATTCGCTCGACAGCGGCCCCGGCGAAGGCTGATCCACCAAAGAGAAAGGGCGCACGACCCTGCGACCGCGCGCCCTTCATTCGCTCGATGGTCGGCGCGCTTACCAGCCCGCGACCACGGCGCCCTTGAACCGGTCGGCCAGGAACTGCTTGACCGCGTCGGTGTGGTAGCTCTCGACCAGGATCTTCACCCAGGGCTCGTCCTTGCGCGCGGTCTGCACCGCGATGATGTTGACATAGGGGCCGTCGGCGGCCTCGCGCAGGATCGCGTCCTTGGCCGGGTCCAGCCCGGCCTCGACCGCGTAGTTGGTGTTGATCGCCGAGATGTCGGTGTCGTCCAGCGACCGCGGCAACTGCGCCGCGTCCAGCTCGATGATCTGGAGATTCTTCGGGTTGCCGGTGATGTCGAGCATGGTCGGCTTCAGCCCGACGCCGTCGGCCAGCTTGAGCAGCCCGGCCGACTGCAGCAGCAGCAGGACACGGCCGCCATTGGTCGGGTCGTTCGGGATGCCGACCTTGGCGCCGTCGCGCAGCTCGCCGATCGCCTTGATCTTCTTCGAGTAGATGCCGATCGGGAAGGTGACGGTGTTGGCCACCTTGCTGAGCTTGTAGCCGCGCTTCTCGATCTCGTTCACCAGATAGGGCTCGTGCTGGAACGAGTTGGCGTCGAGCTCGCCGGTGTCGAGCGCCGCATTGGGCACGACGTAGTCCGAGAATTCGACGATCTCGATGTCCAGGCCCTTTTCATGGGCGATCGGCTTCACCTTCTCCAGGATCTCCGCATGCGGACCCGGCGTGACGCCGATCCTCACGGTCTCGGCCAGCGCCGGCTGCACGGCCAGGGCGAACGCCGCCGCGGCCAGAATCGTCTTCAGGCTCATTCTATCCCCCTCGAAACGGATTGGTTCGGCTCAGGCCTGGCGCTGCCGCTTGTTGACCCGGCGGGCCAGCCGGTCGCCGGCCATCTGCACCGCCTGCACGAACAGGATCAGCACGATCACGACGGCGGCCATCATCTCCGGCATGAAGCGCTGGTAGCCGTAGCGGATGCCCAGGTCGCCCAGCCCCCCGCCGCCGACCGCGCCGACCATGGCGGAATAGCCGATCAGGCTGACCACGGTCAGGGTCAAGCCCAGCACGATGGCGGGCATCGCCTCGGGCACCAGCACCTTGCGCACGATCTGCAGCGGCGTCGCACCCATCGCCTTGGCCGCCTCGACCAGGCTCTGGTCGACCTCGCGCACCGCCGCCTCGATGATCCGGGCGATGAAGGGCACGCAGGCGATAGTCAGCGGCACGATCGCCGCCGTCGTGCCGATCGAGGTGCCGGCAACCAGCCGGGTGAACGGGATGATCGCCACCACCAGGATGATGAAGGGGGTGGAGCGGGTGGCGTTCACCACCAGCCCGGCGATGCGGTTGGCCGCAGGCGCCGCGAACAGCTCGCCCTTGCCGCTGGTCGCCAGCCAGATGCCGATCGGGCCGCCCAGCAACGTGCCGATCGCGGCCGAGACCGCGACCATGTACAGCGTCGCCCAGGCGGCGTCAGCCAGCAGCGCGAAGAGTTGCGGGGACATGGCCCAGGACCTCGACGGAAAGCTTGAGGGAGGAGAGGAAGTCGATCGCCGGCCGGGCCGCCTCGGGCCCGCCGGGGATCGCCACGATCAGGGTGCCGAAGGGCGCGCCCTGCACGCTGTCGACCCGGCCGTGCAGCAGCGCCGCGTCGATGCCCAGCCGCCGGGCCAGCTGGCCCAGCGCGGTGGTGCCGGCCTGCGACCCGGCGAAGACCAGCCGCAGCACGGTCTCGCCGCCGGCCAGCGGCGCCTCGGACAACCGGTCAGCCAGCGCCTCCGGCAGCTCGGCGCCGGTGACGCTGGCGACGAAGGCGCGAGCCGTTGCGGTCTGCGGCCGGGTGAACAGGTCGAACACCCGCGCCTCCTCGATCACGCGGCCCTGCTCGAGCACCGCGACGCGATGGCAGATCGCCTTGATCACCGCCATCTCATGGGTGATCAGCACGATGGTCAGGCCCAGCTCGCGGTTGATCTTCGCCAGCAGCTGCAGGATCGAGGCCGTGGTCTCGGGGTCGAGGGCGGAGGTCGCCTCGTCGCACAGCAGCACGTTCGGCTCGCTGGCCAGCGCCCGGGCGATGCCGACGCGCTGCTTCTGCCCGCCTGACAGCTCGGCCGGGTAGCGGTCGCGCTTGTCGGTCAGGCCGACCAGCTCCAGCAGCCGGTCGACCCGCGCCGCGATGCTGCGGCGGTCGAGGCCGGCCAGCTCCAGCGGCAGGGCGACGTTGTCGAACACGGTGCGGGAGGAGAGCAGGGCGAAGTGCTGGAAGATCATGCCGATCTTCCGCCGTTCGGCGCGCAGGGCCGTCTCCGGCAGGGCCGTCAGCTCGG
>NZ_JBCNNF010000456.1:0-5360 GCF_039594555.1 Inquilinus sp.
ACGGCGCGGTGCTGTCCGTGCTGCTCTGGGTGCCGTCCTTCGTCGCGCTCCTGTTCGCGCGCAACATCCTCAGCGCCCGCACCATCGCGCGCGGGCTGGGAGCCTAGAAACGCATGGCCACGATCGAGCTCGACCGCCTGACCAAGCGCTTCGGCGAGACTGCCGCGGTCGACCAGGTGTCGCTGGCGATCCGCGACGGCGAGCTGGTCTGCCTGCTCGGGCCCTCCGGCTGCGGCAAGTCGACCGTGCTGCGCATGATCGGCGGCTTCGAGACGCCGAGCGGCGGCCGGGTCGCGATCGACGGCGCCGATATCGGCGCCCTGCCGCCGAACCGCCGCCCGACCGGCATGGTGTTCCAGAGCCACGCGCTGTGGCCGCACATGACCGTGTCCCGCAACATCGCCTTCGGCCTGCGCCTGCGGGGCCTGACCCGCGGCGAGGTCGACCGCCGGGTCGACGGCGTGCTTGAGCTGGTCGGCCTGTCCGGCTACGGCAACCGCTATCCCGGCCAGCTGTCCGGCGGCCAGCAGCAGCGCGTCGCCATCGCCCGCTGCGTCGTGCTGGAGCCGAAGATCCTCTTGATGGACGAGCCCTTCTCCGCCCTCGACGCCCATCTGCGGGTGCGACTGCGCGAGGAGGTGCGGGCGATCCAGCGCCGGCTGGGCCTGACCACCGTCTTCGTCACCCACGACCAGGAGGAGGCGATGACGCTGGCCGACCGCATCGTGGTGATGAAGGACGGGCGGATCCAGCAGGTCGGCCGGCCCGGCGAGATCTATGCCCGGCCGGAGACCGAGTTCGTCGCCGGCTTCATCGGCACCATGACCCTGGCCGAGGCGCGGGTCGAGGCCGGGCGGCTGCGCTGGCAGGATCTCGCCCTGCCCTGCGACCTGCCGGACGGCCCCTGCACCCTGGCGCTGCGGCCCGAGGACCTGGTCCCGGTCCCGGCGGGCACGCCGGACGCCGTGGCCGGCCGGGTGGACCGTCTGGTCGATCTCGGCGCCGTGCGCATGGCCGATGTGGACATCGGCGGCGGCGTAGTGCTGAAGCTGCAGCTCGGCCGGGCCGACGGCATCGCCGAGGGCGCCGCGGTGACGCTGCGCCCCGCCCGCTGCGCGGTGTTCCGCGCCGGCCAGCCCGCCCGCCACCTGACCCTGGCCGAACCCGCCCGGCAACCGGAGCAAGCCCATGCCTGACGGCATCGCGATCATCGCCGACGGCCACGCCACCCGGCTGAAATGGCACCGGCTGCAGCGCCGGCCCGAGGACGTCCCCTTCACCCCGGCCCGGCTGCGCGAGGGCATGGCGCTGGGCGCGTCGATGGAGGTGGATCTGCGCCGCCGCGCCGATGGCGGCTTCGCCTGCCTGCATGACCACACGCTGGACCGCGAGACCACCGGCCAAGGCCCGGTCGCGGCTGCTACATTCGCCGAGCTGCGGGCCCTGCACATGCGCAGCAAGGACGGCACCCCGACCGGGGAGCGGCTGCTGCTGCTCGAAGACCTGGCAGAGCTGGCCGCGACCGGGGCTGATCGCGCCACGCTGGTCCAGCTCGACCTGAAGGAGGCGGGTGGCGCCCTGGACGATCGCAGCATCGACGCCTTCCGAACCGCGCTGGCGCCGCTGGCCGGCCTTTTCATCCTGAGCGGCGGCGACTGGGCGGCGGTGCGCCGCCTGGGCGCGGTCGTGCCGGGGCTGCGCCTGGGCTTCGATCCCTGCGACGACGGCACGCTGGCGACGCTGCGCGGCGCGGTGGATGCCGAGCGCTTCATCGCCGCGGCGCTGGACCGCGCGCCGGAGGCGGCGATGATCTACCTGTCGTATCCCATCGTGCTGCGCGCCGACGCGCTGGGCGTCGACCTGATCGCCGCCTGTCACGCCGCCGGCAAAACGGTCGACGCCTGGACGCTGAACCCCGACCATCCGGGCGCCGCGGCCGCGCTGGCCCGGCTGGTGGCGCTGCGCGCCGACCAGATCACCACCGACGCTCCGGGCGTGCTGGAGGCGATGTCCGCCGCGCCACCGCGCCCCTAGGGCGGAACCCATCGCGGCCCCTCGCATTGCCATGCAGAGGGGACACCCGCATGGGACTGCCGATGATCGACACCATCGACCGCTGGCTGGACTGGTTCCAGGCCCAGCTGCCCTGGATGCCGCCCTGGGCGATCAGCCTCGGCATGCTGGCCCTGGCCGTGGTGGCCGCCAGGACCGTCCATAGGATCCTGTTCCGCGCCGCCACCCGCATCGTCGCCGGCAAGGACCTGAAGAACCTGTTCTGGCGCTCCCTGGTTGCGCGCACCGAGGGGCCGACGCGGCTGGCCGCGATGATCGTGGCGATCTCGACCGCCGCCAATGTCGCGCCGCTGACCGAGGCCGAGACCGGCATCGTCCACCATGTCCTGCTGCTGGCCTTCATCGCCCTGCTGGGCTGGGTGGCGCTGACCGCGCTGCACATCTGGATGACCGTCTATCTGCGCCGCTTCACGCTGGACGCCGAGGACAACCTGCTGGCGCGCAAGCACGTCACCCAGACCCGGATCCTGCGCCGGGTCGCGGCCACGCTGATCGTGATGGTCACCCTGTCCGCCGCGCTGATGACCTTCGAGGGGGTGCGGCAATACGGAATCAGCCTTTTGGCCTCGGCCGGCGCCGCGGGGCTGGTCATCGGCCTGGCGCTGCAGCCTGTGCTGAAGAACATCTTCGCCGGCATCCAGCTGGCGGTGACCCAGCCGATCCGGATCGACGACGCCGTCCTGGTCGAGAACGAATGGGGCAATATCGAGGAGATCACCTCGACCTATGTCGTGGTCCGGCTGTGGGACTGGCGGCGGATGGTGCTGCCGCTGAGCTACTTCATCGAGAAGCCGTTCCAGAATTGGACCCGCGAGGGCTCCGCCCTGATCGGCAGCGTCTTCCTCTATCTCGACCACACCGCGCCGGTGGCGGAGATGCGGCGCAGGCTGGACGAGATCGCCAAGGCCTCGCCGCTGTGGGACGGCCAGGTTGCCGTGCTGCAGGTCACCGATTTCCGCGAGCAGGTGATGGAGATCCGCATGCTGGTCAGCGCCCGCAACTCCGGCCGCGCCTTCGACCTGCGCTGCGAGGTGCGGGAGAAGATGATCGCCTGGCTGCAGCAGGCCCACCCGCACGCCCTGCCCCGCTGGCGCGGCGAGCTGCAGGCCGAAGCCCAGGAGGTGGTGCTCCGCCGGGCCGGCGGGCGCGCTGGCTAGATCGGCCCCTCACCCTCCCGTCGCCTGCGGCGCCGGGCCCCTCCCTCTCCCCGAGGAGAGGGGTTTCCGAGCCGAGTCCGATTCACCTCTCCTTGGGGAGAGGTCGAAATCGCGCAGCGATTTCGAGTGAGGGGGCGGCGCGGTCGCGGGCTCGGCTCAGCCTCCGCTCAACAACCCAGTCAGCCAGGAATGCAGCCCGGCATTGGCGCCGAGCACCGCCCCGGTCGGCGGGATCGGGCCGCCGTCGAAGCCGGTGGCGATCCCGCCGGCCTCGCGCAGCATCAGCACCGCGGCGGCGTAATCGAGCGGCGACAGGCCATCCTCGAAGAAGGCGTCGTGCCGGCCGGCCGCGACATAGCACAGGCTGAGCGCGGCGGAGCCGAGGCGGCGCACCCCGGCGGCGCGGTCGATCACCGCCCGCAGCGCCCCGTGGTAGGCCTCGACATCGATGCTGCGCACCTGGCCCGGCACCGGCAGGCTGGCGCCGATCAGCGCCTCCTCCGGCGCCACCGTGCGTTCGATCCGCAGCCGCCGGCCGTTGAGGAAGGCCCCATGGCCGCGCTCGGCGACGAAGGCCTCGCCCAGGCTGGGGTCCAGCACCACGCCGGCCACGGTCTCGCCGCCCTCGACCAGGGCGATGGCGATGCCGAAGAAGGGCATGCCCCAGGCGAAGTTGGTGGTGCCGTCGATCGGGTCGACCAGGAAGGTGCCGGCGCCCTGGCTCTGGATCGCGGTGCCCTCCTCGCCCTCGATGGCATGGTCCGGGAAGGCGGCGGACAGCGAAGCGGCCACCGCCGCCTCGGATTGCCGGTCGGCGGCGGTGACGAAGTCGCGCGCGCCCTTTCGCTCCAGCGCCGCGCCCTCCCAGCGGCCGGCCTGAAGGGTCCGGATCGCCTCCGCCCCGGCCAGCGCCGCCTCCAGCATCCGCCGGCTGCGGTCGGTCGGGGCCAGGGCGGCGGTGTCAGCGGGCAGCGCGGGCAGTCGGAACATGGTCGGTCTCGAAGCGGAGCGGTGGCCCCTTATCCCATGCGTGCCGGAGGCGGCCAAGGCGCCGATTCCAGCTTGCCATGTTCCGCATTTGTTCCTAAGATGAACCATCGCCTCTTCTCGGGGATCGAGCATGGCAGCCCGCGACAGCTTCATCGACTTTCTGCGCGACCAGCTCGCGCCGCTCGGCGCGATCGCGCCCCGGCGCATGTTCGGCGCGACCGGCCTGTTCTGCGAGGGGGTGATGTTCGGCGTGGTCGCGGAGGACGCCCTGTATCTGCGGGTCGACGACCACAACCGCGCCGCGTTCAAGGAGGCGGAAGGGCTTCCGCCGCTCAGTTACGAGAAGCAGGGCCGCACCATCGACCTGTCCTTCTGGCGCGCGCCGGACCGGCTGTTCGACGAGCCCGAAGAACTGGTCGGCTGGGCTCGGTCGGCGCTGGCCGCCGCGCACCGGGTCGCGGGAACGCGGTCGCGGTGACCAGAATGCAGCTCTCGCTCGCCCTCGACGACGATCCGCCCCTGCCCCGCATCCGCGACCGGCTGCTGGCGCGGCTCGGGCCTCGGCGCGACGCCCGGCGCCGCGACCCGGTCAGCCAGCTGGTCCGCAGCATGCTGGGGTCCAAGACCCGGGACGAGGTGTCGCGGCGCGTATTTCGGGAGCTGCGCCGGCAGTATCCGTCCTGGGACTGGCTGTGCGAGGAGTCGCCGCGGGCTGTGCTGCGCATCATCTGGCCGGTGAATCTGGCGGATGCGAAGGCCGAGCAGCTGCCCCAGGCGCTGCGCATGATCGTCGCCTGCACCGGCCGCCTGTCCCTCGACCATCTGGCCGACCTGGACGAGGAGGCGGCGATGCAGTGGCTGCGCCGCCTGCCAGGGGTCGGATCGAAAATCGCCGCCGCGGTGCTGAATTTCAGCACCCTGCGCAAGCGCGCTTTGGCCCTCGACACGCATCTGCTGCGGCTCGGCGGCCGGCTGGGGCTGCTGCCGCCCGAGGCGGATTACGACGCCGGCTATGAGCTGTTCATGCGCCAGCTGCCGGAGGCGTGGGACGCCGAGGACCTGGCCGAGCTGCACCGGCTGATGAAGCTGCTGGGCCAGACCATCTGCACCGCCCACGCCCCGGCCTGCGGCGCCTGCCCG
>NZ_JBCNNF010000457.1:0-5354 GCF_039594555.1 Inquilinus sp.
CTCGACGGTCAGCGTCGGCGCGGCGGGCGCAGAGCGGACCATCACCAATGTCGCGGCCGGGCGTCTCTCGGACACCTCGACCGATGCGGTGAACGGTTCCCAGCTTTTCGCCACCAACCAGCAGGTCACCGTCAACACGGGTGCGATCACCAATCTGGGCGACACGATCAATAACATCGCCGGCGATACGTCCAAGAGCTACACCGACGCCAATGGCCGTGGCATCCGGTATGTGCGCACCAATGACAGGACGCTGCCGGTCACCGACTCCTCGGCTCAGGGGATCGGCTCCACCGCTGTCGGCTATGAGGCGACCGCGGTTGCCGACAGTTCACTGGCTCTCGGCCGTGACAGCCAGGCCACGGTCCTGGGTGGCGTGGCGCTTGGGTCCGGATCGGTCGCCGACCGGGCGCTGGCTCCGGCGACGGGTCAGATCCCTGCCGGTTCGGCGATCATCGAGTACAACACGACGGACAAGACCCTTCTCGGCGCGGTATCCGTCGGCACGGACAAGTCCTACCGGCAGATCACGAATGTCGCGGACGGCACCGATGCCCAGGATGCCGTGACGATCCGGCAGCTTCAGGGCGCCATAGCCTCCGTCGCTGTGACCTCGACCAAGTATTTCCACGCCAACTCCACGGCGGGAGATTCGCTCGCGGTCGGCGATCAGTCGGTTGCCGTCGGTCCCACGACCGTCGTCAACGGTGACAATGGCGTCGGCATCGGCAATGGCGCGATCGTCGACCAGACGGCGCCGGGCGGCACGGCGATCGGTCAGAAGGCCCATGTCATGCTGGCCGATGGCCTGGCGTTCGGCACGAACTCTCTGGCCGCCGGTATCCAGTCCATCGCCATCGGCGCAGGCGCCCAGAGCACCTTCGCCAACAGCATCGCGCTTGGCGGCAATTCAAGGACCACTGTCGGCGCTCAGACGAACTACACGGCCTTTGGCCTTGCAGGACAGCAGCAGAACTCGGTCGGCGAGGTGTCGATCGGGGCCGGCGGAGCCGAGCGCAAATTGACGAATGTCGCCGCCGGTTCGGCGGACACCGACGCCGTCAACGTCTCGCAGCTCAAGGGTGTGACGACGAACATCACAAACCTGTTCGGCGGAACGACCGTCATCAATCCGGACGGCTCGATCACCGGCCCGACCTACAACATCCAGGGTAAGGGCTATACGACCGTCTACAATGCCTTCGAAGCCGTGAACAACAGCCTGACCAACATCAACAACGGCGGCGGCATCAAGTACTTCCACGCCAACTCGACCCTGGCGGACAGCCAGGCGAACGGCACCAACTCGGTGGCGGTCGGGCCGACGGCCGTGGCGTCCACCGAGAACAGCGTGGCCATGGGCAACGGGGCGCAGGCGAGTGCCAATGCCGGCGACGTCGCCCTGGGCTCGGGCTCGAAGACGCAGGCCGTGGTCGGGACCTCGAGCGCATCCTTCAACAACTTCAACCTGTCGGGCTTCGCCGGGACCAACCCGACCAGCACCGTGAGCGTGGGCGATGTCGGCGCCGAGCGCACCATCACCAACGTCGCGGCCGGGCGGATCTCCGCCACCTCGACCGATGCGATCAACGGTAGCCAGCTCTATTCGCTGGCGACCGTGGTCGACAACTCGATCAGCGGCGGGGCGGGCATCAAGTACTTCCACACCAACTCGACCCTGGCGGACTCCTCGCCGACCGGCACCAACAGCACGGCGATCGGCCCGGCCTCGACCGCCAGCGCCACCAACGCGATCTCGATGGGCAACGGCGCCGGCGCCTCGGCCAACAACGCGATCGCGATCGGCGCCGGGGCGCAGGCGACCAAGGCCAACTCCCTGGCCCTGGGCGCAGGCTCCACGACCATGGCCAACCTCTCCGACGCGGCCTACGCGCCGGTGGTGGGCATGAAGACCGCCGGGGTGGCGACGGGCGAGGTGTCCTTCGGCTCATCCGGGTCGGAACGGCGCCTCACCAATGTCGCCGCGGGCTCCGCCGCGACCGATGCGGTGAATGTCAGCCAGCTGTCGGCGCTGGCCAACATCTCGGTGAAGTACGACACCGACAGCGCGGGCAACCTGACCAACCGGATCACCCTGGGCGGCGGGAACCCGAACGCACCGGTCACGATCGGCAATGTCGCGCCGGGCGTGAACGGCACGGATGCGGTGAACCTCAACCAGCTGAACGATGCCTTCGACTCGCTGAACGGCAAGATCAAGCAGGCACGGCGGGATGCGTGGCGTGGGGCGGCGATCGGCATCGCGGCATCGTCGCTGCGCTACGACGACCGTCCAGGCAAGCTCAGCGCTTCGGTGGGCGGCGGCATGTGGCACGACCAGGGCGCCCTGGCCCTGGGTCTCGGCTACACCGCCGAGTCCGGCTGGTTCCGGGTGAACGCCTCGGCCATCCAGAGCGAGGGTGATTGGGGTGCCGGCGTCGGCGTCTCCTTCACCCTCAACTGAGGATGGATGGCCAATGAGGCTGGCGGCCGGATGCATGGTGGCGGCGCTGGCGCTGTCGGCGATGGCCGGGGACGCTTTCGCGGTAGGGTGGGTGCGGTTGCCATCCACCTACACCGTGAAGGCCTCGGAGGTCGCCATCCCCGACGGGGAGCAGCTCGGCCAGTTCCGGCGGGTGATCCAGCCGTTCGAGAACTGGACCCTGATCTGCGACGAGAGCCTGACGTCGAAGCGCCGGGTCTGCAACCTGACGCAGTCGATCGTCAACCAGCAGGGGGCGCCGGTCTTCAACTGGTCCTTCGTGGCCACGGAAGACGGCAAACCCCTGGTGGTGATGCGGGTGCCGGCGGCGGTGGGGCAGGGCGGCGCGATCGGGCTGACGCTCGGTGGTGGCGGCCGGGACCAGATCGTCGCCCAGACCGACCGCTGCGATGCGGCCATCTGCACCGCCACCATCGCGATCGGGCAGATGCTGCGCCGCCACATCCAGGCCGGCACGGACTGCACGGTGACCTACGAGCTGCCGGACGGGGAGGTCTCGTTCCAGGCCCCTCTCGAAGGATTGTTCGCCGCCCTGTCGGCGATGAAATAGCAACGCAAAGGACAGATCCATGAAGAAGGCCCTGCTGCTCACGCTCCTCCTGGGCGCCGTTGTACTCGGCGGCGTGTTCGGCCCGGATGTGATCGGCCAGGCGGCCGAGAAGAAGAGCCAGCCGGCCGCCCCGGCCCCCGCCGCGGCCGCCAAGACCACGGCCGAGGAATCGGCCAAGCCGCAGGACCAGGCCGAGGCCCAGGAAGCCTCGGTGTTCGCGGCCCATGCCCGGGAAGGCAAGATCGGCGCCTGCGCGAATGTCTTCACCACGCTCGGCCGCGGCGTCGTCGCCGACGAGACTTACACGGCGAAGACCCAGTGGAACACCAAGGCCGCCGACGCCCATGCGGTCGCGTCGCTGGTCGCGCTCGACGGCGCCCAGGACGCCCAGGGACAGCGTGGCGCCGGCATGGTCTTCGCGGCGCCGGTCGGCCGGTCCTGCGAGGGCACCCTGGTGCGGGTGACGCCGGTCAAGGCTCCGTGCCAGGCCGTCTCGGCCGAGCTGGTGAACCAGAAGGGCCAGGCCGGCTCGCTGGGCGACCTGCCCACCGTGGCCATGCCCAACGGCGCCCAGGTCGTTCTGGTGCCGCTCGACCAGTCCTGTGTCGCCATGACCAGCCTCAGCATCAGCGGCTGAGGCTCCTTACGGGAGACGACCCATGCTGCGATCCGTCCTCTTCGGGCTCGCTGCCGTTGCCTGCCTCGCCTCCGCGGCCGGCGCAGCCGATCCAACGCCGTCCGGGGTTGAGACGGTCGATGCCATCCCGAGCCGCAGCTATCTGGTGTTCTTCGACTTCGACAGTGCGCATCTGACTCCGGAAGCCCGGCAGGTCGTGGCCTCGGCCGCGGCCGACGCCCTCCGGGGCGAGACCACGCGCATCGACGTCACCGGCCACACCGACCGTTCGGGCTCGGTCCAGTACAATCAGGCCCTCTCGGTCCGGCGCGGCGAGACGATCCGTCGCGAGCTGATGGCCGACGGCGTCGCCGACAGCCTGATCGCGGTCAAGGGCGTCGGCGAGTCCGATCCGCTGGTCCCGACCGCCGACGGCGTCCGCGAACCGCAGAACCGTCGCGTCGAGATCGTCCTGTCGCCGCCAGGGGCGCCGGCCGGGCAGAGCCTCGGGCCGGGGATCTGGGGCGCCATCGCCTATTCGGTGCCCGACGAGAAGCGCGGCTTCTTCTGGGGCGCCGACAAGCCGGAGGAGGCGCAGGAGATCGCGCTGCGATACTGCGCCCACCGCGGCGGCCAGGACTGCAAGGTCGTCACCCTGTTCCGCAATTACCGCCACTGGTGGAGCGAAGACGACACCTCCGGCTTCCCCTACGAGCATTGCGGGGCCCTGGTCGTCGGCGAGCCCGAAGCGGGCGGGCGGCCCGCCCCCTGGGGCGCCGCCTCCGCGAAGACCCGGCGCGAGGCGGAGGAGAAGGCCTCGGCAACCTGCGGCGGCGACGCCAAGGCCTGCTCCGTCCGGGAATGGGTCTGCACCTGACCTCGGACCTCTGACGCGCGGATAAGAGAAAGCCGAGACTCCGGAGCCCACACGGATCTCGGTGCCCGGGGGCCATGATCCGTCACCCGATGGATCGTGGCCCCCGGGACGAGCGCGACCGACAAGCCCGGGATCGCGACGGCAGCGGGCACCGCCGAGCTGCCGAGTTTCATTCAAGCTGGAAGCCTGAACCCGAGATGCTCCCCGTTTCCGCGCTGCGGTCGATGAACGTGCTCTGGGCCACGCCCTGCTACATCTCGGCCGTCTCGATGAACTACGTCACCAGCATGTTCCTGCTGACACATGAGGCGATCCGCCTGGGGCTGCCGTCGTCCCTGCACATGCGGGCGGAAAGCCTCGTCACCCGGGCGCGCAACGAGATCGTCAAGTTCTTCCTCATGCATGAGGAATACACGCATCTGTTCTGGATCGACTCGGATATCGAGTTCCAGCCGCAGGCCGCCATCCGCCTGCTGCTCTCGGACCACGACGTGGCGGCCGGGATCTATCCGATCAAGCGGTTCAACTGGCCCCAGCACGGCGTGCCGGCCGGTACGACGAAGGAGGCGTTCGAGGCGGCCTACACCGATTACCCGTTCAACCCGGTGGGCCTCGGCTCCGAGCCGCTGTCGAAATTCACCACCGAGGACGGCTTCGTCGAGGTCGCCGAGGCGCCGACAGGGTTCATGACCATCAAGCGCCATGTGTTCAGCCGGATGATGGAGCATTATCCGGAGCTCAACTACGTCCCCGACGGGCTGCCGAACAATCCCGAGGCGCCGTTCTACTGGCTGTTCTTCGACTGCAT
>NZ_JBCNNF010000458.1:0-5351 GCF_039594555.1 Inquilinus sp.
ATCCAGACCGAGCCGAAGGGCACCGATCTCTGGTACGGCTTCAGCTTCCGCATCGATGCCGAGCCGGCGCCCGCGGCCGACAACCGTCGCCTGCTGGTCGGGCAATGGAAGCAGGCCGGCCAGTACAGCCCGTTCCTGGGGCAGCGCTTCCGCAACCGGAAGTTCTATCTGACGGTGGAGCAGGACGGCCCGGCCCGGCTGCAGCAATGCCGGGTGCTGGTGGCCTGGGAAGACGGCTACGACTTCTCTGACTTCCCGCCGCATCACAGCTTCCTGCATGACGGCTTCGACGCGGCCGGCCACAAGCTGGCGCCGGACTATACCAAGGATTGCGCCACCGGCCTGACCGTCGACCGCGAGGCATCGCTGCCCTCGCCCTACGGCGCCTGGGTCGACATGGTGGTGCACATCAAGGTCGACGCGCAGCCCGACGACCTGATCGAAATCTGGGCCAATGGCCGGAAGATCGTTACCGTCCGCGGCCGGCTGGGCTATCGCGACAGCGGCCGGCAGTACTTCAAGATCGGGCCGTACCGAGACCCGGGCGAGACCCCGGTGGTGGCGCATCTCGACAATTTCGGCCTGGGCCACAGCTTCGAGGAAGTGGATCCCCGGCGGTTCGATCGTTAGCGAAAGCAGCCCGGGCGGGCCGGCTCAACCATGCCGGCCCGCCCGGTCCGGTGCGCCCCCCGGCCGCTACCGGTCCTGATGGGTCAGGCGGGCGGCCGCGACCAGACCGCCGCCGTCCCACAGCCGGTCCAAGGACCATGCCCCCGACCCGGCGGCCGCGAGCACCAGCATCCCGCCCGCGATCGCGAGATCCTTCTCGAAGTGCAGGAGCTCGTTCCGCGTCCCGGCGTCGAGATGGAACAGGAACGCGGTGGCGAAGCAGAACAGGGCGAGGGCCAGCGCGCCCAGCCGCGCATGCCATCCCAGCGCCAGCATCAGGCCGCAGCCGAGCTGCAGCGCGATGGTCAGCGCCATGACGAAGGGCGGCACGCCGACCTTGCCCATGGCCGCCGCGGCCGCGGCGAAGCCGGTCGCGAGCGTGACCGCCTCATGGATGAAGATCAGCGACAGCAGCAGCCGGCCGAGAAGCAGGAGGCCGTCCCCCGACCGGGTGCGGACGGCGACAGACCAGGACATCGCGTCCTCCTTGCCAGATCGCCGGGCGGGGGCCGCCCGCCCGGCCATCGTTCAGTCGATCGCGGCGCCGGTGCTGATCGCCTTCTCGAGGTCCTCGCGCTCCTCGCAGCCGCTCGGGCACAGCTTCTCCAGGGCGGCGAGCTGCTCCTTCGCCTTGGCCATGTCGCCGGTCTGGAGATACAGCTCGCCGAGATATTCGTGGGCCGGCTTGTAGTCCGGCTGCAGCGACAGGGCCTTGTTGTAGTAGGTCAGCGAGGTGGTGAAGTCGCCGGTCTTGCGCAGGGTGTAGCCCATCAGGTTGTAGACATCCGCCTGCTGGTTGTCCTCGGCCAGGTCCCGCAGCTCGTCGAGGGCGCCCTTGTAGTTCTTGGCCTCGATCTTGGCGCGGACGGAGGTGAGGTCGACGCTGCCGGTCGAGCTGTCGTCATCGACGGCGAAGGCCGGGCCGGAGAAGAAGGCGGGGGCCAGAGCCAGGCCGCCGACCATCGCGAGGGTGATGAAATAGGCGCGCTTTCGCATGGGAAGTCTCCTTCGCAGGGTTCGGAATTCAGAGGCTTGGGTTCAGGACTGGACGACCGGGGAGAAGGCGTAGGCGTCGCCGTCGGTGGCGAAGCTGCCGGCCCCGGGGAAGGGGAAATGCGCCCCGCAGATCATCATCTTGTCGGCGATGACGCGGTCGATGATCCGCCGCCGGGTGGTGACGGCCATCGGGCCGTCCTGGTCGTAGGCGCCCTGCCAGCCGGGATGCGGGGCCAGGAGCGCCGGCACGTACATCGTGTCGTTCGAGACCATCAGCTGGTCGTTGCCCGAGGTCACCAGGAAGACCGAATGCCCGGGCGTGTGGCCGTAGGCGTCGAGGATCCGGATGCCCGGCGCGACCTCGGCACCGCTCTCGACCAGCTTCCAGTTCTTCCAGGTCGGGAACACGTCGGCGATGCGCTTGCCGGCGGCGCGGCGGCCTTCCGGCAATTTCTCGACCCGGCCGGGCTCGGTCCAGAACCGGTATTCGGCGCTGTTGACCACCAGCTCGGCATTGGGGAACACGGCCGCGTTGGTGCCCTTCTCCATCAGGCCCCAGACATGGTCCGGGTGGAAATGCGAGACCAGGATGGTGTCGATCTGGCTGCGGTCGATGCCGGCGGCCTGCATGTTGGCGGGCAGATGGGTGGCATTCGCCTGCCATTGCCCGACGCCGGACCCGGCATCGATCATGATGTGCCGGTCGCCGAGCTTCAGCACGATCACGGTGAGCGGGATCGGCATGAACTCGGTGGTCAGCCCGGCCTTGGCCAGCGCGGCCTTCGTCTCGTCGACGGAGACGCCCTTGATGAAGGCGGGGTCGTGCGGCTTGCGCCAGATCCCGTCATAGACGGCCGTCACCTCGATCGAGCCGACCTTGTACCTGTAGAAGCCGACGGTCGGCTCCGGCGGGGTCTCGGCGCGGGCGTCGCCGATGAACTTCAGCGGCTTCGCCAGCCCGAAGAAGGCGCCCGCGAGGGCTCCGCCCGCCAGGACGCCGCGGCGAGACGTGGTGAACATCATCTTTCTCCGATATCCGATGGGATCTCTGCATCCGGTGCGGCGGTGCGATCGCCAGCCCCGTCAACGACCAGATCGAGGGGGAGGCGGGTTTATTCCCGCGCTTCGAAAGCCGATCGACGGAACCCGCCCCAGGCCCCCGCACGCCGCTTGGCTGCGGCGGGCCGGCCGCCTATCCTGCCGCGGCCCGACACCCCGGCGGTGAGCATGCCATCAGCCCCGTTGCGGCAGCGCCTGCTGCCGGCCGTCCTGATCCTCGCCGCGACGTTTGCCGTGCCGGCCGCCGCCGCGCCCCCCGGCGCCGAGATCGCCGACGGCTTCGAATCGGGCCGCATCGACCCGCAGGTCTGGGCCCCCTGCCCGCGCGCCGAGAACCGCTTCTTCATCGAGGAGACGGTGGTGCGATCCGGCCGCTACGCCGCCGGCATGGCGCTGCTGCCGGACGAGACCATGCCGCCGGCGATCCCGAAGGCGGAGCTGGCGCGCCGGCGCAGCGGCTGCCTGGACACGGCGCCGGGCGCCGTGTTCAACCCGGAGGACGACCAGCGCGCCGAGCTGTGGCTGCAATCGGTCCAGCCCGCCGGAACCGACAGCTGGTTCGGCTTCAGCTTCCGCATCGATAGCCCGGACGCCGGGGCCGGCGGCAACCGGCTGGTGGTCGGCCAGTGGAAGCAGAGCGGCAGCCAGAGCCCGTTCCTGGCCCAGCGCTTCAAGGGCGGCGCCTTTCACCTGACGCTGGAGCAGGCGACCGCCTCGCCCGGCCGGCAATGCCGGGTGCTGGTGGCCTGGCAGGACGGCTACGACTTCTCCGACTTCCCCGCCGGAACCCGCAGCTTCCTGCATGGCGGCGCCGACGAGCTGGATGTGGAGCTGCCGCCCGCCCCCGCCGCCGAATGCGCCCGCGGCCTGGCCATCGACCGGACGGCGCCGCTGCCCTCGCCCTTCGGCGCCTGGGTCGACATGGTGGTGCATCTGCGCGTCGCCGGACGGGCGGACGATATGATCGAGGTCTGGGCGAACGGACGGCCGGTCGTGACCATGCGCGGTCCGGTCGGCTCCCCGGCCGCCCGCGACCAGTATTTCAAGTTCGGGCCCTATCGCGACCCGTCGCCGGCGCCGCTGGTGGTCCGGTTCGACGATTTCAGCCGCGGCGGCAGCTTCGCCGGGGTCGATCCGCGGCGCTTCGACCCATAGGGGCGCCCGATCCGGGTGGCGGCTTCAAGCCGCCGCCCCATGTCTGTACCGTCATCCCTGGCCGCATCGCCGGTGCGGCCCAACCCCCAGGAGCCTGCCATGACCAAGCCTGAGAAGATCCTCTACAAGGCCACCGCCACCTCGACCGGCGGCCGCGAGGGACATTCGAAATCCTCGGACGGCATCATCGACCTGCCGCTGGCCCTGCCGAAGGAGATGGGCGGCAAGGGCGGCGCCACCAATCCGGAGCAGCTGTTCGCCGCCGGCTATTCTGCCTGCTTCCTGGGCGCGCTGAAGTTCGTCGCCGGCAAGGAGAAGGTGCAGGTCCCGGCCGACGCCTCGGTCAAGGCCGAGGTCGGCATCGGCGAGATCCCGGGCGGCTTCGGCATCGATGTCGACCTGACCGTCTCGCTGCCGGGCCTGGACAAGGCCCAGGCGCAGGCGCTGGTGGAGAAGGCGCATCACGTCTGCCCGTACTCCAACGCCACCCGCAACAATGTCGACGTCCGGCTGCACGTCGCCTGAGGTTCAGGAGGCCTTATACCGCGCACCCTAAAGAACGAGTGTCATCCCGTGTCTGCAGCGCAGCATGCAATGATGCGCTGCAGACACGGGATCTCTTCAGGATCGTGCGGAGATCCCGTGTCTGCGCAGCGGCACTTCGCGCCGCAGCGCGCACGGGATGACGAGTCGATATTTTCGACCGTCGGCATGATGTTCAGCGACAGCGGCCCTACCTGCCCGTCTCCGCGGATCCGCGGAAGAAGGCGACCAGGTGCCGGGAGACGAAGCCGGGATTCTCGTCCGGCAGCCAATGGCCGGTCTCCGGCGCCACGGCGCCGCTGACATCGTCGGCAGCCTCCCTGGCCATCTCCACCTCCTTCCAGCCATTGCTGCGCTCGCCAGCGAGCGCCAGGACCGGCATCGGCAGCCTTGTCTTCAGGAACTCCTTGAACCGGCGCTCATCCTCCGGAAAGGCGCGATAGAGCTCGAAGCCGGCGCGCATCCCTCCGGGCGCGGCATAGGCCCGGGCATAGACGGCCAGGTCGTCATCGGCGATCGGCGCGGCGAGCCGCTTCTTCATGAAGTCCGAGATGTAGGCGTATTCGTGGCCGGCCACGAGCATCTCGGCGATGTCGCGCTGCTGGTGCAGGCCGAAATGCCAGAGCTCCGGATCCGGCTTGTGGATCGCCTCGTCCCAGACATGCGTGCCGGGCAGCGGCACGTCGAGCATCGCCAGCTTCGCCACCTCGTCCGGCCATTGCGCGGCATAGGCGTAGGCGACCATGACGCCGATGTCGCGCCCGACGAGATCCACCTTTGTCGCGCCCAGCTGGCGGACCAAGTCCCGGATGTCCGCGGCCATCGTCGCCTTGTCGTAGCCGTCGAGTGGCTTTTCCGACTCGCCCGCGCCGCGATAATCCACCGCGGCGACGCGGAAGCCCGCCGCGGCAAGCTCGGGCATGACGCGG
>NZ_JBCNNF010000459.1:0-5320 GCF_039594555.1 Inquilinus sp.
CCCCTCGCGGCGGCCCAGGCGCAACGCATTCCGGTGGTCCGCGACGCCGAGATCGAAACTAGCATCCACAAGATGCTGACGCCAATCTTCCGGGCGGCCGGGCTGAACCCGGAGGCGGTCACCATCCTGCTGGTCAATGACGACGACGTGAACGCCTTCGTCGCCGGCGGCCAGAACATCTTCGTCTATGCCGGGCTGATCCTGGAGACGCGCAGCGCCGACGAGCTGCTGGCCGTGCTGGCGCACGAGACCGGCCACATCGCCGGCGGCCATCTGGTGCGCGGCTCCGAGCAGATGGAGCGCAGCAAGCTGATCGCCACCATTGGCTCGCTGCTGGGCGTCGCCGCCGGCGCGGCGGCCGGACGCGGCGACGCCGCCATGGCCGGCGCGATCACCGCCCAGGACATGGTGCGGCAGAACATGGTCAACTTCACCCGCGGCATCGAGAGCTCGGCCGACCAGGCGGGCTTGCGCTTCCTGGCCCAGGCCGGCATCCCGGCCGACGGCATGCTCAGCTTCCTCAAGCGCATGCAGGATGCCGAGCTGGCGCACCCGACCGGCTCGGAATATACCCGCACCCACCCGCTGACCGCCGACCGGATCGAGGCGGTGCAGGACGCGGTCGAGAAGTCGCCGCTGCGCGGCGGCAGCGTGCCGCCCGGCTATGACGACATGTTCGCCCGGATGCGGGCCAAGCTGTTCGGCTTCACCCAGCCGCAATCGGTGCCGCGAGTCTATCCGCCCGGCGACACCAGCGTCCCGGCGCAATACGCCCGGGCGGTCGCCGCCTATCGCAACAACTACTTCCCCGACGCGCTGGGCCGCACCGATGCGCTGATCAAGGCCGAGCCGCGCAACCCCTATTTCCTCGAGCTGCGCGGCCAGATCCTGCTGGAGACCGGGCGGCTGACCGAGGCCAGGCCGTATTACGAGCGCGCCTTGGCGCTGCTGCCGGGCGAGCCGCTGCTGCTGATCCCGCTGGCCCAGACCAAGATCGACCGCGGCTCGGATGCCGAGCTGCGCAGCGCCATCCGCGACCTGCAGCGCGCCAGCGTCGACCCGGAGAAGACGCCGCCGATCGTCTGGCGGCTGCTGGGCACCGCCTACGGCAAGGTCGGCGACATGGGCAACGCGGCGCTGGCCCTGGCCGAGGACAACCTGGCCCGCGGCGACAAGCCGAACGCCCGGGCCCAGGTCGAACGGGCGCTGCAGCTGCTGCCGCGCGGCTCGCCCGGTTGGCGCCGCGCCCAGGACCTGCAGAGTCAGGCCGAGGACAAGCCGGGCTGAAACGGATTTCAGAGCGAGATTTCACCATCGGAGGGGGATATTCGATGAACAGCATTCTGCGTCATGCCGGCCGACTTGCCGGCTCCATCCTGCTCGCCGCGCTGACGGCCGCCCCGGCCGCGGCGCAAAGCCCGGCCTCGCCGGTGCTGGGCAACCCGCGCGGCGACGTCACCATCCTGGAATTCTCCGACTACCAATGCGTCGACTGCAAGCGGTCGCAGCCGACGATCGAGCGGCTGCTGCAGGAGGACACCGGGCTGCGCATCGAGTTGAAGGAATTCGCCTTCCTCGGCCCGGTGTCGGTGACCGGCGCCCGCGCGGCGCTGGCATCACAGAAGCAGGGGCGCTACGCCGCGTTCCACACCGCGCTGATGCGCTTCAAGGGCCGACTCAGCGACGATCTGGTGTTCTCGATGGCGCGGCAGGTCGGCCTCGATGTCGACCGGCTGAAGCGCGACATGCAGGACCCGACGGTGACGGCGGAGCTGCAATCGGTCGCCGCCCTGACCAAGTCGCTGGGCATCGAGGGCGCGCCGGCCTATGTGGTCAATGGCCGCATGGTGCCGCACAGCGAGAACTACGACGCGGTGAGCTATGATGTGCTGAAGTCGGCGATCGATCAGGCCCGCATCAGAAAATGACGGAATCCGGCACGAAAGACCGTGACCCGGGACCGCGATCCCGCGAAAAGACCCTATGAGAGCCATGCGTCAGCGAAAGGATACCCCGATGCTCCGCCCCAGCCGTCTCGCCAGCCTGGCCGTCCTCGCCGCGGTGGCGGTGGCTTCGCCGTCGGTCTGGGCGCAGCAGTCGCCGGCCCCGGCCCAGAGCACCCCCGCGGTCGATCCGGCCCAGAAGGAGGCGATCGAGCAGGTAGTGCGCGACTATATCCGCGCCCATCCGGAGATCGTGGTCGAGGCGCTGGACGCCTACCAGGCCAAGAAAGATGCGGAGGAGCGCTCGGCCCAGGCCAAGACCCTGACCAGCCGGGCCGACGAGATCTTCCGCAGCGCGTCCTCGCCGGTGATCGGCAACGCCCAGGGCGACGTCACGCTGGTCGAGTTCTTCGACTACCAGTGCGGCTACTGCAAGCGCTCCCAGCCCGACCTGGAGCGGCTGATGAAGGCGGATAGCGGGCTCAAGGTGGTGCTGAAGGAGTTCCCGATCCTCGGGCCCGCCTCGGTGACCGCGGCGCGGGCCTCGCTGGCGGCGCAGAAGCAGGGCAAGTATCTCGACTTCCACACCAAGCTGATGGGCTTCAAGGGCCAGCTGACCGACCAGGTCGTCTACGACACCGCCCAGCAGGTCGGGCTCGACCTCGACAAGCTGAAGCAGGACATGAACGACCCGTCGGTGGTGGCGGAGCTGCGGGCCAACATGGACCTGGCCGAGGCGCTGGGCGTGCAGGGCACGCCGGCCTTCGTCATCAACGACCAGATCATCCCCGGCGCCGTCGGCTTCGACGCGCTGAAGAGCCAGATCGACAAGGACCGCGCGGGCTGAGGGCCCAAGCTCTCTTGTCCGTCAGTTAAGACCGTCATCGCGAGGAGCGAAGCGACGCGGCGATCCAGCGGCTCGATCCCTGGATTGCCACGCCCCTTCGGGGCTCGCAATGACGGGTCTGGATTTCGGATGGCCGGTCACGACTTCCGGCCGGCCGGCTCCTCGTCATCGATCAAGTCGAGCCGCGATTCGAGGTCGCGGATGGCGCTGCGCTGGGTCAGGACCTGCACGCCGAGCCAGATCATGGCGGCGATCATCAGCAGGAACACGATCGGGTCGATCATAGGCGTCTCCTTGCGCTGAGACGGATGGGGATGCGGCGTCAGGCGGCGGAGCCGCCGAGCGCCCGCAGGATGGCGCCGGCGATCGCCGGCGCATGGTCGGTGAGGCCGCCCTGGAGCCGGCCGTAGAGCAGGAACACCGCCGGCTGCAGCACGCAGCCGAACACCATGGCGGTGGCCAGCTGCGGGTCGGCGATGGTCACGGCGCCCTCGCGGATGCCGTCGACGACCACGGCGCCGATAACGTCGCCCGGGTTGGGCTCGCCCACCGCCAGGCTGGGCAGCGCCCGGTGCTGGACGATCAGCAGGAAGCGGAACAGCGCCGGGTCGCGGTCGTGCAGCTCGCAGCAGGCCACCACCATCGCCCGCATCCGCGCGGCGAAGCCGGCCAGCCCGTCCTGCGCCGCATGGACCTGGCGGCCCAGCGCCACATAGCGGTCGGCGAACAGCCCGGCCACGAACTCGTCCTTCGAGGTCAGGTGGCGATACAAGGCCGCCTCGGTCACCCCCACCGCGGCGGCGATGTCGCGCACCGAGGTGCCCTCCACCCCGCGCTCGGCGAACAGGCGGATGGCCGCCTCCTCGATCCGCGCCCTGGTGTCCCTGCCTTTGCCGGCCATACCACGACTCACAAAGTTAGTAATCGTTAACTAACTTATGGCGACATCGGCGTGGCTGTCAATGCCTCGCCGCATGAGCGCGGGTCGGCCGCTGCAGCGGCCCATCCCCCTTGCCGTCATCCCCGCGAAAGCGGGAATCTCTGTCCGGTCAGAGCGTCACGAGATCCCCGCTTTCGCGGGGATGACGGGTTGGGTTTTTGCAGCGGAACAGCGGCAGCGCGCCGCCTCAGCCCTCGTCGGCCAGGAACCGCAGGATCGCCTCGGAGACGGCGTTCGGGGCCTCGCGCTGGGGGAAATGGCCGATCCCGGGCAGGACGTCGCGCTCGTAGCGGTCGCGGAAGAACTTCTCCTTCCCGGCCGAGGTCGAGGGGTCGTTGCAGGGGTCGGAGCCGCCATGCAAGACCAGCGTCGGCACCCTGATCCCCGGGTTCGCGGCCAACTTCGCCTCGATCTCGTCGTAGCGCGGATCGCGCTCCGCCAGGCCCCAGCGCACCCGGTAGGAATGCAGCGTGACCTCGGCCCAGTCCGGGTTGTCGAAGGCCGCAGCCGTCGCCTCGAACTCCTCCTCCGCCAGCTCCCACTCCGGGGTCCAGATCCGCCAGATGTGGCGGGTGAAGCCGCGACGGTCGTTGCGCACCAGGTCGGCGCCGCGGTCGAGCGCCATGTACCAGTGGTACCAGTAGTTCTGGATCTGGTTGAGCGCGAGCGGCTGGTCCGGCGCGTTGGTGCCCCAGCCAACCGAGAGCGCGATGCAGTGCGACACCCGATCCGGCGCCAGGGCGCCGGCGATATAGGCGGCGCGGGCGCCCCAGTCGTGCCCGACCACGGCGAACCGCCCGAGGCCGAGCGCGTCGGCGAAGTCGAGCACGTCCTGCCCGAGCGCAGCGAGCTGGCCCGAACGCATGGTGCCGGGGTCGCGGAAGGCGGTGCCGCCGAAGCCGCGGAGATTCGGGACCAGGGTGCGGAACCCGGCATCGTGCAGGATCGGCAGCACCCGGTCCCAGGTGCGGCGATGATCCGGCCAGCCATGCAGCAGCACCAGCGGCCGGCCGTCGCCGGGCCCGCCCTCCTCATAGGCCACGCGCAGCAGCGGGGTGTCGACGGACGCGATCCCGGTCACGGACGTTCTCCTGGCCTATTCCTTCACGGCGCCGGTCATGCTGGAGACGTAGTGCTCGACGAAGAAGGAGTAGAGCAGCACCACGGGCAGCGACCCCAGCAGGGCGCCGGACATCAGGGCGCCCCACTGGTAGGTGTCGCCCTGGACCAGTTCGGTCAAGACCCCGACCGGGACGGTCTTGCGCTCGGAATCCGAGATGAAGGTCAGGGCGTAGATGAACTCGTTCCAGGACAGGGTGAAGGCGAAGATCCCGGCCGAGATCAGCCCGGGCACGGCCAGCGGCAGGGTGATGCGGCGCAGGATCTGCAGCCGCGAGGCGCCGTCGATGATGGCGCATTCCTCCAGCTCGAACGGGATCGAGCGGAAATAGCCCATCAGCAGCCAGGTGCAGAACGGCACCAGGAAGGTCGGATAGGTCAAGATCAGCGACCATTGGCTGTTCAGCAGGCCGAGCCCGGCGAGCTGGAGTCAACGCGCGACGCCTTCCAGATCTCGCCGTCAATCCCCCT
>NZ_JBCNNF010000046.1:0-26312 GCF_039594555.1 Inquilinus sp.
CTGGCAGAAGCGCTATCGCTCAATGAAGACGAAGTGCCAGGCGGCTCATGTCACCATCGATGGCGTCGTTGATGCGGTCGATGGTCTTCAGCTGCTCCCAGACGCTGCCGACGCCGTTCGCCAGGGGCACATAGACGCCGTCATGGTTGTGGCCGCGGATATTGCTTGCCGCATAGACGCAATCGCCTGAGACGACGAGACGCCCGCGGGACGTCTCGAGGATCACGAATTGCTGGCCCAGCGTGTGGCCCTCACCCAGGCGCAGATGCAGCCCGGGCAGAATGTCGTCACGGTCGCCGTCCACCAGGTGCAGCCGGTGCTCGACCGATGCGTCGAAGGCACGCCGCAGATCGTCGGGGTTGATGATCTGGGTCAAGAAGCCGAAGCGCGGCGGCAGGGCCATGGCCTCGACCCAGCTCAGGATCTCCCGCTTCTGCACATAGATCTGCGCGTTCGGGAACTTTCCGATCGATCCCATATGGTCGAAATGAGCGTGGCTCAGCACGATGTCGGTGACGGCTTCGGGCGTCACACCCAGCTCGGCCAGCATGCGCAGCGGCGAGATCCAGTGCGGGATGCCGAAGCGCACGCTCATTTCCTCGCCGCTGCCCTCCTTCATGAAGCCGGTGTCGACCAGGACGGTCCGGCCGGGCTGCCGCGCCAGCACGAAGGAGAACGGCAGGTCGACAACGCCCTCGTCATGGGCGCCGTGGACCAGGCTGGCCACCGGCTGGTCCTTGGAGCGGGCGAACTCGACGATATGGACGTCCCAGAGCGGGGCCGATGCAGAGGACATGCCGGAACCTCAACTTTCCGCGATGGTCCGGCCGAGGCTGGACAGCCCGACCGCGACGATGAGAATGGCGCCCTGCAGGACGTATTGGGAGTAGGTCGGCGCGCCGAAGATGTTCAGCCCGTTGAAGCCGAAGGCGATGATCAGGGCGCCGATCATGGTGCCCAGCACGTGGAACTCGCCGTCGCGCAGCGTGGCGGAGCCGAGAAACACCGCGGCAAAGGCGGTCAGCAGATAGCTGTCGGCCGCGCTGGTGGTGCCGCTGCCGAGGCGGGAGGCGAGAAGAATGCCGGTCAGCGCCGCGCAGACGCCGGAGACGACGAAGCCGAGGATCTTGATGCGGTCGACATTGATGCCGGCCAACCGGGCCGCCGCCGGATTGCCGCCGACCGCCTGGATCTCCTGCCCCAGCGCGGTGCGCTCGACCAGGATCCACAGCGCCCCCAGGACCAGCGCCATCACCACGATGTTGTTGGGGATGCCGAACAGCCATCGCCCGAGCGAAAGCTCCAGGAAGGCCTCCGGCACGCCTGAGACGATCGGGACGCCGGCGGAATAGGCGAAGGACAGGCCGGTCAGAATGGTGCCGACGCCGAGGGTGGCGATCACCGAATTGACCTTGATCTTGGTCACGATCAGCCCGTTGATCAGCCCGATCAGCGCCCCGAGCGCCAGCACGATCAGGATGGCGACCGGGATCGGCAGGCCGCTGCCGACGATCAGACCCGTGACCAGCACGCCGTGCAGGCTGGCGGCGAAGCCGATCGAGAGGTCCAGTTCCCCCACCACCACGGCCAGGGTCAGTCCGCCGGCGATGATCATCGCCAGCGACGCCTGGTTCAGCACGTTGGTGAAGTTGTTGACGGTGGGAAAGGCGCGCGGGGAAAGGACCGAGAAGGCCAGCACCATGGCCACCAGGCCGATGATGGTCGCATAGCGCGCGAACAGGCCGAGGGCCAGCCTGGACTGCGGCGACAAGCGGCGGCTCGCGACGGCAGTGTGCGTCATCCGATTCTCCCGGCGGCGGCCGCGGCACCGCCCGCGGCATAGCTGGCCTCGATGATGGAATTGCGTGTGATCGACGGTCCGGCCAGCTCCCGCACGATGCGGCCCTCGGCCATCACCAGCACGCAGTCGCAGAGGTCGGGCAGCTCATCCGGCTCCGACGAGATCACCAGGATCGACATGCCTCCCGCGGCCAGGCCGCGCAGCAGGCGATGGATCTCGCCGCGCGAGCCGATGTCGACGCCGCGCGTCGGCTCGTCGAGGATCAGGACCTTGGGACCGCGCAGCAGCCAGCGGCCGATCACGACCTTCTGCTGGTTGCCGCCGCTCAGCCGCCCCACCGGAGTCTCGATGCTGCGGGTCTTGACGGCGAGGTCGCGGACGATCTGCAGCGACGACGCCTCGCGTCGCCGATGGCTGATCAGCGGCAGTGCCGGAGCGCGGATGATCCGGCTCAGATTGGCGATCTGCAGGTTGAAGGCCACGCTCTTGGTCAGGACCAGGCCCTCGGCCCGACGCTCCTCCGGCACCAGCCCCAGCCCCGCGGCGACCGCCTGGCCGGGGCTGCGCGGCGCGAAAGGCATGCCGTCCAGGACCATGGCGCCGGCCTCGGGCCGGTCCGCGCCGTAGATCAGCCGCGCCAGCTCGGTGCGGCCGGAGCCGACCAGCCCGCCGATACCCAGCACTTCGCCCCGGTGCAGGTCGAAGCTCACATCCCGGACCTTCGGGTGCCGGGCTAGGCCGGAGACATGCAAGACGACTTCGCGGCCCACGGCCCGGCCGCGGGCTGGCTCGGCCGGCCTGGTCTCGCCGCCGACGATGGCCTCCACCAGCACGGCCCGGCTCAGCGCGTCCTGCCCGATCTCGGCCACTGATCGGCCGTCGCGGAACACGGTGACGCGATGGCACAGCCGCAGGATCTCGTCCAGCCGGTGCGAGACATAGAGGATGGCGACGCCCGAGGCGGTGAGGTCGGCGATGATCGCGAACAGCCGCTCGGCCTCGCTGGCCGACAGCGATGCCGTCGGCTCGTCCATCACGATCAGCCGCGCCTTGCGGACCAGGGCCCGGCAGATGCTGATCAGCCAGTTCTCGGCCGTCGACAGGCCCTTCGTGCCGGCACGGAGCGAGGCGGTGATGCCCACCCGCTTGGCGATCGGCGCGACGTCGCGTTCGATCGCCGCCCAGTCGACCATGCCCAGGCGCCGCTTCTTCGGCACCCCGAGCATGATGTTCTCCAGCACCGTCATGCCGGGAACGAAGGCGAGCTCCTGGTGGATGAATCCCAGCCCCAGCGCGGTGGCGTCCTGCGGCGAGACGATGGCGACGGGCGCGCCGTCGATCCGGACCTCGCCGGCATCCGGGCGGGTCAGGCCGGCCAGCACCCGGATCAGCGTCGACTTGCCGGCGCCATTGGCACCGACCAGCCCGTGCACCCGCCCGGCCTCGAGCGACAGCGAGACGCCCTTCAGCGCCTGGACGCCGCCATACGACTTGGCCACGTCGATGGCCGCCAGGAAAGGGGCAGCCCCGGTCGACGCCGGCGGATCCTCGGGAGCGGCCATGCGCTGCCCCAGACTCATTTGCCGAGCGCCTCGGGGTGATCCTTCACGAACTGCTCGACCGTCTCCTTGGTGACCAGGACGGCCGGCACTTCGACGGCTTTCGGCGTCCAGCTGCCGGTGCCGGCTTTGATATCGACCAGCAGCTTCACCATCTGATGGCCTTCGGTATAGCTGTCCTCCCAGGCGGTCGCGTCCATGTGGCCGTTGCGGATGTTCTCGATGGCTTGGGCGTTGCCGTTGACGCCGTAGACCTTGACGTCGTCGCGGCCCTGCTGCCGCAGCGAGCCGATGGCGCCGATCGCCGGATCGTCCCAGCAGCCCCAGATCGCCAGGTTCTCGTCCCCTGCGGGGTGGGAGGCCAGCCAGGCATTGGCGTATTCCGCGCCGTCCTGGAAATAGCCCGGGATCCGCACCTCGTTCTTGGTGACCTTGATGTCCGGGTGCTTGGCGATGATCTCGTCGAACAGCGCCTCGCGGTTCCGGCAGACCTCGCCGGTGCGGTAGGTCAGGGCCAGGACGCTGCCCTTGCCGCCCAGATCCGCCACCAGCTTGTCGATCACCGGCTGGGCCAGCGGCGCGCCGGAGCCGTTGGTGGCGGCCACGCTGCCGCCCAGCCCCCCGCCCCAGGTCACGACCGGCACGCCCGCATCCTTCGCCGCGGCCAGCCCGGCGCCGATCGACGAATAGGGGAACACCATGTCGATCACGGCGCCGGCGCCGCGCTGCACGAAATTCTGGATCGCGGCGTTGGCCTGATCGGCGCTGCCGGCGGCATCGATCACCGACACCTCCCAACCGAGCTCCTTGGCCGCGGCGGTCGCGCCGGAGATGTAGCGGACGTTGTTGGCCTCGGTCGCGGCGATCGAGACGATGCCGATGAGCGTCTTGTCCTGGGCCGCGGCCATGCCGGCCGGCAGGGCCATGGCCACGGCAAGCATGCCGAGCAGCGGGGTCTTCATGTCGTTCCCTCCTCCCTCCGGGCGCGAGCTCCTCCTGTGGGCGAGCGTGCGCCTGCGTCAGCGAACAATATCTAACCGTTTCGCTAAACTCGACAATCTCGCAGGTTCTGACAAGCGTAAAATTCGTTGCAATGCTGCCTGGACAGGCCTACTGCGATCGGCGACAGTTGGCGAAACGATTAGCTGAGCATCCAGTTGGCAACCATCAGAGATGTTGCACGCGCAGCCGGCGTCTCGACCGCGACCGTCTCCGCCGTGGTGAATGACTCGGCCTATGTCAGCCCGGCGCTGCGGGCCCGGGTGCTCGCCGCCATCAACGAGCTGCAATACGCGCCGTCCGCGGTTGCCCGGAACCTCAAGCGCGGCACAAGCCAGCTGATCGCGCTCGTCGTCGCCGACCTGGCGAACCCCTTCTTCGCCCGCATCGTCTGTGCTGCGGAGGCCGCGGCGACCGCCTGGGGCTATTCGCTGGTGGTGTTCAACAGCGATGAGAAGCCAGAAGCCGAGCGGCGGGCCCTGTCGCGCATCAAGGCGCTGTCCTGCGACGGGGTGGTGCTGGTGCCGGTCGGCAGCCAGTCACAGTATTCGAGACGGGATTTCGATGGGAATTCCATGCCGTCGGTTCTCTTCGGCCGCACCGTTGAGGACAACCGCTCGGATACGGTGACGCTCGACAATGTCTCGGCGGCGCGGCAGGTGACGACCTATCTTCTCGACCTCGGGCATCGCCGGATCGGCACCATCACGGGCCCCCTGCACCTGAGCTCCGGTCGCGGCCGCCTCGACGGAATGCTTGCTGCGATGCAGGAGCGGGGCGTATCTCCGCGGGACGATCATGTCCGCAGCGGCGATTTCCGCGAGAACGTGGCCTATTCGGTGACGCGTGACCTGCTGCAGCAGCCCGATCGTCCCACCGCGCTCTATGTGGCCAACGGCGTCATGGCCTTGGGTGCGATGCGGGCGATCGTCGATCTCGGCCTCCGCTGCCCCGAGGACATCTCCGTTGCGTCGACCGACACGATCCCCGGTATCGGCGGACTTCGGCCGCGGCTGACGCGGACCGAACATCCGGTCGACGACATGACCAATGAAGCACTGCGGATGCTGGTCGACAGAATAAACCACGGCGTGGAGCTGCCGCCGCGCAAAGTGATGTTCCAGCCCACATTCGTCCTGGGGGACAGCTGCGGCCCTGTCGTAGGTCATAGCTGAGAGTCTGACCGACCCCGAGGGATCCCGAGGAGATCGGCCCACCTGGGCTGGACCAGTGCTACCGGACATCCCTCCTGGCTGGTCGAACCGGGGACAGGACCGTCCGCTCGGCACCCGATCGTCGGGCCTGGACCGTGAAGACCCCTGCCGGCCGGGCCATGATCGCGATCGAGCCAGTCCTCGCCCTGTCATGGTCCGGGATGCCGTGCGGGGCGGCGTCGGTGCCGGCCGCCTCCCCGTGTCGCTCGTGAGCCATGATCTGGCCGACGGCTCGCTGGTGCACTGGGTGACCTTCCGCGCCTTGGTTATCCGCCGACCCAAATACGGCTGCCGCGCCTGCGAGGAAGTAGTGGTGCAGGCCCCGGCGCCGACACACCTGATGAGGGCGGGTTGCCGACGGAGGCCGCCATCGCCCACGTGGTGGTGGTCGCCAAGTATGCGGACCACACCCCGCTCTATCGCAAAGCTCAGATGTACGCCCGCCGCGGCGTCGTGCTCGACCGCTCGACCCTGGCGTACCGGACTGGAACCGCGGCGGAGCTGCTGAAGCCGCTGCACGCGCGGCTGCTTGAGAAGCTGAAAGCCTCCGGGAAGCTCTTCGCCGATGAGACCCGAACTCCGGTGCTGGCCCCGGACGGGGCCGAACCAAGCTCGGGCGGCTAGCGGCTACGCGCGCGATGACCGCCCGTAGGGCGGCTCCGCGCCGCCAGGCATGGCATCGAGGACGTCATCACCAAGCTCACCAACGGCCATCTCCAAAGCCGCCTCGACGAGCTCTTGCCCTGGGCCCACGCACCGAAGCCCGCCGCCGCCTGACCTAAACCCCCGCAAAAGCGCGCTGCCCTGTCTGGTCATGGCGCCCCTTACATTAGGCCGAGCCCCAGACGAGTCTCACTGTCCGCTTACGCTTTAACCATGCCCCTCATCCGATCTGCGATGCGATCTTCTCCGCGTCCGCTGGGGTCGCCGGATTGTAAACACACATGCTCAGATCCGTCCGGCCGTCGACCGAAAAAGTCGAATATTCGAACGCGAGCGGGCCGAGCACCGGATGGCGGATGCGTTTGATGGCTTCACCATGAATGTCGCGAACATCGTTGTCACGCCACATCGTCCTGAACTCGGGACTGAGCCGGCAGAGCTCATCAACGAGGGGTTCTATCTCCGTTGCGGCCCCGGCGCGCACGGCCTCCACACGGAAGGCACCCACAATGTGGCGCGCCACGCTCTCCCAGTCATACTGCACCGCGCGGGCACGCGGATCGAGGAAGACGATGCGCAGAACATTGCGCTCGTGCGGCGGCAGCGCGCCGTAGTCGCCCAACATGACGGTGGCTGCCCGGTTCCAGGCGAGCACGTTCCAGATCGCCGTTCGAATCAGGGCAGGACTGGGGTCCAAAGCGTCGAGGACGCGCTGTAGGCGGGGCGTGACCCCACCATTCTCGCGGTAGCGGACCTCGGGCGGGCGTCCCAGGCCGAGCAGGAAGAGGTGTTCGCGCTCGACATCCGTCAGCATCAGGGCACGCGAGATTCGGCCGAGCACATCGGCCGAAGGGGCACCACCGCGACCCTGTTCGAGCCATGTGTACCAGGTGGGGCTGATGTTGGCGCGCTGCGCCACTTCCTCCCGGCGGAGGCCGGGCGTGCGCCGGCGCTCCGCGGGAAAGCCGAGCGCTGCGGGATCGAGCTTCATGCCCGCAGATAAGCCCCGAGGAGGTTTTCGTTCACCTGATGCACGTTCACACTGTTAATGATCTTACTATGATAAAGTCACTACTTTACCATAATAGCTTTTGCGCCAAGCTTGGTCTTCAAGGAAACCTGGAGATCAGTTCATGCGTGTTTTCGTTACCGGCGCCACCGGATTTGTCGGCATTCCCACCGTCAAGGAGCTGATAGGTGCCGGGCACAAGGTTCTCGGCATGGCGCGTTCCGAGGAAGGGGAAAAATCCCTGGCAGGCATTGGAGCGGATGTTCATCGCGGTTCCCTCGAAGACCTCGAAAGCCTGCGGACGGGCGCAGCAGCGGCCGAGGCTGTCATTCACTTGGGCTTCGTTCATGACTGGTCCAATTTTGCTCAGTCTTGCGAGATCGACCGACGCGCCATCGAAGCTTTGGGTTCGGTTCTCGCCGGCTCGGATAGGCTCCTCATGGTTACGTCGGGAACGGCGGGATTAGCAGGCCCGGGCCAGCTCGCGACGGAGGAGGATGATGTGTCGCCAGATTTCCCGAGCCCTCGCGTTTCGGAGCAGACGGCTCTATCGTTAAAGGACGTGCGAGCCTCGGTGGTGCGGCTTCCTCAAGTTCACAACACGGTGCGGCAGGGGCTTTTGACTTACGCCGTCGCTATGGCGCGGGAGAAGGGCGTGTCCGCCTACGTTGGGGAAGGGCGCAATCGCTGGGCGGCGGCGCACATCTCCGATGTCGCGCGCCTTTACAGGCTTGCGCTGGAAAAAAACGAAGCGGGCGCGAAATATCATGCGGTGGACGAAGAAGGCGTGCCGATGCTGGATATTGCCCACGCCATCGGTCGCAGCCTGAAGGTGCCGGTGAAATCCATATCCGCGGAAGAAGCACCGGCGCATTTCGGTTGGTTGGCGATGTTCGCCAGCCACGACCTTGTTGCCTCAAGCGAAAAGACGCGGAAAATGCTGGGCTGGAATCCGGTCGGGCCGGGGCTGATCGCCGATCTCGAAAGGGTTGACGTCGCCGATAGCTGAGGCGAGCAGGCAGCATGGCAGGATTGCCTTTATCCTGGTTCGTTCCAGTCACCGAGGCGCTTCAATGCGCGATGCGACGCCTCTGGTAAGGGTTGTCTGCCCCGGTTCATGCCGCCAAGGCTGCGCTGCGGCTCTGCCTTTCCGACCGGTCTGCCGAGCAAGCGGGCTGGCTCTCTGCGCTTGCGCCTCAAACCGGCCGTCCGGCTCGACGAACCGGCCGTTGCCTCGGTAACCGTCGAGGGTGCCGTTGCCGGCCCCACCGACGAGAGCATCGCCGCCGCCGATCCCACCAAAGTGTCGGCGCCGACGCCTTGCGATGATCACCCGCTGAATGGTGAAGCATACAAGCGCCTCGGGCTCGCGACACCCGGTTGGGCAGGAAGCTCAGCAGGCGAGTCCACGTCCTCAATCCTGCCTCCCGATGGACTCCGATCGCACCCACCACGAGGCCAGAAGCAATCTCCCGGCCGCGGCGCTGGCGGCTGGCCGACCTTGATCAGTTGGCCGCCCCATTCCGCGCATAGCGCGCCGGCGGTATGCCCACGTGCCGGGCAAAGGCAGTGCTAAACGTGCTCGCTGACCCATAACCGACCCGGACCGCGACCTGCGAAATCGCGAATTCGTGCGTGCGCAGCAGGCGTTTGGCGAGGGCCATGCGCCAGGCGAGCAGATATTCCATCGGCGGCAGTCCGACGATGCGGCTGAATCGGGCGAAAAAGGCAGAGCGCGACATCGCCGCTTCGGCAGCGAGGGCAGCGACCGTCCAGCCATGAGCCGGCTTCGCGTGCATCGCCCGCAAGGCCGCAACTAGGCGATCGTCGGAGAGCCCGCGCGCCAGGTTCGGTACCGACCCCGCGTCGGCACCGCAGCGCAGCGCCTCGATCAGCAGCACCTCCAACAGGCGTTCGAGCACCAGTTCACGCCCGGGCCGCGATCGGCGGGTCTCGTCGCCGACCAGCTGCATAAGCGTCGCAAGCCGCGGCTCACCGCGCGCCACCACCATCGTCGGGAGTAAAGATACGAGGAGAGCGGCATCGGGCGACGCGAAGCTGCACAACCCGACCTGCATCCTGAGGTTGATCGGCGCGTCCGGCAGGCCGATCCGGAAGCGCCCTTCGCCAAGCTCGACCGGCAGCATGTCTATCCCATGAGGTGGCGCGTCGATGCTCTCGATGACCTGATCATTGGTCGACGGTGACAGCACGAAATCACCGGCGCGTACGATGATCGGCGGCTGCCTCGCGCCGACCACGCGGCACTCGCCTTCCAGAACCGCGAAATAGACGGGCTTGCCCTCGACATCGCGGCGGATGCGCCAGCGCCCGGCATATTCGACTAGCTTCGAAAAGCTGGCCGATGGCTGGAGCAGGGTCACGATCTCCGCAAGCGGATCGACGGGCATATCTGGACTATCGCAAATTGATTCGAGACGTTCACCCATAGAAAGTATGACGCACGGGCGCCACCTCTGGATCACCTTCAAATTCGGAGCAATGTCATGCCCAGCGTCCTCATCACCGGTTGTTCCTCGGGCTTCGGCCTCGAAATCGCGAAATTGTTCCTCGAGCGTGGCTGGAAGGTGATTGCCACCATGCGCAAGCCCAAGGCCGATATCCTGCCGGCGTCCGACAATCTCGTCGTCCTGCCGCTCGACGTCACGGAGCCGACGAGCGTCGCCAGCGCAATGGAACAGGCCGGCGAGATCGACGTGCTGGTCAACAATGCCGGGTTCGGGGCGGCGGTGCCGGTCGAGCTGATTGAGACAGAGACGGCGCGCCAACTATTCGAGACGAACACGTTGGGCACGCTGGCCACGCTGCAGGCGGTTCTGCCCAAGTTCCGCAAGCGCCGGGCGGGCGTGATCGTCAACGTCACTTCCACGGTGACGCTGAAACCCCTGCCGCTCGTCAGCGTCTATCGCGCGAGCAAGGCGGCGGTGAATGCGCTCACCGAAAGCCTGGCGGTCGAGATGGAGCCGTTCGGCGTGCGTGTGCATATCGTGCTCCCCGGCCGTTCGCCGGAAACCCGGTTCGGCGACAATGCGATGCCGCACCTCCGCGGGCTCAACGATCCAGACTACAAGCCGCTGATCGAAGGGATGATCGCCAGTTTCCGCGAGGATAGCGGCCCGGTCACGCATGCCAGCGATGTGGCGGAGGCGGTCTGGCGGGCGGCTACGGATGCGAATGCGCCGCTCAGGATTCCGGCGGGAGCGGATGCGGTGCAGTGGATGGCAGAGGCAGCCTGATCCTCGATCACGCCCGTGCGCCGGTCGCCCGCGGCGGATTGTCGTGTCCGTGACCGCGCGGCTCGGGTAGCCAATCAGAGCCGGCCACGAGGAGCCGATCACGGCAAGTTGCGTGGGTGCTGGCGCGCGCGACCACACTAGAGGCTATTCGTTGTCGTCGGTGACCGTCGACTTGGCGCGACCGGCGACGTTCGACGTTATCGGGCACCCTGCCCATCCCAAGGGTGTACATGCCCGCGTTCCGACCGGCTCTGTCGACCGGGCGCGGCCCGGGAGCGCCACAAGCGGCCCTTCCGTCGGCACCTCGATTCCGGATATTGCCGATTCCACAGGATCTGGCCTGTCTCGATCAGCTCCACGCGCGGACCGCGCTCAAACCGGCCGTCGCAACGGACTCTCCGAATCGGTCATGACCGCACGCGACTCGACCAAGCGGACCTCCTCGTCGCACTAGCATCGCCCAGTGTGGCCGAGCTTGAGGCCTGGATGCGCGACTCTCCCACCACGTCGAGGTCGCAAAGCGATGAACTACTTGTTCAAGCGCTGGCCGGCCTTCACTCGCTTCCTCGACGATGGTCGAAGCTGCCCGACCAACTACGCGGCACATGGAAGCGCTGTGGATCACAGCTGAAGACGGCGGCCTGACGTCTGCCCGCAATCTCAACCCGGCCCCCGCTCACCGCGCGGCGAGTAAGCACTGGGCGGCACCCCCAACTCGCGCCGGAACATGGCGGCGAAGGCGCTGGGGCTGTCGTAGCCGTGCTCGAGCGCGACCTCCAGAATCGAGCGGCCTTCGGCCAGGCGCGGCAGGCTGAGGAGGACGCGGGCGCGGCGGCACCAGTCGCCGAAGCTCATCCCGGTCTCACGCCGGAAGAGACGGGCCATGGTGCGGCTGCTCATGGCCAGGCTGCGCGCCCACCCCTCCATCTCCGCCGGCCTGGACGGGTCGGCGACGAAACGGCCGCAGAGCGCCGCCAGCCTCGGATGCCGGGGGATCGGCACGTGGAGGTCGAGGACCGTCGCAAGCCGCAGTTCGTCCAGGATCAGCTCCATGATCCGCTGGTCGCGGCCACCGAGCTCATAGGCCAGCGGCAGGTCCATAGCGGCGATCACCAGCTCGCGCAGCAGCGGCGAGACCTGGAGCACACGGCAGTCGCGAGGCAGGTCCGGCCGGGCGTCGGGCTCGACGAAGACCGTCCGCATCCGGATCGGGCTCGCGGTGCGGATCTCGTGCTCGATCCCGCCCGGCATCCACACGGCCCGCCCCGTCGGCACCACCCAACTGCCGGGCGCCGCATGCACGGTCATGACGCCGGAGATGGCGTGGATCAGCTGGGCCCGGCGATGGCTGTGCGCGGGCAGGACGATGCCGGCCTCGTGATCACTGGGGAAGGCCGCCAACGGACGTGGCGTGACCTGGCAATCCTCATGGGTCAGCATCCTGTCCATTCCTCGACGATGGCTGTCATTCCGGCGCGCGCAGGACGGCCTGCCGCTGAGTAACGTCGCTTCAGGCCGGCCGCAACGCTTGGCGGGACAGGGCAGCCCCTCACCGGATGCATCTGATTATCGCTCGCACCGCTTCGGCCGGAAGCGTCCCGAATTCGCAGGTCCAGCATGAGCATCATCACCAGACGCGCGCCGACGGAAGCGCAAGACGATCCGGCGGCCTCGACCGCACCCGGCCGGGGCAGAACTCGGCGGGGCAAGGCCCTGCTCCTCGCCGCGGCTGCCGTCGCGGCGTCAGCGGGCGGCTGCGTGGCGGGCTGGCGCTGGTGGACCGTCGGCCGCTTCCTGGAAGAGACCGACGACGCCTATGTGCGGGCCGATGTCGTGACCATCAGCCCCCGCGTCTCGGGCTACGTCGCCGCGGTCATGGTCGGCGACAACGAGCCGGTGCAGGCCGGAGAGGTGCTGTTGCGCATCGACGACCGTGACCACCTGGCCGAACGCGACAAGGCGCAGGCCGCAGTCGACGCCGCGGAGGCCGATGTCGCGGCCGATCTCGCCGCGATCGCGACCATCGACGCCCAGCTGCAGCAGCAGCGCAGCGCAGTGGCCGAAGCCCAGGCGGCGGCCGACGGCGCCGATGCCGAGGCGCAGCGGGCCCGGCGGGATTTTGACCGCTTCCTGGCTTTGGCCGACCGGCAGGCGGCAAGCCGCCAGAGGCTGGAGACGGCGGAGGCCGACAGCCGCAAGGCCGATGCTGCCCTGGCCAGGGCACGGGCGGCCCTGGCAGCGGAGGCCGGCCGGATTCCGGTCCTGACGGCCCAGCGCCGCCAGGCCGAGGCCGCACTGGAGCGCAGCCGGGCACAAGCCGGGCAGGCCAGGGCGGCGCTGGCCCTGGCGCAGAACGCGCTGGACAGCACCGTCATCCGTGCCCCGACCGGCGGCATGGTGGGCCAGAGGACCGTCCGCGCCGGCCAGTATGTCGAGCCCGGGCTGCCGCTGCTCGCGGTCGTCCCGCTGAATTCGGCCTATGTCGTCGCCAATTTCAAGGAAACCCAGCTGCGCGCGATGGCGCCGGGTCAGCCGGCGGACATCAGCGTCGATGCCTTCGGCGGCGCCGTGCTGCACGGGCATGTCGGCAGCTTCTCGCCGGCGTCCGGCGCCCAGTTCGCGCTGCTGCCGCCGGACAACGCCACCGGCAACTTCACCAAGATCGTCCAGCGCATCCCGGTGAAGATCCTGATCGATCGGCCAGCGGAACGCGGCTTCGGGCTGCGGGCGGGCATGTCGGTGGTGGCGACGGTCGATACCAGGGCCGGCGACCGTCCGGAGCGCTCCGATGCGCAATAAGGCCCGGGCCGAGCGGCCGGTCCCCCTCCGGTCCTGGATCGCCGTGATCGGGGGCGTCTTCGGCTGCTTCATGGCCGGCATGAACGTCCATGTCACCAACGCGTCGCTGCCGGACATCGAAGGCTCCCTGGGCGCCAGCTTCGATGAAGGATCCTGGATCACCACCGCCTATCTGGTGGCGGAGATCGTGATCATCCCGCTGACCGCCTGGCTGGCCGAAGTATTTTCGATCCGCCGCGTCCTGATCGCCGGGACCGTGGGGTTCCTGGCGTTCTCCGTCTGCTGCTCGCTGGCCCCGACCATCGGCACGATGATCGCCGCCCGGGCCTTGCAGGGGGCCGCCGGCGGCGTCCTGATCCCGCTGTCGTTCCAGCTGATCGTGACCGAGCTGCCACCGTCGAAGCACCCGGTCGGCATGGCGCTGTTCGCGATCGCCAACAACGTGGCCCAGGCCGCCGGGCCAACCATCGGCGGCTGGCTGACCGATGCCTATTCCTGGCGCTGGATCTTCTATCTCCAGATCCCGCCGGGCCTGCTCTTGCTCGGGGCGATCGCGTGGTCGATCGACCCGAAGCCGATGCGGACCGACGAGCTGCGCCGCGGCGACTGGGGCGGCATCATCGCCATGGCCGTCGGGCTCAGCGCCCTCCAGATCGTGCTGGAGGAAGGCGGGCGGAAAGACTGGTTCGCCTCCGGCTTCATCGTCTACGCCAGCGCCGTCGCCGGCGCGGGCCTCATCGCCTTCGTCGCCATCGAGCTGTGCCGAAGCCGCCCGTTCATCGATCTGCGCCTGCTGGCCCGCGCCAATTTCGGCCTGGCGAGCCTGGTGCAGTTCACCTTCGGCGCCGCGATCTTCGGTGTCGTGTTCCTGGTGCCGAACTATTTCTCTCAGCTGCACGGCTACAATGCGCGGGAGACCGGCCTCGTCATGATCCCTTATGGGGCGGTCCAGCTGGTGATGTCGTTCCTGACCCCGATGCTGATGCGGCGGCTGGGGGCGCGCCCGACCGTCGTCCTGGGTTTCGCCTTCGTGGCGGCGGGATGCTTCATGAGCACGGGCCTGGACGCGAACAGCGCCAGCAACGTGATCGTGCCGTCGCTCGTCGTCCGTGGCATCGGCCAGTCCCTCGTCGTCGTCGCCCTCTCGGTGATGTCCGTGGCGGGGCTCGAGCGGCATCAGCTCGGCTCGGCCTCCGGCCTGTTCAGCATGGTCCGGAATCTCGGCGGCGCAATCGGCATCGCGATCATCAGCCAGATCGTCGTCGAGCGTGAGAAGCTTCACGCCATGCGCCTTGGCGAGAACGTCAGCCTGTACCTGCCGGAAACCCAGGAGTGGATCATCGACGGCGTGCGCGCCGTATCGGGGGCGCAGGTGGACCGCACCGACGCCCTGCTGGGCGCAGGCGCCCTTCCCGCACGCATGCAGGCGATCGGACTGATCGACGGCGAGATCCATCGCCAGGCCCTGTTCATGGCCTATGGCGATGCCTTCCTGGTCGCGGCCATCACCCTCGTGGCCTGCGGCGCCGTCGCGGTCTTTCTCCGCCAGGGCCGGGCCGTGGCGGCGGGCGGCGGCCACTGACGGCCCTGTCCGGATCGCGCCGACGGTTGTCCGGGCCGCGCGCGCCCACGGCGCTGAGACAGCCTAGGCTGCGACCTCCCGTGCGGCCCCTCATGACCGAGATGAGATCTCCCTTGCCCATCCCTGCCCTGCCCGGGCTTCGACTTCGCTGCGGTCGTCGGGACTGACGGCGCCCGGCGGCCGTGACTCCGCCGTCTTCATTCCTCTCAAAGACATGCAGGGACATTGGGCATATGCTGACCCGACCGGACACCAAATATCGCCCCTTCATCGGCCCGGACCTGGCCGACCGGACCTGGCCCTCACGCCGCATCATCGCGGCGCCGCGCTGGTGCTCGACCGACCTGCGCGACGGCAACCAGGCGCTGGTCGACCCGATGGACGGGAAGAGCAAGCGCCGCTTCTACGAGATGCTGCTGCGGCTGGGCTTCAAGGAGATCGAGGTCGCCTTCCCCTCCGCCTCGCAGACGGAATTCGACTTCGTCCGCGAGTTGATCGAGGAGGATGCGGTCCCGGACGACGTGACGGTCCAGGTCCTGACCCAAGCCCGGGCCGACCTGATCCGCCGCACCTTCGAAGCGCTGGAGGGCGCCGATCGAGCCATCATCCACCTCTACAGCGCCACAGCGCCCGTGTTCCGGCGCGTGGTGTTCGGGATGGACCGGCCGGAGATCGTGGCGCTGGCGCTCGCCGCCGTGCGGAGCATCCGGGACGAGGCCGACCGCCGGCCGGGAACGGCCTGGGGCTTCGAATACTCGCCGGAGACGTTCTGCTTCACCGAGCCCGAATTCGCGCTGGAAATTTGCGAGGCGGTGCTGGCCGCCTGGGACCCGTCGCCGGAGCGGCCGCTGATCCTGAACCTGCCGGCGACGGTGGAGGTGGCGACGCCGAACGTCTATGCCGACCAGATCGAGTGGTTCTGCCGCCACCTGTCGCGCCGGGATTCGGTCACCGTCAGCGTGCATCCGCACAATGATCGGGGCACCGCCGTGGCGGCGGCGGAGCTGGCGGTGATGGCCGGCGCCGAGCGGATCGAGGGCTGCCTGTTCGGCAATGGCGAGCGCACCGGCAATGTCGACCTCGTCACCCTGGCGCTGAACCTGTACACCCAGGGCATCGATCCAGGGCTCGACTTCTCCGACATGCGCGAGGTGGTGCGGATGGTCGAACATTCGAACCGCCTGCCCGTCCATCCGCGCCATCCCTATGCCGGCGAGCTCGTCTTCACGGCCTTCTCGGGGTCGCACCAGGACGCGATCCGCAAGGGCTTCGCCGCCCAGGCCGCGCGCAACGACGGGATCTGGGAGGTGCCCTACCTGCCGATCGACCCGGCGGATCTCGGCTGCAGCTACGAGGCGGTGATCCGGGTCAACAGTCAGTCCGGCAAGGGGGGCGTCGCCTGGATGCTGGAGCAGGACAAGGGCCTGCGGCTGCCGCGGCCGCTGCAGGTCGATTTCAGCCGCGTGGTGCAGGCCACCGCCGATCGCACCGGACGGGAGCTGACCGCAGCGGATCTCTGGTCCGCTTTCGAGGAGACCTACTGCCTCTCGGGCCCTCAGCGCTTTACCCTGCTCGACTACACCGACGATGGGTCGCACAGGCCCGGGCGGAGCCGCCGGTTTGTCGGCCGGATCGCGATTGACGGGCGAGAGCGATCGATCAGCGGCAGCGGCAATGGGCTGATCTCTGCCGTGCTGGATGCCCTGCGGGAGGACTGCGGAATTGCAATCGAGATCGTCGACTATCACGAACATGCGCTGAAGCCCGGAGCCGAGGCCCAAGCGGCCGCCTATCTCGAATGCCGCGATGCTCGGGGACGGGCGGTGTTCGGCGTCGGCATCGACGCGGATGTCGCGACCGCTTCGGTCAAGGCGGTGCTGAGCGCCGCGAACGGCCTGACGAAGCGGGGTTGAAGGGGTCGGGAGGGGCCGTCCGGCCCCTCTACCCGCAGTCAGGCGCCCAACCGCTCGACGTCGAAGATCAGCGTGACGTTTCGGGTGAATTGCTTCATCGGCGCAATCAGCCTCCCGTCCCTATCCGTGCGGCTGGGCCGGGGTGCGCCAAATCCGCTCATAGAGGTGGCGCCCCAGAACTGGACATAGCTCGACTCCGCCCGGAGTTGTTGATCCATTCCGAAATCTGGCCAGCACACTCTTCCGGGGAAGTGCTTTTGCTGCCTGCAGACGGGGTGACGCACAACGTCTCCTCAGGTCAGCTTCCCGCCCATGCCGCAGCAGCGGCTTCGTCCTTCGCCGTTCTGCCTGGTCGTAGCGGCAGGGAAAGGCGCGCTCTTGCCGAGCCGGCACGTGCCGAAGGCAGCCTGCTCCCACTCGGGAGGGGGGCGAGGTCTATTCGCAAACTTTAGCAGGAATGTGATCCTCGAAGTCGCGATCGGCATCGGGTAGCTTCTGAGTCGCCGCATTCAAGCGGTTCTGGAATCCGGAGATTCACATGAATGGTTATCCGAACGTCACTGCAGTAGACGATCAGACCTTTGAGTCCGAGGTCCTCTTGTGCTCGGTGAGGTGCCTGGTAGAATTTGGCGCAACCGAGGTGCAGCCCAGCCGAGATATTCTTCAAATACTAAACCTTCTTGGAAGTCAGTTTCAGGAAACAGCGAAAATGTTCTACGTAGATATCGAAAAATACGATAATCTATTTCGAAAATATAATATTCGACCCGACACCATCATTAGATTTGTGGAAGGCCAGCCATCTGGCGAACTCGTGGGAATACACGAGTACGGCGACTACGTGGATCTCCTTAACCTCGGTTGAGACTAGCAAAGCTCCGTCAACGTTCATGCTCGGCCAAGCTGGCCGTTGCCTCCTGAGCATGTTCTTCCTATTGCTCGCCAGCTGCGTTGGGGCTCGGAGCCAACCGTTTTAACGTGGAGGCCCATATTTTAGCAGCCGGGCCTAGGTGCGCCATTTCCGGCCGTCGCAGCGGCGACCCGATACCAGACGTTGCTCGGGACAGGGCGATCCGGGTGCTTCTCGGCCCGGCCGACCCGACGAGAATGCCCGAAAGCGGCCGTCGCAGCCGGTTCGACGAAGCGGACATGACCGGGCGCGACCCATTGCCGACGTTCGGAACGTCCGCTGGGGGCAGCCTGACCCGCGCCTCACGGCCGAGCGTGGCCGAAAGAGGAACGGCTGGTTGGAGCCAGTCAACTCGCGAGGTGGTCGATCGAAGCTGCTTGCTCCGACCGGGATCGTCCTATGGGTCCGTTGCGATGCGCCGGGTTCCCGAGCTGGGGCAGTCTCACGTCGGAAGCCGGTACAGTCGAACAAGCCGCCGGTAGAGCCGTCGGGCAGACATCATGCGTCAGCCTATCCACCCGCGCACGGTCAGGATAGCATCGGCAAAGTCATGGGGCGCTTCCCACGGCAGATTGTGGCCGCAGTCGACGGCGCGATGCTCATGGCGAGCGGAGAACATCGAGGCGTGGTGCGCTGTGCCGCCGGGTTTCAGGGGATCCCGCAGACCGTCCAACGTCAGCGTGGGAACGCCGATCGTGGGCTTCTTGGCTAGGCGTGCCTCGAACGAGGCCAGAGCCGGGTCGCCGGCCGCCGTCCCGAAACAGAAGCGGTACGCGTGGACCACCACGTCGACGAAATCCGGGTTGTCGAAGGAGGTGGCTGTTCTCTCGAACGTGGATTCCTCGAACGTCCAGCCCGGCGACCATCGCTCCCAAAGCGCGCGGCACAACTCGCGACGGTGAAGTGTCAGGCACTCGCGTCCACGCTCGAGCTGGAAGAGGCTCTGATACCAGATCTCCCGTTCCATCGCCGGGGCAAAGGCGTGTCCAAGCCGTTCGACGTCGACGATGTCGTAGCCGGCATAAGAGACGAGGCCGGTCACGCGCTCCGGCCAGAGGGCGGAGGCGACGCAGGACGCAACGCCGCCCCAATCGTAGCCGGCCAGGATGGCGCGCTCGATGCCTAGGGCATCGAGTAGGTCGATGAGGTCTTGGCCGAGTGCAGCCTGTTGCCCGCTGCGCATCGTATTCGAGGACAAGAAGCGTGTGGGCCCGAAGCCGCGCAGGTAAGGCACGATCACCCGAGCTCCCGCCCGTGCCAAATGCGAAACGACCTCGTCGAAGGCATGAACGTCGTAGGGGAAACCGTGTGTCAGGACCACCGGCCACCCCGCTTCCGCACCTTCATGGAGGAAGGCGACCTCCAAAGTCTCGGTGCGGGCTGTCCTCAGGCTCGACACTCCTACACTCCGAGCCCGAGCTGCGCTCGGACTACAGCCTGGTCGATCACGGACCAGACGTCCTCGATCTTTCCGTTGGCGAACCGATAGAAGACGTTCTCGGTAAAGGACACGCGCCTGCCGTTGATGGCTAGGCCGAACAATTCGCCTTTGGGCGTGCAATCGAAGAGCAGCCTGGCCCCGATGACGGGAGGATCGGCAATGAGAAAGTCGATGTTGAAATCCAGATCGGGGATTGCCGCGACGTCGCCTTCGAGCATCTTCCGATAGCCACCTAGGCCGACCGTCTTGCCGTTGTATCGGGCCTCGTCGGCGACGTGGTCCCCCAGGCGCCCCCAATCCCGCCGGTTCAGGCAATCGATGTACGCCCGATATCTCTCCAGGAGTTCTAACTTCGTCATTCGTTCATTCCCGATTTTCCGAATGCAGAGGCCTGCGGAAGCTGGAAGGCCCGGCTTCAGGGCCGCTCCCGAGATACGGTGGCAATAAAGGCGCGAAGGTCGGCCAGCATGAGTTCCGGTTGCTCCAGGGCCGCGAAGTGGCCGCCTGCAGGCATGTCGCTCCAGTGAACGACGTTGTAGGTCTTCTCGACGAGCGAACGCGGCGTCGGCAGGAACACGGGGTCGGGGAACGCCGCGATGCCGGCGGGTACTCGTATGCGCGAGCCGGAAGGAAACCGATCCGATCGCTCCAGGCGCTTGCCGTGATATATCCAAGTCGCCGTAACGACCGACGACGGGGCGAGGTAAAGCATGATGTTGGTGAGCAATTCTTCTTCCGAAAATTTGCTCCAGACGTCCGGGCTGCCGTCGGCACGCTTCGGCAGATCTGCCCATTGCCCGAATTTTTCAAGTATCCACCCGGCGGCGCCGACGGGACTGTCGGCCATCGCTACTCCCAGCGTCTGTGGTCGAGTTTCCTGCTCGTGATTGTAGCCGGTCTCCCAATCGAGGATTTCGTTACGGCGAGAGATCAGATCCCTTTCCTCTTCAGTCGTCGGAGTGACGTCTTCGGCGACGACGTAGACCATGTTGATGTGAAATCCGAGTAATGCATTGGGCTGCGTGTAGGCCATCCAGCTCGCGATGTGGGCGCCCCAGTCCCCACCCTGAACGATATAGCGGGACTGTCCGAACAACCTGACCATAAGCCCGTGCATGAGGTCTGCGGTGCGACGGGGGCCGATGATGCCGGTGATCGGCTTGGAAAAGGCGAAGCCCGGGAGCGACGGAACGACAACGTCGTGTCCGTCCGTCGCGAGGGGCTCCAGAAGCTGCTCGAATTCGAGGAACGATCCCGGCCAACCATGGAGAAGAAGGATGGGCGGCTTTGACCCGTTCCCCCGCACATGGAGGAAATGGATGCGCTCGCCTTCGATGTCGGTTGTGAAGTGGGGCAACCGATTGAGGCGCCGTTCGGCTGTGCGCCAATCGTAGGCGTCACGCCAGTAGGCCACGAGCCGCTTCAGGTCGTTGATACCTACGCCCGATTTCCAACCTCCTGCATCCGGGAGTTGGCTCCAATCGTACGCTTCCACCCTTGATCTGATGGCGGCGAGCCGTTCGTCACGAATTGCGATGGTGAAGGGCGAGATCATTGTCTTCTCCTGATCCGCTTCGCATTTGGGAGAAAAGTGGGGCTAGGTAACGCCCAATCCCTGCCACGAGCATTCATGATCGCTCACGGGAACCTCCCTTTCGGACCGAAAGATAGGGGCCAGTTGTTGATGCAGGGAGTACGCACAAACAGAGCATGTAGTGTCATGGATGATAGTGCTTCCCGTCGGGCGAGAGGACGGAAGGCCGGCCGGACCGGTTGCGCGGTCGAAGCGACGCTTTCGATCATCGGTGGACTCTGGAAGCCCGTTTTGGTCTTTCATCTGCTGCAGGGCAAACTACGCTTCAATGCCCTGTGTCGCGTCACGCCCTCGGCCACGCCGCGAATGATCACCCTGCAGTTGCGCCAGCTCGAGGCGGACGGGATCGTCAAGAGGACCGTGTTCCCCGAAGTTCCTCCGAAGGTGGAATACGAGTTGACCGAGCTCGGTCAATCGCTTGCGCCCGTGCTGATGAGCATGCGCGATTGGGGAGAGCGGTTCAAAGAATCAGAGGCGGCAGGCTCGTCGAGGGAGCTCGGCAGAGAACCATCGCAAATCAGTTCTCGATGACTGCACCTGAACGCGAGCCGGGCCGCGGTTCGCTATGCACGTGCTTCGAGCGCCGGAGCCAAGGCTGCTTTCCGCCCTTCCCCGCTGGCGCGGCCAGGCGGGACCGCGCCACAAGCGGACATTACACAGCCTCCCCGGAAGCGGACGTCGGACGGCCCCCGCGGTCGGTCCCGACTTTCGTGGGATGATACGGCAATCTTGCGGACCGGACGTCGGGATAAGGGGCAGCAGAAGGTTTGCTCGGCGCTGACCACGAGGCCACGACCCGGACATCCGGACGGCCTCAATATCTTCGGCCGAGGCTCCGGCAACTCGACCAGCACATTGCCCTGCGCCGAGGCCGTGACGGCCTGTCGGCCGCCTCGCCCAGCCCCGCAATGGCTCAGCCCCGGGCGGCGCGCCAGGCGCGGTACTCCGCCTCTGCCTCCGCGGTCAACCGGAGGGGCGCGGATCCGTGGACGGATGACGAGTTAATCGAGGGGCTTCGCCGCCTATACCGCGCTCACGGTAGGGTCTGCACGAGGCTGATCAATGAGGACCCTGGCCTGCCGAGCGTTGGGAGCTTCGCCAAGCAATTCGGCTCGCTGCGGCGCGCCTATGAGCTTGCCGGGCTCCCGTCGTCATTGAGCGAGATCCAAGCCGCCGTGACGGTTCGGAAGGGAAGGTCGCCCTGGCCGACGTACCCACGCCCGGACGGGGTCGGGCCGAGCCGGAGCATGCCGTCCGAGGCCATTCTCGACCGGCTGCGAGCAATCCTGCAGGCGCACGGCTGTTTGTCCCAGCAGTTGATCGACGACGACCCTCAAACCCCTTCATCAGCCACCGTCAGAAAGCGCTTCGGAAGCCTAGCGCGGGCCTGCAGGCTGGCCGGCTGGACGATGGATCCCGCCGTCGTCTCAGCGGAGATGTACAAGCGCCGCTGTCAGCGGTTCAACGCTTGGATGCGCGGGGGCGATGCGGATCTTGCGGCGGCTCCAGGAGCGCGCCAGGCGGAACGTTCAACGCCTTAGCCAGCTTACCGAGCATCTGGACCGTCGCGTTGTACTGCCCGCTTTCCAGTTGGCAGAGATAGCTGCGGTCCACTTCGGCTCGGAACGCCAGGGCGGTCTGCGTCATCCGTCGCTCACGGCGGAGGCGCCGGAGGTTCAAGGCGACGACTTCCTGAATGTCGCTCACGGCGTTCCTATCGCGTGCTTCCCTCGTCAGCGCTCAATACCGCCCCGGCGCCCAGGGTGCAATGCGCAGGCCCTCCAGGTCTCGTGCGGTCGCTCCTACGGGCGATGCTTCTGCCGGAATCGATGAAGAGGTCGCCGACCTACGCGCTCGCAGCTTCCGCAACTCGGCTCGCCGCGACCTATGCCCCCCTACCCCACCTCGAAATCACCCCGCAGCACAACTATCAGACAGCCGACATGTGCCGCCATCCGGTGGCGTTTTCAGGTATCTATGCCGTATTTTTGCCGTACCGGTGGGCAGCGTCGCGCCAATTATAAGCCTAAGCCATTGAAAAGGCTTGGCGAGCCATGGTGGATGAAAATGAGTACGACACCTTTGAGATCGCGCTATGACGCCATATCTGCCGTTTCCCGTACCATAGCCTGACCTCGGTACTCCTCGGAGCCAATCGTCAGCGGTTTCGCGACGATAGAACCTATACCCTTCTCGGGACCCCTTGCGCAGCCGGATAAAATGGGTCTCGGTGGCGTGGCGCTCGAGTTCGCGGAACACTTTCTTCTCGGGAATCAGCTTGGCAGCCGCATGGGGATCGCCGGTCATGAACACAGCGACGGCGAGCCTCAGGTTGGCGAGCAGCCGCTCACACATGGCGCGGATCTCTTCCGTGCCTTCGGCGGAGAAGGCCAGGCGGAAGCGAACCCTCTTGGCCGCCAGCTCCATTAAATGAATGCGGGTGGGCTCAGGCCTTTGGCCACTTCGCCCGTGAGACCGCCTTTTCCGCTGCTGCCACGCTGTCCTGGGCTCCACACCTGGCAAACCTTAAAGGTCGACATAATCTTTCTCAGGATTGCTCGCCTGTGAATTGGCACCAGGCCAAGCCCTCAGGATCTTACGTCAAACAGATATTGCGCCAATCAGTGCCGGAAGCGGCGTGCCGGTTGGCAGCAGAGATCACCTTGGTCGCTGATACGCCGCGACATCTTGAAGAGGTCCGACATGTGGCCGCGTCGCGTTCCCCCCTTCTCTCGTCTTCTGCAGCTTCTGATCTGTACCGGGGCGATTCTCGTCAGCGCGCCGGTTGCGGCTGTTGAATATGTGGCCGTCAATGTGGCGTCGGTTCTGAACACCGGCACGGCGAACGGCGCGCGGCTTGGCATCAACACCGATTACTGGTGGGATCATCAGGCCAATCGCATCGCCGGCGCGCGCACTCTGCCAGCCGCGCTGGCCGAATTGGGTGCGACCTATTGGCGGTACCCCGGCGGCGAGAAAAGCGACGGCTATCTGTGGTCGACGCCGCCGTTCAAAGCGCCAAATCCCCGCCTCGCACGCATCAGCTCGCAAGACTGGCCGTCGAATGACCCAGCGTATTGGCGCCCAAGCGCAAGCACTTCCGGCACTTGGGCACATCCGCCCTATGATTTCGACACGTTCATGGCCGAGTGCAAAGCAGCGCGATGCACGCCGGTGATGGTGGTCGCCTATGACGGCATCTACAAGCCGGCATTCCCGGGCGGCACGTCGCTGACCCGGCAGCAAGCGCTCGACACCGCGAAAGCGTGGGTGCACTACGCCAACATCGTCAGGGGCTACGGCATTCGCTACTGGGAAATCGGGAATGAAACCTCCATCCCCGGCTATATGGGCGGCGACCCTGGCCGCCAGCAGCAGGCCGCCGATGTGGTGGCATTCTGCGGGGCCATGAAACAGGCCGACCCCTCGATCCTATGCGGCGTCTTCGCCAGGAGCAAGGCCGACTGGAATACCCTGCTCGCCGGCGCCGGGGCCGAGATCGGCTTCCTGTCAGTGCACGCCTATACCGCCTACACCTTCGCCGGCTATCCGGACTACGCCAGGGCCAACCTCAACCCGATCGGCGCGGTCGACGCGGCATGGAACGCGTTGCAGGGCTTTCCCGAGCACCGCGACCGCATCAAGATCGCAGTCACGGAAACCGGTGGCCTCACCTTCGGCGTCAATGGCAATTGGACCCAAGGGGATCTCGGCCACGCCCTGATGACGCTCGATATGCTCGCACAATTCCAGCAGGATGCGCGGGTCGCCTTCACCCAGTTCTGGAACACGCGCTGGGTCCAGCAGAACGCCTCCGGCAACACATGGCCGAACTATGTCGGCAGTGAATCTGACGCACTTAAGCCAGACAACACGCTGGCGCCGCAGGGGATAGCCATCAGTCTGCTCTCGCGGTTTTCTCTCGAGCGGATGGTGGCGACCACCAGTACCGCCACGGTGCGCGTGTTCGCCAGCCACGATCCGGAGAGCGGGCGCCTCAACGTCTGGCTCATCAACAAGAGCACGGCTGAAACGCCCACGGAGCTGACGCTCAACCAGTACGGGCCCAAGCCACCGGCCGTTGCTACGCTGTCCGGCGCCGGCCCCAATGATCTCTTTCCAATATATCAGACCAAGCCGCCTGTCGTCCCGGTGGGCAATCGCCTCATTCTGACGCTCGACCCCACCTCCGTCACGGTACTGCAGTTCTGAGTCACAGCATCGGCGAGCGGAGCGGCCAAGGCAACCGGCTCGACAGAGCGGACACGGTCGCATCTGGCTCGCCGGCCGCCAAATCCACCGCGCGCGCTGTCGGGCGGGCGATGGAACAACCGGTCAATGGCGTCGGTGCGAGCCCAGGATGATGCTGCACAGATCTCCGCGCCGGAAGTTCGGATCCTTGAACGCGAGAATGTCGTCGTTGAAGGTGCCGAACGTGCTGTCGGGCCGATGCTTCATGCCCTGATAGAACGCCTCGATCATCTCGTGCTTGAAATCGCTGCCGCGGGGATAGGCGGCAATCACCGCCTCACGCTGCTCGGCCGTCAGGTCGTGATATCCGCGGCCGACCACATCCATGGCCGCGCCCGCCTGCACCAGGGCGATCTCCGGATGCATGTGCTCCGGGATGCCGGGCGTGGTGTGGAGGGCGACGGCGGCCCAGACCCTTTCGACATCCGTTTCGGGGATGCCGTGGCCGCGCAGGAACTCGCGGGCGGCGTTCGCGCCGTCCACTTCGAACCGAAGCTGGCTGTCCCGATATCGCGCGGTCAGGCCTATATCGTGGAACATGGCCGCGACGTAGAGCAGCTCCGGATCGAACACCAGGCCCTTCCGCTTCCCGGCCAGGGCGCCCCAGAAATAGACCCGGGTGGAATGGTGGAACAGCAGGTCGCTCTCGGTGTCGCGAACCAGCTGCGTCACCTCGCACGCCATTCTGCTGTCGGGGATCCCGACGCCGGCAATCGGGTTCGATATCGCCACTTCGTCCTCCATTGGCGGGGCTGCCGATGTGTGATCGCGGCAGCTGCTTCCGCTAGTGATCGTGGCGGAAAGATGCGCAGCGCCCCCCTGCCGAAACAGGACCAAGACCCACGTTTCGGACTGCACCACGAGGCGACGGCCCTGCCGCCCGCGCGGGCGCGGCCGGCTTGTCAGGTGAAGCGGCCGATGACCTGACGGAGCCGGCTGCATGCTCTATCGAGCTGCCGCTGCGGCGCCGTCGCGATGCCCAGCACAAGTCCCGATCGTGCGGAGGCCGGCGAGGCATACCAGAGCGACAACGGGACGGGCGCCAAACCGAAAGCCTGTGCTTCCTTGGCGATGACGAGATCCGGCGCGCCATCCGGAAGCCACAGCAGCGCGGCCAGCCCGGCGATGGTGACGCCATCGGCGCGCGGCTCCAGGCATTTCAGCAGCGCGTCCCGCTGGGCGGAGTAGACGCGCTTGGTGCGACGGAGATGGCGCATGTAGTGCCCTTCCCGCATGAACGCCGCGGTCGCGAGCTGCAGCGACGGCCCCGGCGCCGGGGCGAGGCAGGCGGCGGCCTCGGCAAACCGGGACGCCAGCGCC
>NZ_JBCNNF010000460.1:0-5270 GCF_039594555.1 Inquilinus sp.
GCCGGGATATTTCGAGAGGTCGGCCTTGGTCGGGTCCGGCGGCAGCTCGAGATATTTGAGGTCGTCCTGGCTGTCCCGCAGCTTGCCGTCCTTGGCCGTCATGTCCTTGACGGTCTTGGCCACCTCGTCCGCCTGGTCCGGCGTCCAGCGGTTGAAGATCGCGCCGAGGCGGGCCCTGGTGTAGTCGAGATCGCTGTAGGCGCCGGTCAGGACGTTGCCGGCGCTGCGGGTCAGCTCGTCGCCGCCCATCAGGTGCTCGTCGCCGGGGAAGACCGTCTGCAGGATGCCGAGCAGGCCTTCGTCCAGCAGGTCGTTGTGGTCGGCCAGCACCTCCGCCACCTTGCGGTCCTTGACGCCGTACAGCACCTGGATCGCGTCGGCATCCGCCTTGTCGTAGGTGTGCGCGGCGTTGTAGGCGCTGCGGCCCTGGACGATGCCGGCGCCCGCCACCTGCAGCACCGCCGCCACGCCGCTGACCTTCAGCGGGCCGAGGGCGGTGATGAGCCGGCCGAGCGCCGTGTCGGCGACCGCCCCGCTCGACAGGGTCGTGCTGGCGGAGGCGGCGAAGATCGCGTCGCTGACCGTGGCGGTGGCGTAGCCGGCCGTCTTCACGAAGTCCTGCTTGGTGCCGGCCAGGCCGAAGCCGTTCATGACCGCGTTGCTGAGGTCGGCGCCGACATACAGCACGTCGACCCCGCCGCCGCGCAGCTTGTCCAGCGCGCCGAGGGACTTGCCCCAGAGCCCCTTCTGCAGCGTCCCGAGATCGCTGGCGGCGACCCGGGCCTGGGCGCCCTTGAGCCGGGTCTCCAGGCTGCCCGGCGTGCTCGCATCCTTGCCGGTCAGGATCTCCCGGGCATTCGGCAGCAGCGCCGTCTGGGCGGCGTTGAGCATCATCATCGTGTGCGGCAGGTAGTAGACGAGGTCGGCCGGCGAGCTGTCGAGCGCCCCGAGGTTGCGGCCGAACAGGATGGCGCTGCCGCCGCCGGAGAGGCGGGTGATGGCGTTGGTGCCGATGTTCAGCCGGTCGGCGCTCGCCATCTGCCGCTTTTCGGCGTCGGTCGGCTTCGCCCGCCCGGCGATGATGTCCTGGATCCGCGCCTCGCCGATATTCGCCTTCAGCGTCTTGAGATACTTGTCGAAATCCGCGTTGGGATCAGTCGCAACGCCCTTAAGGGATTTGGTCAGCGCGTCGATCTCGGCCCGGCTGGCCACGGCGTCGCCGCGGAGAATCGCCTGATAGCGATTCTCCGCCATCGCCTGGTTGATGTTCTTGACGCCGCCCTTCATGGTCTCGACCACCGCGAAGGTCGCCAACGCGCGGGTCGATCGCTGGACCCAGATGGTGCCCGTGGCCGCGGGATCCGTGGTGGAGGCGTTGGCGTAGGGATCCGTCTTGGTCTTGGGCAGCTCCGGCAGCCCGTTCATCGCCTCCTGCATCGACTTCGACTTGGTCAGCATGATCCCGGTGCCGAAGAGCATCGGGATCGGCGCCTCGGTGTCGAAGCCGTCGACCTTCTTCAGGTCGCCCTTGTACAGGTTGAGCGCGAGCTGGATGCTCTCCTGCCGCTCCCATTGCGGCAGCTTCTTCTCGCCCTCCCGCGTGAGCTCCTGCGCCTTCTTCTGGTTGTCCGGCGACAGGTTGTCGATCGCCTCCATGTCGCGCGCCAGCTGGTCCGTCGCGGGGATCGGGTCGTCGGGCTTCACCCCGCCCCAGCCGCTGAGGCCGTGATAGAGCTCGTTGTAGAGCTTGTTGATCTTGTCGTCCTGCTTGGTCGCGGCGGCGTCGAACTGCTCGATGCTGCGCCGCACCGCCCATTGGGCGTTCGAGTTCTGCGACAGATAGTTGCTGAAGCCGGGCTCGCCCTTCTGCTTCTGCTTCGCCTGCTCGTCGGCGCCGAGGGTCGCGGTCCGCGCGGCGATGGCGGTCAGCAGCGAGGTGCCGGAGCCTTCCGTGTCCTCGCGGCTCATGAAGCTGAAGAATGTCTGCTCGTGCAGCAGGTTGATGTGGCCGCCCTTGAGGTCGCTGTTCATCTTGTCGACGATGCGGGCGGCCACGTGGTCGACGAAGGCCTTGCCGGCGCCGGGCTTGTCGCCGTCATTGTAGAGGATGGTCTGGCAGGACGCGCCGAGGTCGATCATCGCCTGCATCTGGGCCCGGCGGTCGCCGCCGCTGGACTGCGACCCGGCGATCGCGTCGATCGACTGGTCGACCAGCCCCTGGACGCGGGGGTCGGAGGCCAACAGGGACCCGCTGCCCGGCAGGCTGTCCTTGGTGTCCGTCTTCTCGCGCAGCTTGGCCAGGAAGGCCTTGGCCCCGTCGGTGCCGCCCTTGCCCCAGGCGGCCTGCAGCTCCCGCACCGGGCGCTCGACCCGCAGTTCCTGCACCGCCTGTTTGGTCCCTTCCTGGACCGCGGCGAGGTACTGCTTCTCGTCGCCGCCGGAATAGGCCTGGTAGATGCCCGCGCGCCTGGTCAGGGCGGTGATCTTCGCCGCCTCCGGCCCCTCCGTGCCGTCGGCGAGGGCGACCAGTTGCCGCTTGGTCTCGGCCGTCACCGCGGCGTAATCGCCGCGGTCGCCCGCCTCCGCGATCTTGCCGAGCTGGTCGGTGGTCCGGCCATCGGCCTTCCACGACCGCTCCTTCATCTCGCGCACCTGGTTCAGGGCATCGAGGAAGACCGGGTCGTTCGGGGCGCGTTCGGCGATCGGCGCGACCAGAGGGCTGAACTCGCTGCCCTCGAGCTTGCCGTTGCCATTGGCGTCGCGGCCGAAGCTGGGTACGCCCTGGCCCAGCGAGGCGGTGTCGACCTCCTGCGCGATGGCGACGACCAGGTCGTCCTTCGCCTTGTCCCGCTCCGCCTCGCTCTTCTTCGGGTCGCTGGCGGTGGCGAGGGCCGTTCGCTGGTTCTCCAGCAGGCCGAGCCGGTCCGAATCGAGGACATAGACCTTGTCGCCGGACTCGAGCTGCTGGTCGATATCGCCGGACGCGCCGGGCCGGTTGCCGAAGGCCTTCGGGTCGAGCTGAGACGTGGCCGCCAGTTGCGCCTTGTTGTCCTTCGGATCGACACCCTCCTGCGCATAGATCCGGAACGGCCACACCCCCGGCTCGATCTTGCGCTCGACGATCCCGGCCGGTGCGCTGTTCCAGGGATAGACCGGCGGCGCCTCCGCCTGCTGCGCCGGTGGCGTTGCCGGCGTCTCGTCCTTGGCGCGCTGCACCGACTGGTTGAACTGGACCGCGTTGGGGGATTGCTTGGCGACGGCGGGGCGAGTCTGCGTGACTCCGGACAGGGCATCCCTGAAGCTCAGGCTCATGATCGCCTTCCCCCTCGGTTGTGAATCATTCTTGAATTTCTTATGACAGGGAGGAGGCTACGGAGGGAATTCCCATCCCGTCAACCGGAACCTAATCGATAGGGATCATCCGCCCAGGGGCACCCGGTCACTTTCCCGCGGCACCAGCTCCAGCGGCCAGAGATCCTGCACCAGGCCGCCATAGTCATCGGCATAACCGGGCATGGTGGCCAGCAGCGCCTCCGCCAGCTTCACGCCGAGATCGTGCAGCGACAGGCGGAAGCAGGTCAGGGCCGGCGACAGGAAACGGCTGAACGGGCTGTCGATCATGCCGCCGATCACCGCGATCTCCCGCCCCGGCCGCAGCCCGGCCTCGTTCAGCCGGCGATAGGCGCCGACCACCATGCGCTCGTTGACCACGAACAGCGCGGTGGGCGGCGGCCCGCGCCGCAGCAGCGCGTCGACCAGCCGGTAGCCGCCGGCCTCGGTCATCTCCTCGCCCTGCACCAACGCCTCGTCGAAGGCGATACCATTCCGGGCCAAGGCCTGGCGGTAGCCGTCCAGCAGCACATGGCCCTGCATCAGGTCGTGCCCGGCATTGCCGAGGGCGATGCGGCGGTGGCCGAAGCCGGCCAGCCGGCCGATTGCGGTCCCGGCCGCCTGGTGGAAATCGAGGTCGAGCCAGGGGTGGTCGCCGCCGGACAGGCTGCGGCCCAGCGCCGCGAAGGGGAAGCGGCGCTGAGCCAGGAAGTCGAGCCGCGGGTCGATCCGCCGGGTCCAGGGCAGGAGAATGCCGTCGGCCAGGCGCCGCTCCACCACCCGGCGCAGCTGTGCCTCGTGGTCGCCGTCCGGCGTGTTCAGCAGCACGATCAGGTCGAGCCCGTGCCGGGCCAGCACCTCCTGCACCCCGTCGAACAGGCCGATGAAGAACGGCTCGCCATAGGGCTCCGGCCCGCTATAGGCCTGCAGCATGAAGGCGATCGCCCGCGTCGACCCCTGGCGCAGGCTGCGGCCGGACTGGTTCGGCGAATAGCCGAGTTCGGCCGCCGCCTCCAGCACCCGCCGCCGGGTTTCCGGATTGACGTCGCCACGGCCGTTGAGGGCGCGGGAGACGGTCCCGATCGAGATGTTCAGATGCTTCGCGAGCTCGCGGATTCCCAAGCGATTCCCTCCCTTCCGCGGCGACAGAGTGCAACCGAACGCCCCGGCAATGCCACAACCGGATTGACAGGCAGATACGTCCGACATCAATATCGTAAACGTTTACGGCGACACAATCGAACAATCCGCCGGGTTGAGGGGAGCGATATCGAAGTGCGAGCCGTCCTTGCCGGATGCGGCGCCATGAGCCGGGCCTGGCTCGAAGCCGCCCGCCAGATCGAGGGGCTGGAGGTGGTCGGCCTGGCCGATCTCGACCCCGCCCGCGCCCGCGGCCGCGCCGACGAGTTCGGGCTGGCCGGCGCCGAGACCGGCACCGATGTCCCGGCCCTGCTCGACCGCCTCAAGCCCGACATCCTGTTCGACGTGGTGGTGCCGCCCGCGCGGCGCGACGTGGTGCTGGCCGGCCTGGCCCGCGGCTGCCACGTGCTGAGCGAGAAGCCGATGGCCGACAGCCTGGAGGCCGCGCGGGAGCTGGTGGCGGCGGCGAAAAAGGCCGGCCGGGTGCATGCGGTCGTGCAGAACCGGCGCTATCACCCCGGCATCCGCCGGCTGCAGCGGGCCGCATCCAACGGCCTGATCGGCGAGATCACGGGCGTGCATTGCGACTTCTTCGTCGCGCCGCATTTCGGCGGCTTCCGCGAGGAGATGCGGCATGTGCTGCTACTGGACATGGCGATCCACACGCTGGACGCCGCCCGCCTGGTCGCCGGCCGCCGCCCCCTCGCCGTCTACTGCCATGAGAGCAACCCGGCCGGGTCCTGGTACGCGCATGGCGCCAGCGCCAACGCCATCTTCGAACTGGAGGGCGGCGCCGTCCT
>NZ_JBCNNF010000461.1:0-5234 GCF_039594555.1 Inquilinus sp.
GCGCGGCGCGCCCGGCGGCCGAACCAATATTTTGTGATTTGCTTTTGCGCGGGGCGGCCATCCGCGGGTCGCCCGCGCCGGTTACCCGCGCCGGCCGCCCGGCCCGCGCACCGGCCCGCGATGCGGCTGCCGGGACGACAGCGACTGGGCGCACAGCGCGTCGATCACCGTCACCCCGATCACCGCGGCGACAGCGAAGCCGAGGCGGCCGCGCGCACGGCTGCCGCCGGCGACCGCCGCCAGCGTGGCCAGGTCCAGCGCATCGCCGGCGACGCGGGCCCAGACGAAGGGCGCCGGGTCCTGCGACCGGCCGAGGATCGCCAGGCCGGTCGCAACCTCCCGCGCGCCATAGGCCTGGACCACCCGCGGATCGCTGCGCAGGCCCAGCCAGCGCGACAGGCCGCGCGGCGCCAGCAGCTCCAGCGCACCGAGCGCGATGCTGAACAGCCCCAGCCCGTGCGCGACGCGGCGGGCCGAGGGGAACGGGTTCGCGGGCGCGCCGCGGAAATCGGATCTCATCGCCGGCCTCCTAGGGCTTGAGCACCACCTTGATGCAGCCGTCATGCTTCTCCCGGAACGTCTTGTAGAGCTCCGGTCCGTGCGACAGCGGCTCGGTGTGCGTGATGACGAAGGATGGATCGATCTGGCCGTCCTGGATGCGGCGCAGCAGGTCGTCGGTCCAGCGGTTCACATGGGTCTGGCCCATGCGGAAGGTCAGCCCCTTGTTCATGGCGGCGCCGAACGGGATCTTGTCCAAGAGCCCGCCATAGACGCCGGGGACGGACACGGTGCCGGCCGGGCGGCAGGCATAGATCGCCTCGCGCAGCACATGCGGCCGGTCGGTGCCCAGCATCACCGCCTGCTTGGCCCGGTCGATCATGGAATCGACGGGCCGGCCGGCATGGGCCTCCAGCCCGACCGCGTCGATGCATTTCTCAGGCCCGCGGCCATGGGTCAGCTCGCGCAGCCGGTCCAGCACGCTCTCCTCGGCAAAGTCGATCGTCTCGGCGCCGGCGGCCCGGGCCATCGACAGCCGCTCCGGCACATTGTCGATCGCGATCACCCGCTCGGCGCCGAGCAGCAGCGCGGCGCGGATCGCGAACTGCCCGACCGGCCCGCAGCCCCAGATCGCCACGGTGTCGGTCGGCTGGATGTCGCATTGCGCCGCGGCCTGCCAGCCGGTGGGAAAGATGTCGCCGAGGAACAGCACCTGCTCGTCCGTCAGCCCGTCGGGGATCTTCACCGGCGCGACATCGGCATAGGGCACGCGGACATATTCCGCCTGGCCGCCGGGATAGCCGCCGGTCAGGTGGGTGTAGCCGAACAGCCCGGCGGTGGTGTGGCCGAACATCTTCGCCGCCATCTCGGCGTTGCGGTTGGTCCGTTCGCAGACCGAGAAGTTGCCGCGCCGGCACTGTTCGCATTCGCCGCAGCAGATGGTGAAGGGCACCACCACCCGGTCGCCGACCTTGAGCCGCTTGTTCCCCGGCCCGACCTCGACCACCTCGCCCATGAACTCGTGGCCCATGATGTCGCCCGATTTCATGCCCGGCATGAAGTCGTCATAGAGATGCAGGTCGGAGCCGCAGATGGCGCAACTGGTCACTTTGATGATCGCGTCCCGCGGATGCTCGATCCCGGGGTCGGGCACGGTGTCCCAGCGGATATCCGCCTTGCCGTGCCAGCACAGGGCCTTCATGCCTCGGCCTCCTGATGATGATCCAAGGCTCAACAGGGCCGGGCGAGCAGCCGTTCGATGCCGCCGGATAAAAAGGCCGGGATCATGGTCCGAACCGTCCGACGGTCCGCCGTGTTGTCCGATCGGACAGCATGAAGGAGAGATCCGTGGGGGTGACCATCAGGCCGCAGGTCGGCGCGCTTCCCGTCCGCTTCGACGAGGACGGCACCCTCGAGGTCCTGCTGATCACCAGCCGCCGGTCGGGGAAGTGGATCATCCCCAAGGGCAACCTAATGAAGCGCCTAGCCCCGCACCATGCGGCCGCCCGCGAGGCGTTCGAGGAGGCCGGCGCCGTCGGGCCGATCGAGGGCCGCCCGCGTGGATACTACCGGCACCGCAAGCGCAAGCCGCGGCGGCAGCTCCGCTGCCGGGTCGCGGTCTATGTCATGGCGGTGGAGCAGCGGCTGGAGCGGTTTCCGGAGCGGGAGGAGCGCGCGGTCCGCTGGTTCACGGTCGACGACGCGCGCGGCGTCATTCGGAACCGGAGGCTGAGGGAGCTGGTCGCCCGGGTCTCGGCCGAGCTGGTCTCGTCCGGTCGCGCGCTGGACGAGTTGTTCGCCTGACGCAGGCCGACGCGCCGTGACGGCGCGTCGGCTCCGCCCGTAATCAATGGGTCCGGCCGGCCCGGCCCGACTGCCCGTTCTTCTTGCCCCGCGTCTTTCCGCCCGCGGCCGGCGCATCCTCCGAGGGGTCCCAGGACATCGGGCGCGGGACATCGTCATAGCCCGTCCACGGATCGCCGGGCTCGCCCTCGGCCGCGGCGATCTCGTCGCTCCGCTGCCGGCTCAGCGTCTTCTCGACGTCGCCGCCATCGGTGTCGGATTCGACGTCACGGTCGCCATGCAGGGCTTCACCCTGGGTCAGCCCGACATTGGCCACCGGATCGGAGACATAGAGCCAGTCACGGCCGAACGGCGCCTGCGCGCCCTCGTTCCACGGGCCGCGCTGGTCCTCGCCCTGCGACATGTTGTAGGCGGTCGCGACATGGCGCGGGTCGCCCTGCAGGATCCCGGGCGGATAGTTCGGCTGGATGGTCTCCAGCGCCGCCTCGAACTGCCGGAAATGCGTGATCTCGCGGGTCATCAGGAACCGCAGCGTCTCGCGCACATAGGGATCGTCGGTGAACTTCAGCAGGTATTCGTAGACGATCTTGGCGCGGGATTCGGCGGCGATGTTGGAGCGGAGATCGACCGTCAGGTCGCCATTGGCGTTGACATAGGCGCCGCTCCAGGGGTTGCCCTGGCTGTCTTCCAGCAACGGGCCGCCGCCGCTGAGGACGGCGAAATGCGGCATCGCCAGGGCCTCATGGATCAGCCCGTCCCGCGCAGCGCTGCCGCCTTCGGACAGGCTTGGAATGCCGGTCACGTCGAGCGCGTCCTTGAGCTCGCCGTTCACGCCCTTGAGCAGCATGGTGATGGTGGCGCCGACGATCTCCAGATGCGACAGCTCCTCGGTCGCGATGTCCATCAGCAGGTCGTATTTGTCGGGATAGGGCTTCCGCGCCGCATAGGCCTGGACGAAGTACTGCATGGCCGCCTTGAGCTCGCCATTGCCGCCGCCGAACTGCTCCAGCAGCAGCTTGGCAAAACGCGGATCGGGCTCGGAGACTCGGGCATTGAACTGCAGCTGCTTGATATGAATGAACATGGACCACCTTTTCTGGAGAAGGGTGAGGGTCAGCGCTTCGCCGTGGCGCCCGCTTCGGAGCGGCTGAGGTATTCCTGGGTCAGGGTCGGCATCTGCTCCCAGATCCAGTCGCCCATCTCCTCCTCCTCGACCTGGATGCGCTCGCAGGTCTCGGCGATGCCGGGCTCGCCCGCGTCGCGGGCCGCCGCCGCCAGCATGCGGTAGCTGCCGGCCTCGAACTGCTCGAAGGCATAGCTGCCGAGGGCGTGCTTCAGCACCTCGTCCTCGCTCATCGCGTGGAACATCCCCTGGACATTGGCGATGGTCTTCTGGGCGATGTCCTTCAGGGTCGAGGGATCGGCGCCGAGCTTGGCCAGGCAGTCCTCCACGTCCTGCCGCTGGCGGTGGGTCTGCTGCAGATGCTCCTGCACCTTCGCCCGCGCCTGGGGATAGGTCTCGAGCCGGCTGATCTGGGTCTCCAGCAGGGAGACGGCCTGGCTCTCCATGGCATAGGCGTCGCGCAGCCAGTGGGTCAGATGCTCTTTCGGGTCGGTCATCGGGATCTCCTGTTCCACCGCGCCCGGAGCGCCGCGTGGGTCCGGTGCGCACTGAAGGCTCAACAGGACCCTGGCTCCGCCCGTTCGACCGCCGAAGAAAAATTCGGGACCAGCGCAATGAAGCGAAGCGGAGGACAAGCAAAGGAAACCGCAGCACCGGTAACGCTGTTGGTCCGGCATGCGGAGATGCGCATCCACCAACCGATCAGACCGTTCCCCATCTTGGCGACAGTGAAATGCCGGAGTCGATCGACACCGCTGCGGTGATCAGTCTCGTCCTCGGCCTCCTGGTGCTGCTGGCGGCGTGGCTGCCGATGGTGGTCAACCGCCTGCCGCTGTCGCTGCCGATCGTCGCGGTCGGCATCGGCTTTGCCGCGCCGCACAGCGCCTGGATCAGCCATGCCTCCGCCTTCCTGCTGCAGCAGCGGGTGCTGGAGCACATGGTCGAGTTCGTGATCCTGATCGCGCTGATGGGCGCCGGGCTGCGGGTCGAGCGGCCTTTCGGCTGGCGACGATGGCAGGCGACCTTCCGCCTGCTCGGCATCGCCATGCCCCTCACCATCGCCGCGATGGCGGCTGTGTGCTGGGCCGGCCTCGGCCTGAGCTGGGCGGCGGCCCTGCTGGTCGCCGCCGCGCTGGCGCCGACCGACCCGGTCCTGGCCTGCGACGTGCAGGTCGGCCCGCCCGGGGAGGAGGAAGGCGGCGAGGTCCGCTTCGCCCTGACCTCGGAGGCCGGGCTGAATGACGGCCTCGCCTTCCCCTTCGTCGTGCTGGCAATGGCGCTCGCCGCCGCATCGCCCGAGGCCGTCTGGGCCCATTGGCTGTCTGTCGACGTGGCCTGGAGGATCGGCTGCGGCGCGGCGATCGGCTATGCCGCCGGCCGCGTCTTCGGCTGGCTGACCTTCCGGCTGCCGCGCCTGAAGCTGTCCCGCACCGGCGACGGCCTGGTCGCGGTCGGCGTCACCCTGATCTCCTACGGCCTGACCGAGATGGCGGCCGGCTACGGCTTCGTCGCCGTGTTCATCGCCGCGGTGACCTTGCGGGCGACCGATCGCGGCAGCGACTTCCACGGCGCGATGGCCGAGTTCTCCGAGCAGATCGAGCGCGTGCTCATGGTCGTGGTGCTGCTGGTGTTCGGCGTCGCGATCGGCAACGGCGCGCTGGACCTGCTGGGCTGGCCGGAGATCGCGGCAGGCGCGGCGCTGCTGCTGGTCATCCGCCCGATCTGCGGCTGGGCCAGCCTGATCGGCACGCCCCTGCCGCCGGCCGCACGCGGCCTGATGGCCTTCTTCGGCATCCGCGGGCTGGGCACC
>NZ_JBCNNF010000462.1:0-5222 GCF_039594555.1 Inquilinus sp.
CGGCAAGGTCGCGGCCTTCGTGGCGCTCGCCATGCTGCTGGGCCCCAAGGTGGTGCCCTGGGTGCTGAAGCAGGTGGCGCGCACCGGCTCGCGCGAGCTGTTCACCCTCTCCGTCCTCGCCGTCGCCGTCGGCATCGCCTATGGCTCGGCCGTAGTGTTCGGCGTGTCCTTCGCCCTCGGCGCCTTCTTCGCCGGGGTGGTTCTGAGCGAGTCGGATTTCAGCCACCGGGCGGCGGCGAACTCGATGCCGCTGCAGGATGCCTTCGCGGTGCTGTTCTTCGTCTCCGTCGGCATGCTGTTCGACCCATCGATCGTGCTGCGCGAGCCGCTGGCCGTGGTGGCGGTGGTGGCGCTGATCATCCTCGGCAAGTCGATCGTCGCCTTCGGCATCGTGCTGCTGCTGGGCTATCCGAGCGCGACCGCCCTGACCGTGGCCGCCAGCCTGGCGCAGATCGGCGAGTTTTCCTTCATCCTGGCCGGGCTCGGCCTGTCGATGGGCCTGCTGCCGCCGGAGGGGCGCGACCTGGTGCTGGCCGGGGCGCTGATCTCGATCACCCTCAACCCGCTGACCTTCGCGGCCGTCGACCGGCTGGTGGGCCGCATGCGGCCGGGCCGCTACGGCCAGAAGCGCCTCGCCGCGCTGGAGACGCAGCTGGACGAGCTGCAGCGGCGCAACGCGGCGCGCGAGAGCGAGCGCGGGCTGCGGATCCAGACCCTGGTCGAGCTGTTCCCGATCTTCGGTGAGCTGGACCGGGAGGCGCGCGAGGACCTGCTGCTGCTGTTCCAGCCGCGCGCCGCCGCGCCGGGCGACCGCATCATCCGCAAGGGCGGGCGGCCGGATGCCGCCTATTTCATTTCCTCCGGCGCGGTGCAGGTGAATGTCGACGGGCGCGAGATCCCGCTCGGCCCCGGCGAGTTCTTCGGCGAAATGGCGCTGCTGAGCCGGGCCCGCCGCTCAGCCGACGTCACCGCCATCGACTTCTGCCAGCTGCTGGCGCTGCCGGAGCGGGACTTCCGCATGTTCGTGTCGAAGCATCCGGGGCTGCGGGCCCAGCTCGACCGCCTGGCGGCGCAGCGCCGGACCATGAACCGGGAGACGGTCACCGACGCGGCGCCGGCGGTGTGAGCGAGGACAGCCGTCGGATCCTGTGACAATCTTCTGACCCGTCGGGCGGTGAGGGCTGGCGGAACGGCGGCGATGCGGCGTAGACTAGCGGCAGTCTGGAAGCCGCATGGCGCACCCGGATCCGGCCGCGAGCCGGAAGAGCCGGCCAGCCGATGTTGCGACCGTATGATTTGAAATTGTCATAAAATTAATATTATTGGAGGGTCAATGTCCGGCATAAACGAGCTCGAAAATTACAGTTCTGCTCTCGCCTCCTTCACCATTCCTGGCCAGGAAGGGAAGGCGATGGACCTCAGCGGCACCGTGATCGGCCCCGATGGTGTCGGCGTTCGCATCTATTGGGTTCGATCCGACGACACCCGGTTTCAAATCGATTATGAACATCTTGTATTGAATGGTGTCGATAGCATCATTGGAAGCGTGCAATGGTATCTTGATAACTATGACTACTACAGCGTCTTCACGCTGACCAATGGCAACGATACAGTCTATAATGACTCGTGGAGCATCACCACGGCCCTGTACGGCCTGGGCGGTGACGATGCCCTGTACGGCGCCTATTACATCGATGGCGGCGACGGCAACGACATCATTTACAATTTCAGCGAAAGCGGCGCGACCCTGCTCGGCGGCAATGGTGACGATGCCATTACGGCCCGGGGGGGCAGCCGGGTGGATGGCGGGGCTGGCACGGATACGCTCAAATATGGATCCGAGCCGCGCAGTGGATATGTGATCGTCGATCTCGCGGCCGGGACGACATCGGATGGCAACCGCCTGACCAGCATCGAGAATGTGTGGGGCGCGGTCGGAAACGATCAGCTGATCGGCAATGCCGGGGCGAATGTGCTTCGCGGAGGTGACGGCGCCGACACGCTGCGTGGCGCCGCGGGAGCCGACACCCTCGATGGCGGCGCCGGCTTCGACACGGCGGATTACTCGACCTCCGCGGCGGCGGTGACGGTCAATCTCGGCACGCACGGCACATCCGGCGGCGATGCGCAGGGCGACCAGCTGATCGCCATCGAGGCCGTGACCGGCTCCGCCTATGCCGACACGCTGACCGGCGATGCCGCGGCCAACACCCTGTCGGGCGGCGCCGGCAACGACGTGCTCGCCGGAGGCGCCGGGGCCGATGCGCTGAACGGCGACGCCGGCATCGACCGGGCGGATTATGCGGCGTCTGCCGCCGCGGTCACGATCAATCTTGCCACCAGCACCGCCAACGGCGGCGATGCGGCCGGCGACGTGCTGACCGGGATCGAGACTCTCGGCGGCTCGGCCTTCGCCGACAGCCTGACCGGCGATGCCGGCGCCAACACGCTGTGGGGGCGCGGCGGCAACGACGTGCTCGCGGGCGGTGCCGGCAACGACTCGCTCTATGGCGAGGCCGGCGCCGACACGCTGCAGGGCGGCGACGGCGACGACCTGCTGATCGGCGGCGACGGGGCCGATGTGCTGAATGGCGGGGCCGGCACCGACACCGCGAACTACGCCGAGGCCGCCGCCGGGGTGGCGCTGAGCCTCGCCACCGGCGGGACCGGCGGCGCCGCGGCCAGGGACAGCTTCGTCAGCGTCGAGAACGTGCTGGGCTCGGCCTTCGACGACACCGTCATCGGCGATGCCGGCGCCAACACGCTACGCGGCTTGGCCGGGACCGACCGGCTCTATGGCGGCGCCGGCGGCGACATCATCACCGGCGATGCCGGCAACGATCTGCTCTACGGCGAGGCGGGGGCCGACCAGTTGCAGGGCGGCGACGGCGACGACTACCTGACCGGTGGCACCGGCGCCGACGTGCTGAACGGCGGCAACGGCACCGACATCGCCCTGTACGATTCCGCAACGGCGGCGGTGACGGTCAACCTGGTCACCGGCGGCAGCGCCGGCGACGCGGCGGGCGACACCTACAGCGGCGTCGAGAACGTGATGGGCTCGGCCTATGGCGACATCATCACCGGCAGCGCCGGGGCCAACGCGCTGTGGGGCCTGGCCGGGAACGACGTGCTCACCGGGGGTGGCGGGGCGGATGCCCTGAAGGGTGGCGCCGGGGCCGACCGCTTCGTCTACACCGCCATCTCCGACAGTACGACCGTCGCCGCCAATCGCGACAGCATCAACGACTTCTCGCATGCCGAGGGTGACCGCATCGACCTGTCGGCCATCGACGCCGACGGCAATGCCGGCAACGGCAACACCGCCTTCACCTTCCTCGGCGGCGGCGCCTTCACCGGCGCCGGGCACGAGGTGCGGGTGGTGGCCGGCGGCGGCCTGCAGTCGGTGCTGATCGACGTGAACGGCGACAAGGTGGCCGACATGCAGATCAACGTCATCAGCGCCACCACCCTGGTCGCCGGCGACTTCGTGCTGTAGAGCGGCGCGCTGCGGACCGGGGGGCGGCCCTACGCCGCCTCCCGGTCGCGGCGCAGACCGTCCTTGCGCATCTGGTCCGGCGTCGTGCCGGTCAGGCGGTGGAACATGGCGATGAAGGCCGAGGCGTTGCCGTAGCCCAGGTCGCGCGCCACCGCGCCGACCGACGCCCCCTCCTCCAGCCGCGACAGCGCCGCCACCAGCTTCATCCGCTGCCGCCATTCGGCGAAGGACATGCCGAGATCGCGCTGGCAGTGGCGCGACAGCGTCCGCTCGGTGGTGCCGGTGACCCGCGCCCATTCGGCCAGCGACCGGCGGTCGCCCGGCTCGCGCTGCAGCGCCTCCAGCACGGTGCGCAGAGCCGGGTCGTCCGACACCGGGAGATAGGAGGAGTGGCGCGGCGCCAGGCGGATCTGGTCGACCAGCACCTGCGCCAGCCGCAGGTCCTCCTCGCTCCGCGGCACCTTCACGCCGCGCGCGTCGACATCGGCCAGGATCGCCTTGATCAGCGGGCTCAGCGCCAGGGTGCAGGGCTCGGCCGGCAGTGTGGCGCAGAGCTCGCGCACGACATAGACCGAGACATAGCGCACGGCGTCGCGGTTGTGGCAGGCATGGACCACATCCGGCGGGGTCCAGATCGCATATTGCGGCGGCGACAGGTAGCGCACGCCGCCGACCGTCGCCACCATCAGGCCGCGGACGGCGTAGTTGAGCTTGCCCCAGGGCAGCGCCGCCTCCGGCCACACCATGCCGGCGGGATAATCCTCGGTGCGGAAGGACAGCGGGTCCGGCGGGGCGCCGCGCAGCGCGGGCAGGCGGTCGGTCATCTGTCCCCTCCTCTCCATCGTCTGTCCGATCATCGTTATATATCTCGAACCCGCCAGGCGCTAGGGTCTCTCCATGTCCACGTCGCACACCCCTCTGCGCTGGTTCGCCCTGCCGGTCGTCACCGTGGCGATCTGGTCCGGCAACGTCGTCGTCACCAAGCTGGCGGCGACGGCGGTCCATCCCAGCGTCATCGCCTTCGAGCGCTGGGCTCTGGCGCTGCTGCTGCTGACGCCGTTCCTGGCCCGGCCGGTGTGGCGGCTGCGGCGCGAGATCCGGCCGCATCTGGCGAAGCTGGCGGTGCTGGGGCTGCTCGGCATGGCCGCCTATCAGGGGCTGGCCTATTACGCGGCGGAGACCACCTCGGCCACCAAGATGGGCTTCGTGGTGTCGCTGGTGCCGCTGCTGACCATGGCGCTGTCGAGCCTGCTGCTGGCCGAGGCGCCGACGCTGGGCATGGTGGGCGGCGGGGTGCTGTCGCTGGCCGGGCTGACGCTGCTGCTGGGCCAGGGCGACCCGCTGGCGCCGTTCAGCGGCGGGCTGGCGCCGGGCGACGGCATGATGCTGGTCGCCTGCATCACCTATTCCGGCTACGGCGTGCTGCTGCGGCGCTGGCACATGCCGCTGCCGGCCTGGCCGTCGCTGTACCTGCAGATCGCCTTCGCCACGCTGTTCCTGCTGCCCGGCTGGCTGCTGGCGCCGGCGGCGCCGCACAGCGCCACGGCGGTCGGGCTGATCCTCTATGCCGGGATCCCGACCTCGATCCTGGCGCCGTATCTGTGGATGCAGGCGATCCGCCTGCTGGGGCCCAGCCGCACCAGCCTGTTCATCAACCTGTCGCCCGTGATGACCGCGGCGATCGCCATGGCGGTGCTGGGCGAAAGCCTGCACCCCTACCACT
>NZ_JBCNNF010000463.1:0-5192 GCF_039594555.1 Inquilinus sp.
GATCACGAAGCCGGTGATCCGGGCCAGCCAGCGGCGGCGGGTCCGGCGCAGCAAGGCGAGGCCGAGGCCCAGCACCACCGCCAGGGCGTAGCCCAGGATGGTGGCCAGGATGGTGATCTTCACGCCCTCGATCAGGGTCGGGAGAATCTCGGCGACGAAGGCCCAGTCCCAATCCATGGCTCAGCTCCGCACGCCGTCGAGGCCTCGGGCCAGGCGGCGCTCCAGCGCCCGCACCCCGGCCGAGATCAGCATCGCCAGCGCGAAATAGATCACCAGGATGGTGAGGAAAGGGAAGGCGGTGCTGCCGGTCTGGGCCCGCACGATCTGGGCCTGGAAGGTCAGGTCGGTCAGCGAGATCAGCGACACCACGGCGGTGGCCTTTAACAGCTCGATGGCGTTGTTGCCGAAGGTCGGCAGCATCAGCACGAAGGCCTGGGGCAGGATGACATGCCACAGGCTCTGGCGCCGGGTCAGGTTCAGCGCGACGCAGGCCTCGCGCTGCTCGCGCCCGATCGACTGCACGGCGCCGCGCACCACCTCGGCCCCATAGGCCCCGACATTGAGGCCGAGGGCCAGCACCCCGGCCAGCAACGGGCTCAGCTCGAACCCGGCCAACGGCAGCACGAAATAGATCCAGAACAGCTGCACGAAGATCGACGTGCCGCGGAAGAACTCGACATAGGTCGTGGCGATGGTGCGGATGGCGAAATTGGACGAGATTCGCCCCAGCCCGGCCAGGAAGGCCATGACCAGCGCCAGGGCGCAGCCCAGCACGGTCAGCTCGATCGTCACCCAGGCGCCGTCGAGGATCAGCCCGAGATAGCCTTCCCACTGGCTCATGCGGCGGCTCGCAGGGGCATCGTGTCCCTATGGCGAGGCCGGAGCCGCCCCCTCACCCTCCCGCCGCAAGCGGCGGGTCCCTCCCTCTCCCCAAGGAGAGGGAAGGCACCCTTCTCGCGGCGAGAGCATGCATCACCTCTCCCCCGGGGAGAGGTCGAAATCGCGACAGCGATTTCGGGTGAGGGGGTTGGCACCGGCCCGTCTCCCCGCACCGTCAGTTCGCGCTGCCGCAGAGCTGGTCGCGGTTGGCTTCGATCGCGGCCTTGGCCGAGAAGCCGTAGGGCTCGACGATCTTGGCGAACTCGCCGGACTGCTTCAGCGCCGCCAGCTCCTTGTCGAAGGCGTCGCGCAGCGCTGTGTCCTGTTTGCGGAAGGCGGCGCCGTCGCAATAGACCGGCGCGTTCTTCACCGGCCCGACCATCTCGATATTCGGGTCGCGGGCCTTCTTCAGCAGGTCCTGGATCGACAGGATCGGCAGCGAATAGACGTCGATGCGGCCGTCCTGCAGCATCTTGATGCCGCTCTGCCCGTCCGGCACCACGATCACCCGCTCGCGCGGAACCCCGGCCTCCAGCGCCAGCCGCTCCTCGGTGCCGCCGCCCGGCGCGCCGATCTTGGCGACGGCGTTGGCGGCAATGTCGGCATAGCTCTGGAAGTTCGACGGGTTGCCCTTCTTCACCGCGAAGGCCTCGCCGTCGCACAGGATCGGCTGGGAATAGGCCACGGCGCGGCAGCGCTCCGGCTTCATGAACAGGCCGGCGGTGACGGCGTCGAAGCGGCGCGCCTGCAGCCCGGGGATCATGGCGCCGTATTCCGAGATCGAGGCGACCACGTCGGGCACGCCCATGCGCTTGAACACCTCGCGCGCCACGTCCGGCCCGGCGCCGGAGACCTTGCCGTCCGCCGCCACCGCAGTGAAGGGCGGCTCATTGGCGATGGCGATGCGGGCGAAGCCCTGCTCCTTCAGATTGTCCAGCGTGTCGGCCGCGGCCGGCTGTGCCAGAGCCACGGCCGATACGGCGGCCAGGACCAGACGCGCGCGAAATCCCTTGTTCATCTCTGCCTCTCCTGTTTTCTCGTTTGCGGTACGGCGGCCCGGGTCAGACCCTGTGGCCGGCGGCGATGATCTTCTTGAGGAAGGTCTGGGTCCGCTCCTCGCGCGGGTGCCGGAAGATCTCGTCCGGCCGCCCCTCCTCGACGATCCGGCCGCGATCGAAGAACAGGACCCGGTCGGCGAAGTCGTGGGCGAAGCTCATCTCGTGGGTGACCAGCAACATGGTCATGTCGGTCTCGGCGGCCAGGCGGCGCATGACGTTCAGCACCTCCTCCACCAGCTCGGGGTCGAGGGCCGAGGTGACCTCGTCGAACAGCATGATCTTCGGCTTCAGTGCCAAAGCGCGGGCGATGGCCACGCGCTGCTTCTGGCCGCCGGACAGCTGCGCTGGCATCGCCTTGGCCTTGCCGGCCATGCCGACCAGTTCCAAGAGCTCCATCGCCCGGGCCTCGGCGGTCTTGCGGTCGACGCCGGCGGTCAGGATCGGGGCCAGGGTGACGTTATCCAGCACGCATTTGTGCGGGAAGAGGTTGAACAGCTGGAACACCATGCCGATCTTGGCGCGCATCCTGTGCAGGTGGCGCTCGTCGGCCGGCACCAGCCCGCCGTTCCGCGGCATGTGGAACAGCTGCTCGCCCTCAATCCGGATATGGCCGCCGTTGATCTGCTCCAGCGTCATCAGGATGCGCAGGATGGTGGTTTTGCCGGAGCCGGACGGCCCGATCAGGGCCAGCTTCTCGCCCGGCTTCACGGTGAAGGTCAGGTCGTCCAGCACGGTCAGCGGTCCGAAGCGCTTGGTCACGCCTTCGACGCTGATGCACGGATCGATGGTGACGACGGAGTCGGGCAAGTCGCTCTCCCTGTGTCGCGACGGCCTGTGTTGCCGCCAACGATGGGAGGGAGACAAAATCATGTCAAATGGAAAAACAAATCAGTACAATTTCGCCTCGCGTGATGATTCCTTAGGCAGAGGCATGCCTGTTTCTACATCGCCAGCAGCACCGGCTCCGGCTCGCCCTGCAGCAGGTTGACGACGATCTTCAGCCCGTCGCGCAGCTGCTCCGGCGTGGTCGACCCGACTGAGATGCGCACCGCCGGCTGCCGGTCCATGCCGCCCTCGATAGCAAAGGAGGCCCCGGGCGCGATCGCCACGCCCTGCAGCCGGGCATGGGACACGAACTCCTCCTCCGACCGCCCCTCGCCCAGCGGCAGCCAGACATGCAGCCCCTCCGGATGGGCCTTGTGCGGGATGCCGGCCAGCAGCTCGGCCGCGATCGCCTGGCGGCCGCGGATCGCCTGGTTCTGCCACCGCACCAGCTCCGCCGCCGTGCCGTTCTCGACCCAGCGGGCGGCCAGCTCGGCCACCAGCCCGGTCGCCATCCAGCTGGTGACCAGGCTGCGATTAGCGACGCCGGGCCCCAGCCGGTCCGGCACCACCAGATAGCCGGCGCGCAGCCCCGGCATCACGCATTTGGTGAAGGTGGAGACGTGTAGCGTGCGCTCCGGCGCTAGGGCGGCCAGGGGCGGCAGGCGGTCGGTCAGCAGCGGCGCCAGAACGTCGTTCTCGATGATCTGCAGCCCGCGGCGGCGCGCCACCTCGACGATCGCCTCCCGCCGCGCCGCGCCCATCAGGCTGGCGGTGGCGTTGATCGGGTTCGGCATGACGAACAGGGCGCGAACATCGCCCTCGCGGCAGGCCTCGTCCAGCGCCTCGGGGATCACGCCCTCGCCGTCGATCGCGACGCCGCGCAGGCGCAGGCCGAGATAGGCGGCCAGCGGCACCAGCGTGTGGTGGCCGACCGCCTCGGTCACCACGGTCGATCCAGGTGGGGCCGCGGCCATCAGGGCGATGGTCATGCCGGAGGTGGCGCCGTTGGTCAGGTGGATCGTGCCGGGCGTCGCCTCGACCCCGCAATGATCGCGCAGCCAGGCCTGGGCCACCCGGCGATGGCGGGCGAACAGCATGTTCGGGCGGAAGGACAGCACGGCGGAATGCGGCAGCGTGTCGGCCAGCTCGTGCAGCGCCGCCTTCATCGCCTCGATATGCCGGGTCTCGCACACCACGGGCTTCAGGATCGAGAGGTCGATCACCTCGCTCAGCCGCTCCGGAATATAGGGCGGCGCGGGCTCGCGCTGCGGCGGACGGATGAAGGTGCCGCGCCCGGTCTCGCCGGAGATCAGGCCGCGGCGGATCAGCTCCTCATAGGCGCGGCTGACGGTCTGCACCGACAGGTCCAGCGTCTCGGCCATGTGCCGGTGGGCCGCCAGCCGTTCCCCCGGCTGCAGCCGCCCGTCGGCGATCGCCCGCGCGATCTGGTCGGCCAGGGAGAGGTAGGCGGGGCGGCGGAGGGTGGCGGGATCGGGCTGCCAGATTGTCATGATTCGACAATGATCCAGGATCAGTTCAATTGACAACCGGAATCCCGTTCCGACCCGGGCGGTGGGGAGAAAGTCTCTCCATTGACCCGGCCCCGGGGAGATTTGGTCCATCGGCGCTCGCCGAAACAGCCTCCCTCTCCTCCCCCGCCCCCTACGCTGGCGGTCCTGTTCCCGATGGAGGCCGCCATGACCGTCACCACCCTTCCCGCGACCATGCGCGCCGTCGTCCTGACCCGCCATGGCGACCCGGAGGCGCTGGTCTATCGCGACGACGTGCCGGTGCCGCGGCCAGCCGCCGGCGAGGTGCTGGTCGAGGTCGCCGCCTGCGGCATGAACAACACCGATGTCTGGGTCCGCGAGGGCGCCTACGGCACCGAGGCGGACCCGCAGGCGGTGTCGAGCTGGCGCGGCCGCGGCGACCGGTCGACGCTGACCTTCCCGCGCATCCAGGGGACCGACACGGTCGGCCGCATCGCCGCAGTCGGCGCCGACGTGCCGGCGGCGCGGATCGGCGAGCGAGTGATGGTCGATTTCAGCATCTACAACCGCGACGACGACAGCCTGGCCGACATCGACTACATCGGCCATGGCCGCGACGGCGGCTATGCCGAGTACATGACGGTGCCGGCCGACCATGCCCATCGCGTCGACACGCCGATGAGCGATGTCGAGCTGGCCACCTTCTGCTGCGCCTACCTGACCGGCGAGCACATGCTGGACCGCGCCCGGGTGGCGGCGGGCGAGCGGGTGCTGGTCACCGGTGCCTCGGGCGGCGTCGGATCCGGCATCATCCAGCTGTGCCGCGCCCGCGGCGCCATCCCCTATGCCGTGGTCGGGCGCGGCAAGGAGGAGGCGGTGCTGGCGGCGGGCGCCGAGGCGGTGGTCACCCGCGATGCCGGCGATCTGGTCTCGGCGGTGG
>NZ_JBCNNF010000464.1:0-5185 GCF_039594555.1 Inquilinus sp.
GGCGCGAAGCGTGACGAGGCGGCGATCGCGGCGCTGCGCGCGCGGTTGCTCGGCGCGACGCCCGCCGGCCAGTGAGCATGGCGATCGCAGAGGCCGACGCGCAGGCTGCCGCCGCGATCGCTGCCGGCCGGCCCACGCTGGTCTGGCGTCGACAGATAGCGGACACCGAAACGCCGGTTTCCGCCGCGCTCAAACTGATCGAGCCGGGCCGTGGTGACTATCTGCTCGAATCGGTGGAAGGTGGGCGCACGCGCGGGCGGCACAGCATGATCGGCCTCGCGCCCGATCTCGTCTTCCGCGCACGCGGCCGCGAGGCGGCAATCAATCCGCGCTGGCTCACCGATCCGCAGCGGTACGAGCCTTGCGCACAGGAAAGCCTCGCCGCGTTGCGTGGGCTGGTCAGCCGTTGCCGCATGGAGGTGCCGGAAGGGCTGCCCAAGGCGCTCGCCTGCCTCGTCGGCTATTTCGCTTATGAGACGGTGGGGCTGGTGGAAAAGCTCCCCCGCCCTGCCCCTAATCCACTCGATCTGCCCGATATGCTGTTCGTGCGGCCGACGCTGATCCTGCTATTCGATCGGCTGACCGACGAGCTGTTCTGGGTGGCTCCGATCTGGCCCGAGACGGGCGTGACGGTGGAGCAGGCGGTCGATCGGATCGAGACGGCGCAGGCGCGGCTTGCGGCACCAGTCCCTCAGACCCGGCGTTTTCCTGCCGATCCGGGCGATGAAGCGCCGACCCCGGTGCTGCCGGCCGGTCGTTATGGCGAGATGGTGGCGGCCGCCAAGGACTATATCGCCGCGGGCGATATCTTCCAGGTGGTGCTGGCCCAGCGCTTCGGACAGCGGCGGGTTGTTCGCCCCGCCGCCGCGGCCGAAGCCGCCGAATGAAGCGGCGCCGCCCGGGTCGGGCGGCGCCGGCTTCCGTTACTTCCAGTGGTGCTCGGCGCCGAACTTGCGCAGGTCGCGCTCGTGCTGCCGGCGCAGCTGGGTCAGCTTCCGGGTCAGGTCAGGGCCCAGGATCTTGGCGTAGTCCTGGCCGGTCTTCGACTTGGCCCAGTCATTCTCGACGAAGCGGGCATCAACCCGGCCGGAGCGGCTGACCGACACCGGCGATCCCTTGAAGCTCTGCGCCGCCTTGGTCAGCTCGGCCACGAAGGTGGCGTCGTCCAGGCCGCTATAGGCCTTGCCCTCGGAATCGCCGATGTTGAGGAAGTACAGGTCGTGGCCGAAGGCGGTGTAGCCGCCGCCCAGCCCCTTGTTCACCTCGGCCGCGTGCTGGAAGAAGGCCTGCGCCTCCTCGCCGCTCGGCGTGTGGTCCTTGAAGGTGACCACGGCATAGGCGGTGTTGCCCTGCCCTTCCGGCGTGAAGTCGGTGATCAGCACGCTCCACTGGCGGAAGGTGTAGCCGATCGCCGCGGCGAACAGGTCGGACGTCTTGGCATCGGCCTCGAAGGCCGATTGCAGCGAGGCGTTGGTCTCGAGCTGGTAGCCCCCCGGCGTCAGCTCGGTCTGCACCTGGTCGGCCGGGATCTTCAGCAGGTCCAGGATCTTCGGCAACTCGGTGTCGCGCACATGCTCGGTGAAGGCGGCGCGGTCGGCATAGGTCGCCTTCTTGTCGTCGAGGCCGAGCGGCTTGAAGGTCAGCACCTCGTAGGAGAAGAGCTGGGTCGGGCCGACCGGTGCCTCCGGCGCCGGCGCCGGCTTCTGGCCGCAGGCGGCGAGCGAGACCGAGGCGGCCAGGCTGGTCGCGAGCGCGACGGCTCTGAGAGAACGGATGAACGACATGGTGTGGATTTCCCCTCCGGACCGGAGCGAAGCGCCCCGGCCGGTATAGGAATATGCGGGGGCCGGCTTGGCAAGGCGAGAGCGCGGTTTGCGGCCGCGACCGCGATGCGATACCAGGAAGGGACCGCCCGCCCGGAGATCGATGATGACCGACCGTCCCGATTCCCCCGAAGCCGGGGACGCCACCCGCCGCCTGATCGAGGTGATGGCCCGGCTGCGCGACCCGCAGGCCGGCTGCCCCTGGGACGTGCAGCAGACTTTCCGCACCATCGCGCCCTACACGATCGAGGAGGCCTATGAGGTGGCCGACGCGATCGAGCGCGACGCCATGGACGAGCTGCGCGACGAGCTGGGCGACCTGCTGTTCCAGGTGGCGTTCCATTCCCGCATGGCGGAGGAGCGCGGCGCCTTCGCCTATGCCGATGTGGCGGCCGGGATCGTCGACAAGATGATCCGCCGCCACCCGCATGTGTTCGGCGGCGCCGAGGTCGACGCCGACGGCATGCCGGCGCAGTGGGAGCGACAGAAGGCCGAGGAGCGGGCGGCCAAGGCCGAGGCCGAGGGCCGCCCGGCCGGGGTGCTGGACGGCATCGCCGGCGGCCTGCCCAGCCTGACCCGGGCGCTGAAGCTGCAGAAGCGGGCGGCGCGGGTCGGCTTCGACTGGACCGACCCGGCCGACATCCTGGACAAGATCGAGGAGGAGGTCGGCGAGATCCGGGCCGAGATCGACGGCCAAGCGCCGAAGGACCGGATCGAGGACGAGATCGGCGACCTGCTGTTCTGCGCCGTCAACCTGGCCCGGCGCTACGAGGTCGACCCCGATTCCGCCCTGCGCCGCACCAACGCCAAGTTCGAGCGCCGCTTCCGCCACCTGGAGGCGGCGCTGCGGGCCCAGGGCCGCGACCCCGCCGGCGCCAGCCTGGACGAGATGGAGGAGCTGTGGGTGGCGGCGAAGCGGGCGGAGACGGCCTGAGGCGTCCGCACCGAAAAAACCGTCATGGCGAGCCCCGAAGGGGCGTGGCCATCCAGGGCGGCTCGCACCGGCCCCTGGATGGCCACGGCGCTACGCGCCTCGCCATGACGGTGTATGGCTTGTGAGGCCTGAAGCGTCAGACGCCCAGCAGCTCGACGTCGAAGATCAGCGTCGCGTTCGGCGGGATGACGCCGCCGGCGCCGCGGGCGCCGTAGCCGAGCGCGGCCGGGATGACCAGGCGGCGCTTGCCGCCGATCTTCATGCCCTGGACGCCCTCGTCCCAGCCGCGGATCACCCGGCCGCCGCCGAGCGGGAAGCGGAACGGCTCGTTGCGGTCCTTGCTGGAGTCGAACTTCTTGCCGGCGCTGCCGTCGTCGTTCCGCAGCCAGCCGGTGTAGTGCACGGTCACGGTCTGGCCGTGCGTCGCCTCGGCGCCGGTGCCGACCTCGAGCTCCTCGATCTCCAGCCCGGAGGCGGTGACGGTGCGGGACATGGGATTTCCTTTCGGGTTGGGTTCGTTCAAATCAGGCCGCGGCCGCGATTTCGCCCATGGCGGCGCGGGCGGCGCGCCACGTGGCCTGGTCCGGCGCCGCCAAGATCGGGCCCTGGCGCAGCGTCGGGCGGTAGCGGGTGCCGTCCAGCACCGCCGACCAGCCGCCGGCCTCGGCATGCAGCAGCGTGCCGGCGGCATGGTCCCAGGGGAACAGCTTGCGATAGGCCAGGATGTCGATCCGGCCCTCGACGGCGTCGACATAGTCGGCACCGGCGCAGTTGACATGGATGTGGGTGCCGACTGCCTCGCGCAGCCGCATCACCGCCACGGCATAGCCGGGCGGCCGCTTGGCCAGGTTGAAGCCGCCGCGCAGCGTCGCCAACGGGCCGGGGACCGCCAGGGTCCGGCGCTGGCCGTCGACAAAGGCGCCCTCGCCCTTGATCGCCCAGGCGGTGCGGTTGTCGACCGGCAGGTGGATCCAGCCCATCAGCGTCTCGCCCCGGTGCACCAGGGCGACGATGGTGCCGAAGCGCGGCCGGCCGGCGACGAAATTCGCGGTGCCGTCGACCGGGTCGACCACCCAGACCGGATCGTCGCCGTCCAGCAGGTCCAGCACCGCCGGGTCCTTGGCATAGGCCTCCTCCCCGACCACCAGCGAGCCGGGCAGCAGGTCCGGCAGCCGCGCCGCCAGCCGCAGCTCGCTCTCCTGGTCGGCGATGGTGACCAGGTCGCCGGGCGCCTTCTCCATCACCGCGCCCTCCTCCAGCCGGCCGAAGCGCGGCAGGATCAGCTCCTGCGCCGTCTCCGAGATCAGGGCGGCGACGGTATCGATCTCGGGCAGGCGCAGCATCGGAGGGCTCTCAGTGACGGGTGGCGATGCCGAGCTGGCGGTGCAGCCGGGCGGCGTCGTTCGGATGCAGGCGGACGCGGACGAAGAGATGGGCGCCGTCGTCGCGGGCCTCCAGCACCTCGCCATGCTCATGCAGCCAGGCCAAAGTGCGGCCGTCGGCGATGTCGAGCTTGACCGTCATGGTCTCGCGGTCGGCGTTGATGCGTCGGGCGATCAGCTCCATCAACCCGTCGCAGCCCTCGCCGGTCAGGGCCGAGATCACGGCCGCGTCATGGCCGCGCCGGCGGACGGCGGTCGACAGGGTCTCGCGCTCGGCCTCCGGCAGCAGGTCGGCCTTGTTCAGGACCTCGATCACCCGCCCGTCGGAATCGATGTCGATGTCCAGGTCGCGCAGCACCGCCTCGACATCCTCGCGCTGGGCCTCGGTGTCGGGATGGGCGATGTCGCGGACATGCAGGATCAGGTCGGCGGCCTGCACCTCCTCCAGCGTCGCCCGGAAGGCGGCGACCAGATGGGTCGGCAGGTCGGAGATGAAGCCGACGGTGTCGGACAGGATGATGCGCCGCCCCTGCCCCGCCTCGATCGCCCGCATGGTCGGGTCCAGCGTGGCGAACAGCATGTCCTTGGCCAGGACGGTGGCCCGGGTCAGGCGGTTGAAAAGCGTCGATTTGCCGGCATTGGTGTAGCCGACCAGCGCCACCACCGGATACGGCACCCGGGCCCGCGCGTCGCGGTGCAGCGACCGGGTGCGGCGGACGTCGTCGAGCTGGCGCTTGATCTGGATGATGCGGTCGTCGATCTGGCGGCGGTCCAGCTCGATCTGGGTTTCGCCGGGGCCGCCGAGGAAGCCGGCGCCGCCGCGCTGCCGCTCGAGGTGGGTCCAGGACCGCACCAGGCGCGAGCGCTGGTAGCTGAGATGCGCCAGCTCGACCTGCAACTGGCCCTCGCGGGTGCGGGCGCGCTCGCCGAAGATCTCCAGGATCAGGCCGGTGCGGTCGATCACCTTGGTCTTCCAGCGCCGTTCCAGGTTGCGCTGCTGCACCGGGCTCAAGGTGGCGTCGACCACGACCAGCCCGGCCTCGGTG
>NZ_JBCNNF010000465.1:0-5166 GCF_039594555.1 Inquilinus sp.
GCATATGCCCCTTGACCGCAAGCGGGCCTGTTCCCCATATCCCGATCCATGAAGACCGAGCGCAACACCAAGGAAGGCGTCCTGGCCTGCAACGCCACCGCGATGCGCAAGGCGTCGCGGCGGATCACGCAGCTCTATGACGACGCGCTGGCGCCCGCCGGGCTGCGCTCGACCCAGTTCGCCATCCTGGCCGAGCTGCACGAGCTGGGGGAAAAAGCGCCGACCCTGGCGGAGCTGGCCGCGGCGCTGGTGGTCGACCGCTCCGCCCTCGGGCACACCCTGCGGCCGCTGGAGCGGGACGGGCTCGTCGTCCTCAAGGAGGGCGTCGAGGACCGGCGCCGCCGCCACATTCTGCTGACGGCGCAGGGATTGGCGAAGCTGCAGCAGGCCCTCGGCCTGTGGGAGTCGGCGCAAGCCCGGTTCCATGCCGTCTTCGGCCAGACCGAGGCGGAGGCGCTGCGCAGCGCCCTGCTCGACATCGCCTATGACGAGCGGCTGGGCACGCTGAAGGACTGAGTTTCCCACCGGAGGAAAGGCGGAAGGCCGTCACCTCCTATCGCCCCGGAATGGGCATATGCCCTTTCTTGATGAGGGCATATGCCCATTCCAAAGGAGATTATCATGAGCACCGACAAGACCACCGCCCTGATCACCGGCGCCTCTTCGGGCATCGGCGCGATCTATGCCGACCGCCTGGCCCGGCGCGGCCACGACCTGATCCTGGTCGCCCGCAACGCCGAGCGGCTGAACACCGTGGCCAAACGCCTGACGGCCGAGACCGGCCGGACGGTGACGCCGCTGGTCGCCGACCTCACCGACAGGGACAACCTGCGCGAGGTCGAGGAGGTGCTGCGCACCGACCCCAGCATCACCGTGCTGGTCAACAATGCCGGCTTCGGCTCCGCCGCCCCGCTGCTGCAGGCCGATGTCGACGCGATGCAGTCGATGATCGACGTGAACGTCACGGCCCTGACCCGCCTGACTTATGCGGCGGTGCCCGGCTTCGTCGCCCGCGGCGGCGGCACGGTGATCAACATCTCCTCGATCGTCGCCGTGGCGCCGGAGCTGCTGAACGGCGTCTACGGCGGCAGCAAGGCCTTCGTCCTGGCCTTCAGCCAGCAGCTGCGGCACGAACTCGGGGCCAAGGGCATCCGCGTCCAGGCGGTGCTGCCCGGCCCGACCTCGACCGAGTTCTGGGATATCGCCGGCGCGCCGATCGCCGTCCTGCCGCAGGCGATCCAGGAGCGGATGATGCGGGCGGAGGACCTGGTCGACGCGGCGCTGGCCGGCTTCGACCAGGGCGAGGTCGTGACCATCCCGGCGCTGCCGGAGATCAAGGATTGGGACGCGGTCGAGGCCGCCCGCCGGGCGCTGGGCCCGAACCTGTCCAACGCGGTCCCGGCGGCCCGCTACGGCTTGTAAGGCCTCGGCCTAGGGCGGCGTCAGCGAATGGACGAAGTCGCTGATGCCGCCCAGCGTGATCTGGGTGCCAACGCAGAGCAGCAGGAAGGCCATCAGTCGCGACAGCACCCGCACCTGGGACTGGCCGAGCAGCGCGACCAGCCGGTCGGCCGAGGAGTAGGCCACCCAGACGCTGGCGGAGATCGTCAGCGCCGCCGCCGTGGCGCCGAGCACGAAGGGCAGGAAATCCGGCTGCCCGACCGGCAGGTTCGACCCGATGGCGATGGCGACCGAGATCGTGCCCGGGCCGGTGGTGAAGGGCATGGTCAGGGGATAGAAGGCGACGGCGTCGATGCCCTCCGCCTCCGACGCCTGTTCCTGCTTGCGCTCCTCCTGCTGCTCCGGCGACTGCAGCAGCCGCCAGGCGCTGGCGGCGACGATCAGCCCGCCGGCGATGCGCAGGGCCGACAGGCTGATGCCGAAGAAGCTGAGGACATAGGCGCCGCCCCACAGCGCGCCGAGCATCACCAGGGCGGAATAGACCCCGATCTTCCGCGCCAGCATCAGGCGCTCGCCATGCGACCGGGCGGCGGTGATCTGGCTGAAGATCAGGGCGGCCCCGATCGGGTTCACGATCGAGAACAGGGCGGAGAGCGTGAGCAGGAAGGTCTGGATCGAACCGCTCATCCGCGACTCCGAAGTGGTGCCGACAGCCTGACCGATCTGCGGCCCCGGCCGCAACAGTCCGATCGGTGAGACGATCCCGGAACGGCGGTATTGCGGGAGTTGCGCCGCGAGCCCCGGTCGCTTTAGCTGGGGCATGCCCCAGCCCGACTGGCCCGATCCGGACATGCTGCGTTTCGTCCCGCATGGCGCGCTACGCCTCCGGTCGGCGATGACGGATGCCGAGCTGTTCGGCCTTGATACCGCGCTTGCCGGCCTGCCGCCGAATCGCGCCGGCATCAGGCTGCGGGGAAACGCCGCCCTGCAGCCCCTTCTGGCGAAGGATGGCCCCGTCGGCGCCGTGGCGGCCTCGATCCTGGGCGGTGCAGCCCGGCCGGTCCGGGCGATCCTGTTCGACAAGACGCCGGCGGCCAATTGGGCGCTCGCCTGGCACCAGGACCGGACCGTCGCGGTGGCTCGGCGTGTCGAGGTCGACGGCTTCGGGCCCTGGACGGTCAAGGACGGGCTGCCGCATGTGGCCCCGCCTTTCGCGGTGCTGGCCGGCATGGTGACGCTGCGCATCCATCTCGACCCCGTGCCCATGACCAATGCGCCGCTGCTGGTGGCGCCGGGATCGCACCGCCTCGGCCGCGTCGCGGCGGCGGAGGTGCCGGATGCCGTCCGCCGCTGCGGCATAGCGGCCTGCATCGCCGAGGCCGGCGACATCTGGCTGTATGCGACGCCGATCCTGCATGCCTCGGATGCGGCCCGGCAGCCGGCCCGCCGGCGGGTGCTGCAGGTGGATTTCGCCGCCGGTCCGCTGCCGGGCGGTCTTGAATGGGCCGGTCTTTGAGCCGGGATGAAAGGACCGACGGATGAGCCTGGAACCTGGACGGATCATCGTCCTCAACGGCGCCCCGCGATCGGGGAAGTCGAGCATCGTCGCGGCGATCCAGGGCTGGGACGACGGGCCCTGGATGAATCTGGGCGTCGATGTCCATGTCCGGCACGTGACGCCGCCGCACCTCCGCCCCGGGATCGGGCTGCGGCCCGGCGGCGAGCGGCCGGAGCTCGAACCCTGGGTGCGGGTCTTCTATGCCGGGCTCTATGAGTCGATCGCGGCCCACAGCCGACTCGGTCTGAACGTCGTGGCCGATCTCGGTCATCACGACGCCTATTCCGAGCCGCTCGGCATCCTTCGCGATTGCGCCCGGCGCCTGCTCGGCCTGCCGGCCCTGCTCGTCGGGGTGCGCTGCCCGATCGGGGAGATCATGCGCCGGCGCCGGGCGGGACAGCCGGGGCGGGAGGGCGAATACCTGGCCGGATCGGCCGGGGAACCGGTGCCGGAGGCGGTGCTGCGCTGGCAGCGCGAGGTGCATCGCCCCGGGATCTACGATCTCGAGGTCGACACCTCGCAGCTCGGCCCGGACGAATGCGCGGCGGCGATCCGCCGCCGCCTCGACGATTCCACGCCCCCCTCGGCCTTCCATCGGCTGGCGGAGCAGGGCTGAACCCGTGAGCGGGGCTTAAATTCGCGTTCCGGCCGGTGCATGATGCCCCGGCACCGGAACCCTGTCTGGTGGCAAAACGTTTGCGGGAAAAGGCGCAGCCCCGACCCTCTGCCGACCCGGATCCGTGCCGGGCCGCCCCCGCAACAGGCCTTGCGCGAAGGCCGATCCGGACCCGGAGTGGAGACCATGGCCCAGAAGCTCTGCGACATCTGCCACGAGCGGCCCGCCACCGTGCGCGTCACGGTGCTGCAGAACGGCCAGCGCCGGCAGCTCGATGTCTGCGACTTCCATTACCAGCAGCTGGCCCGGCACCAGCGCTATGTCTCGCCGCTGGAGGCGCTGGTCCGCGGCTCCGGGCTGGAGGACATGTTCAGCCAGGCCGTGCCGTCCTCCGGCTCGCCGCGCCGCGGCCCGCCGGGATCGGAGCGCACGGCCCTGAACCTGCAGAGCCATTTCAGCGAGCAGGCGAAGGAGCTGCTGCAGCGCGCCGCCGAGCGGGCGGTGCAGTTCGGCAAGCGCGAGGTCGACACCGAGCACCTGCTGTACGAGCTGGCGGAGAGCGACATCGTCCAGGCCATCCTGCGGCGCTTCAAGATCTCGCCGGAGGAGCTGCGCGGCTATATCGATCAGAACGCCATTCGCGGCACCGAGCAGCCCGGGCCGCGCACAGAGATCGGCGTCTCGCCCCGCATGAAGGCTGCGCTGGATCATGCCTTCCTGATCTCGCGCCAGCTCGGCCATTCCTACGTCGGGCCGGAACACATGCTGCTCGGCCTGGCCCAGGTGCCGGAGAGCTTCGCCGGCAACTTGCTGCGCAAATACGGGCTGACGCCGCAGGCGCTGCGGCAGCAGACGGTGCGCACCGTCGGCACCGGGGCGGAGGAGGGGCGGGTCGAAGGCCCGTCGAACACGCCACAGCTCGACAAGTACAGCCGCGACCTGACGGCCCTGGCGCGCGAGGGCAAGCTGGACCCGGTGATCGGCCGGTCGAAGGAGGTCGAGACCACGATTGAGATCCTGGCCCGGCGCAAGAAGAACAACCCGGTGCTGATCGGCGAGCCCGGCGTCGGCAAGACCGCGATCGTCGAAGGGCTGGCGCAGCGCATCGTCAACAACGAGGTGCCGGACACGCTGCGCGACAAGCGGCTGGTCGAGCTCAGCGTCAACAGCCTCGTGGCCGGCTCCAAGTTCCGCGGCGAGTTCGAGGAGCGGGTCAAGCAGGTGATGGACGAGATCGCCGAGCACCGCGACGAGCTGCTGCTGTTCATCGACGAGGTCCACACCATCGTCGGCGCCGGGCAGGGCGGCGGCGAGGGCGGGCTGGACGTCGCCAACACCTTCAAGCCGGCGATGGCGCGGGGCGAGCTGAACCTGATCGGCGCCACGACGCTGAACGAATACCAGAAGCACATCGAGAAGGACGCGGCGCTGGAGCGGCGCTTCCAGCCGGTCTTCGTGGCCGAGCCGACGGTGGAGCAGACGGTCAACATCCTGCGCGGCCTGCGCGACCGGCTGGAGGGCCATCACCAGGTGACGATCCAGGACCAGGCCTTCACCGCCGCGGCGGAGCTGTCCGACCGCTACATCTCCG
>NZ_JBCNNF010000466.1:0-5165 GCF_039594555.1 Inquilinus sp.
GCCACCAGGTGCGCATCGACCGGGACGCCGCCGCGGCGGAGGACGAGACCGTCCTGCTGCCGCTGATGCTGGACACGGCGCGCGACCCGGTGGCGTTCCTGACCGGCGCCATCCTGGCGCTGCGGGCGGAGGCCGAGGCGCTGGCGGCCGGCAAGGCCACGCTGTGGCTGGTCGCCCGCTGCGGCAAGGTCAACGGCAAGGCCGATGGCGGCCGCGGCCTGGCCGAGGCGCTGGCCGCCGCCGCCCGCACCCTGGCCAACGAATATTCCGGCATCGCCCTGCGCTTCGCCACCCTGGCCCCGGCCCTGCCGGACGAGGCCGCCGCGGCGGCGCTGGCCGGGCTGATCGGGTCGGCCACGGCCGCCGGCGCGGCCGAGACCGAGTTCGAGATCGACCGCGACGGCGTCTTCGTCGGCCGGGTCGAGCCTGCACGGCCGGCGCCGCAGGAGGCCGGGGCAGAGGATCGCGCCGCCCGGCTGGCGCTGTCCGCCCCCGGCAGCCTGGGCCGGATCGGCTGGGTCGCGGCCGAGCGCCGGGCTCCTGGCCCCGATGAGATCGAGATCGAGGTGGCGGCCAGCGGGCTGAACTTCCGCGACGTCATGTTCTCGCTGGGCCTGCTGCCGGACGATTATCTCGAGGACGGCTTCGCCGGCCCGACGCTGGGCTTCGAATGCGCCGGCACCGTACGCCGCGTCGGCGCGGCGGTGACCGGGCTGAAGGAGGGCGACCGGGTGATGGGCTTCGCCCCCGCCGCCTTCGCCACCCATGTCACCGTGCCGGCCCAGGTGGCGATGCCGGTGCCCGAGGGCATCGACCTCGCGGCCGCGGCGACCATGCCCGTGGCCTTCATCACCGCCTGGTACGCGCTGGTGCACCAGGCCCGGTTGGGCCGCGGCGAGACCGTGCTGATCCACGGCGCCGCCGGCGGCGTCGGCCTGGCGGCGCTGCAGATCGCCAAGCTGCGCGGCGCCACCGTCGTGGCCACCGCCGGCAACGAGGACAAGCGGGCCCTGGCGCAGCTGCTGGGCGCCGATCTGGTGCTGGATTCCCGGTCGCTGGCCTTCGCCGATGAGATCCGCTGGAAGCTGGGCGGCGTCGATGTGGTGCTGAACTCGCTGTCCGGTGACGCCATGCGCCGCAGCCTGCGGGCGCTGAAGCCCTTCGGCCGCTTCGTCGAGCTGGGCAAGCGCGACTTCGTCGCCGATACCGCGGTGGGGCTGCGCGCCTTCGCCCGCAACGTCTCCTATTTCGGGGTCGATGCCGACCAGTTGCTGAACGCCCAGCCGGGCCTGACCAAGCGCCTGCTGCGCGAGCTGGACCGGCTGTTCGCCCAGCGCCGCCTGACCCCGCTGCCGCACCGGGTGTTCCCGGCCGACCAGGCGGAGGACGCGTTCCGACTGATGCAGGGCGCCGGCCATATCGGCAAGATCGTGGTCACGCCGCCGCGCGAGATCCCGGCGGCACCGGCGGTCGAAGCGCGCTTCGAGGCGCAGGGCACCGGCTTCCACCTGGTCACCGGCGGCACCGGCGGCTTCGGCTTCGCCACCGCGCTGTGGCTGGCCGAGCATGGGGCGAAGACGATCGTGGTCGCCTCCCGCCGCGGCACGCTGGGCCCGGCCGAGAAGGCCGAGGCCGAGCGGCTGGCGCAGCGGGGCGTCACCCTGGCGGCCGAGCGGCTGGACGTCACCGACCGCGCCGCCTGCGAGAAGCTGCTGGCGGCGCTGGAGCGCCGGCACGGTCCGCTGCGCGGCATCATCCACGCCGCCATGGTGCTGGATGACGGGCTGCTGCGCGACCTGGACGCGGCGCGGATCGAGCGGGTGCTGGCGCCGAAGATCAAGGGCGCCATCCATCTCGACCTGGTCAGCCGCACCCGGGCGCCGGACTATTTCGTGCTGTTCTCCTCCGCCACCACGCTGATCGGCAATCCCGGCCAAGCCAACTATGTCGCCGCCAACGCCTATCTCGAGGCGCTGGCGCGGACCCGGCTGGCGCAGGGCCTGCCGGCCCTGGCCGTGTCCTGGGGCGCCATCGCCGATGCCGGGGTGCTGGCCCGCGACGCCGCCAAGGGCGACGCGCTGAAGCGCCGGATCGGCCGGTCATCGCTGAAGGCGGCCGAGGCGCTGGAGCAGCTGGGCCGGCTGCTGGCCCGGCCCGCCGCGACGCCGCAGGAGGCGGCGGTGGCCTGCGCCCGGATCGACTGGCAGGCGGCGACCCGCGAGCTGCCGATCCTGGCCACGCCGCGGCTGGCCGGCATGGCCGATGGCCGCCGGGCCGAGACGGCGGAGGCGGAAATCGACCTGGCCGCGATGATCGCCGGGCGCAGCGACGCCGAGGCCCAGGCGATCGTGACCGAGACCATGCTGGGCGAGATCGGGCGGATCCTGCGCATGCCGCCGGCCGACATCGATCCCGACCGGGCCTTCGCCGAGCTTGGCATGGATTCGCTGATGGGGCTGGAGCTGGATGCGGCGATGCAGGGCCGCTACGGCATCGACCTGCCCTTCCTGTCGATCGGCGCCGGGCTGACCTTGAACGAGCTGAGCGGCCGCATCGTCGCCCGGCTGCGCGGCGGCGCCCCGGCCGCGGCGCCCGAGGCGGCGCCGCCGGCCGAGGCGACGCAGCTGCTGGCCAAACATCTGGAGACCGACCTGGAGGAGGACACCGCCGTGCTGGTGCGCGAGGCCGTCCGCGACCGGGCCAAGACCACCCGCCGGGTGCTGGGATGATGTCGGCGTGTCGACGAATTGATCGTCATCCCGTGCGCGCTGCGGCGCGAAGTGCCGCGGCGCAGACACGGGATCCCGGCATGGCGGAAGATCCCGGGTCAGCGGCGCACCACTTCGTGCTGCGCCGCGCCCGGGATGACGGGGGGGTAAAGAGCTCGACGAAGGATCCGTTGCGATGAGTAAAGGCCGCCTGTCCGACGCGGCGCTTCGGTCGCTGATCGCCGATGTGCGCGGCAAGGCCCCGGCCGCCGTCGCCGCGCCGGTGGCGCAGGCCTCAGGGGCCTACGACACCGCCTTCGAGACCCTGCCGGGCTATGAGACGCTGCGAATGCAGCGCGCCGCTGCCGATCTGCTGGGCGTCGCCAGCCCGTTCTTCCGCACCCATGAGCGGCGCGCCGGGGCAGTATCGCGGATCGCCGGGCAGGAGGTGGTCAACTTCGCCTCCTACGACTATCTCGGGCTGAACGGCCACCCGGCCGTGGCCGCGGCGGCGAAGGCGGCGATCGACGAATACGGCACCTCGGTCTCGGCCAGCCGGCTTGTGGCCGGTGAGCGGCCGTTCCACGCGGCGCTGGAGCGGCGGCTGGCGGAGTTCCACGGCGTCGAGGACGCGGTGGTCTTCGTCAGCGGCCACGCCACCAATGTCGCGGCCATCGGCCAGATCACCGGCCCGGCCGACCTGATCCTGCACGATGCGCTGATCCACAACAGCGTGATCACCGGCGCCCAGCTGTCCGGCGCGCAGCGGCGGTCCTTCCCGCACAACGATTTGGAGACGCTGGAGGCGATCCTGGCCGCCGAGCGCGACCGCTGGCAGCGCGTGCTGATCGTGGTCGAGAGCCTGTATTCGATGGATGGCGACACCATCGACCTGCCCCGGCTGGTGGCGCTGAAGCAGCGCTTCGGCGCCTGGCTGATGGTGGACGAGGCGCATGGGCTGGGCGTGCTGGGCCCGACCGGCCGCGGCATCGCCGAGGCGGCGGGCATCGACCCGCGCCAGGTCGACATCTGGATGGGGACGATGTCGAAGACCCTGTCCTCCTGCGGCGGCTACATCGCCGGCCCGGCGGCGCTGGTCGAATACCTGAAGCTGATGGCCTCCGGCTTCGTCTACAGCGTCGGCATGCCGGCCCCGGCGACCATGGCGGCGCTAACGGCGCTGGAGCTGGTGATGGCGGATGCCGACGGCAGGGTGGCCCGGCTGCAGGCCAATTCCCGCCGGTTCCTGGAGCGCGCCCGCGCCGCCGGCCTCGACACCGGCCTGGCCGAGGGCCATGCGATCGTGCCGATCATCCTGGGGGATTCGCTGCAGGCGGTGCTGCTGTCGAACCGGCTGCTGGAGCGCGGCCTCAACGTCTCGCCGATCGTGCATCCGGCGGTGCCGGAGAAATCCGCCCGGCTGCGCTGCTTCATCACCTCCGAGCACACGCCCGACCAGATCGACCGCGCCGTCGCCGTCATCGCCGAGGAGCAGGAGGCGCTGCAGCGGGAGTCGCCGGCGGTGGCGAGGCTGGGGGCCATGGCCAGGGGGTAGGGCAATGCGTTGCCTCTCCCGCTTGCGGACCTTTTCATAACGCTTACCTCCCGCCGTCATTGCGAGGAGGCGAAGCCGACGAAGCAATCCATGGTCCAGCACGAGCTGCTGCATGGATTGCTTCGCTGCGCTCGCAATGACGGTGTTAGGAATTATGAAAGGGGTCCCGCAAGCGAGAGAGGCCACACGTTCTAACGTTCACAATCGCTCTCGCCCCCTACAGCGCCGCCGGGGCGTCGATCTCGAAGCGCAGGAAGCGGTCGATGAAGGCGGCGCGCACCGGGCGCGGGGCCAGCCGGCCCAGCCGGATCAGCCAGACCAGCGGCCAGGGGAAGGCCACCATGGCGCGGCCGCGCGCGGCGCCGGCGGCGATGTGCCGGGCGGCGCGCTCGGCGCTCCATTGGAACGGCCGGGCGCCGCGGTAGCGGTCGCTCATCCCGGTGTCGATATAGCCGGGGCAGACGATGGTGACGCGGATGCCCTGCGGCCGCAGCCAGGCCAAGAGGGCCTCGCCCCAGGCCATCAGCCCGGCCTTGGAGGCGGAATAGGCCGGCTGGTCGGCCAGCGGCATCAGCGCCGCCAGCGATGAGATCAGCACGATCCGCCCGGCGCGGCGGGCGCGCATCGGCTCGATCAGCGGCGACACCGTGGCGATCGCGCCTTCCAGGTTGATGCGCAGCTGCGCCAGCACCGCCGCCTCGGGCTCGCTGGCGCGGCCCGGCGCCAGGCTGCCCTCGACGCCGGCGTTGGCGATCACCACCGCCACCGGATGGCGCGCGTCGAAGCCGCGCAGGAAGTCGCCGAGGCGGGCGCCGTCGCGCACGTCGATCGCCGCCGCCTCCACGATCGCGCCGCGCTGCCGGCAGCTCGCGGCGACATCCTCAAGACGATCCGGGTTGCGG
>NZ_JBCNNF010000467.1:0-5125 GCF_039594555.1 Inquilinus sp.
GACCAGCGGGTACAGGTCGTCCGGCAGAGCCATCGCCGGGGCCGGGTTCAGGATCGTGGTCACGCCGTGCCGCCGGGCGATCTCCAGCCCGCGCCGCACCACCGGCAGCGGCAGCTCCAGCTGGGCGACGAAGACCTTCGCCGCAGCGATGGCCGGCGCCGCGGCCTCCATCTCCGCCTCGGTCAGCGCCGCCGCGGCCCCTGGCTCGATGATGATGGCGTTCTCGCCGGTCTTGCCGTCGACGAAGATGAAGGCGGCGCCGGTCGGGCGCTCGGGGTCGGTCAGCACATGGCCGGAATCGATCCCTTCCTCGGCATAGAGGCTGCGGGCCATCTGGCCGAACGGATCGGTGCCGAGCTTGGTGATGAAGGCGACATCGGCGCCGGCCCGGGCGGCGGCCACCGACTGGTTCGAGCCCTTGCCGCCGGGCCCGAGCTTGAAGCCGTTGGACAGCAGCGTCTCGCCCATCACCGGCAGCCGCGCGGCGCGGAACGCGAGGTCGGCGACGAACACGCCCTGGACGGCGATCTTCGGCGAAGTCATGGGTCCGGTCCTACTTCGGCGGGATCACGCCCATCTTCAGCAGGAAGCAGCCGTAGAACCGCCCCTCCCCGGCCCGGACCACGGCATAGGCCTTCTTGGCCTCCTCGTAGAAGGCGAAGCGCTCGATCGAGCCCATCGGCCAGGACCGGCCCTCGGCCCGGTCGATCTCGGCCTGGACCTCGCGCTGCACCTCCGGGATCTCGTCCGGCTGGCCCACCACCTCCATCCGCCGCGCCGGATGGTCGACGAAGCTGTCCAGCGGCATCAGCGACAGGATCGCCCGCACCGCCCGCGCGGCGCTGACATTCGGCAGCTCGATCGGCGCCTTGACCATGGTGTGCTGGGCCACCGACCGGGACGGGAAGTTGGTGTCGCAGATCACCAGGTCGTCGCCATGCCCCATGCTGGCCAGGACGGTGAGCAGATCCGGCGTGATGATCGGATCGATGTTCTTGAGCATTGTCAGAAGCTTCCCTGCGTTTCCTCAAGCAGCATGGCAGCTGCGCTGCACCGCGATTTGTCGTGCTTTTCGGCACGCGGCATTCTGGATCACCGCCGCGACGCTTGGCAACATGGCCGTCACGTCGCGGCTCGTGTATACGGTGCCGCCATGTCGCTCCTCAGCCGCTACATGTTCCGCCAGATCGCGGTCGCCACGGCGCTCGCCACCGTGATCCTCGTCTTTGCGATCATGCTCACCACCTCGATGCGGCTGATCCAGATGATCGTCGATGGGGGCGTCGGGGCCGGTCTGTTCCTCGAGCTCGTCTTCCTGTCGATGCCGGAGTTCCTGATCGCGGTGCTGCCGGTCGGCGTCGTGGCCGCCTGCCTGATCGTCTACAACCGCATGCTGTCGGACGGCGAGCTGCTGGTCATGCGCGGCGCCGGCATCGGCCAGTTGCGCCTGGCTCTGCCCGGGCTGCTGATGGGGTTGATCATCACCGGCGTCAGCTACAGCATGACCCTGTACTTCTGGCCGGTGGCCAACCGCGAGTTCCGCGACCTGACCGCGATCGCCCAGTCGGATGTCTCGGCCGCCTTCCTGCAGACCGGCGAGTTCAACGCGATCGGCGACAACAAGACGGTGTTCGTGCGCGACCGCAACCCGGTGACCGGGGACCTCAGCGGCATCCTGGTGCACAGCACCGACAACGAGGACCAGCCGGTCACCATCATCGCCGATCGCGGCTATGTCGAGGACAGCGAGGACGGGCCGCGGATCGTGGCCCTGAAGGGCGTGATCCAGCAGCTCAACCGCAAGACCGGCAAGGTCGATCCGGTGGCCTTCGACAGCTACACCGTGCCGCTGAACACCCCCGGCGCCGAGGACCTGGCCCGCAGCTATCGCGCCCCGTCGGAGCGGTTCCTGCCCGACCTGCTGTACCCCGACCAGACATCTCCCCGCGACATGCGCAACTACGGCCGGCTGGTGATGGAGGGGCACAAGCGCATCACCGACCCGCTGCTGCCCTTCGCCTATGTCGTGTTCTGCCTCGGCGTGCTCCTGAGCGGCGACTACAACCGCCGCGGCCTGAGCCGCCGCATCCTGATCGCCGCCATCGGCGTGGTCGCGGTGCAGGCGACGACCATGAGCGTGGCCGGCGTCGCCCGCGATTCGCTCGGGCTGATCCCGATCATGTATGTGCTGCCGGTCCTGACCACGGTCACCGGCTTCGTCATCCTGCTGATCGCACGCCGCCGCAAGGTGCCGACCGCGGCGCCGGCGAACCCGGATCTGGCGCCGGCCTGAGGCTTTCCGGCGGTCGCAGGGCTGGGTGCGAAAAGTCGAAAAACCACAACCTGTTGTGGTTAAAGCATAGCTGCAATCGGGTATTTGGTTCGGGCCCGCCGCCCGCTATAAGCGGGGGATGCCCCGCGACCCGCTCTCCGTCCTGCACGACGTCTTCGGCTACACCGCCTTCCGCGGCCAGCAGGCCGAGATCGTGTCCCAGGTGATCTCCGGCGGCGACGCGCTGGTGCTGATGCCCACCGGCGGCGGCAAGTCGCTGTGCTATCAGGTGCCGGCGCTGGTGCGGCCGGGGCTGGGCGTGGTGGTGTCGCCGCTGATCGCGCTGATGCAGGACCAGGTCGAGACGCTGCGCCAGCTCGGCGTCCGGGCCGCGGCGCTGCACTCCGCCCTGCCGCCCGGCGAATCGCGCAACATCGCCCGGGCGATGCGGGCCGGCGAGCTCGACATGCTCTACGTCTCGCCCGAGCGGCTCTTGACCGACGGGCTGCTCGACATGCTCGACGACTGCAAGCTGGCGCTGTTCGCGATCGACGAGGCGCATTGCGTCTCGCAATGGGGCCACGACTTCCGGCCGGAATACCTGCAGTTGGACACGCTGGCGACGCGCTATCCCGGCGTGCCGCGCATCGCCCTGACCGCCACCGCCGACGGCCCGACCCGGCGCGACATCGCCGAGCGGCTGAAGCTGCAGAACGGCCGCATCTTCGTCGCCGGCTTCGACCGGCCGAACATCCGCTACCGCATCGTGCCGAAGGAGAATCCGCGGCAGCAGCTCCTGTCCTTCATCCGCCGCGAGCATCCGAACGAGGCCGGCATCGTCTACTGCCTGTCGCGCAGCAAGGTCGAGGGCACGGCGGAATGGCTGCGCGGCGAGGGCATCGAGGCCCTGCCCTACCATGCCGGGCTGGACCGAGAGGTGCGCGCCGCGAACCAGGACCGCTTCCTGAAGGAGGACGGGGTGGTGATGGTGGCGACCATCGCCTTCGGCATGGGCATCGACAAGCCGGATGTCCGCTTCGTCGCCCATCTCGACCTGCCGAAGAGCCTGGAGGCCTATTACCAGGAGACCGGCCGCGCCGGCCGCGACGGGCTGCCATCCGATGCCTGGCTGGCCTATGGCATCCAGGATGTCGCCAAGATCCAGGGGCTGATCGCGGAATCGGATGCGCCGGAGCGGCAGAAGCAGATCGACCGACAGAAGCTCGACGCCCTGCTGGGCTATTGCGAGACGGTGCGCTGCCGCCGCCAGGTGCTGCTGGAGTATTTCGCCGACGCGCTGCCGCAGCCCTGCGGCAATTGCGATACCTGCCTGGAGCCGGTCGAGGCCTTCGACGGCACCGAGCTGGCGCGCAAGGCGCTGTCCTGCGTCTACCGCACCGGCCAGCGCTTCGGCGTCGGCCATGTCATCGACGTGCTGACCGGCACCGAGACCGACCGGGTGCGCCAGCTGGGCCATGACAAGCTGAGCACCTGGGGCATCGGCCGCGACCTGTCGAAGCAGGAGTGGAAATCGGTGTTCCGGCAGCTGGTGGCGGCCGGCCTGCTGATCGTCGACACCGAGGGCCATGGCGGGCTGCACCTGGCGCCCGATTGCCGCGAGGTGTTGCGCGGCGAGAGGGAGATCCATCTGCGGCGCGAGGCGGTGAAGCGGACGACGCGGAGCAAATCCGGCGGCCGCGCCGTGCGGGCGCTGCCGGACGACCCGGCCGAGGCGTCGCTGTTCCAGGCGCTGCGGGCCAAGCGGCTGGAGCTGGCGCGCGAGCAGGGCGTGCCGCCCTATGTCATCTTCCACGACGCCACCCTGACCGAACTGGCCCATGCCCGGCCGCGGTCGATGACCGAGTTCGCGTCGATTCCCGGCGTCGGCCAGGCCAAGCTGCTGCGCTACGCCGACGCCTTCCTCGAGGTGATCGAGCAGCACGTCGAGTAGCGGCCGCTGGACGAGTTACTCGCGAATACTTCAGAATTGTCGAAAATCCGCCTTAATCTGCTCAGCTCATTGGCCATCGCCGATATGTGATTAAGATTTTATTCTGGATGTCGTCACCGGTTATTCATATTTTCATTTTGTTGTTCATTGCGCTTTCAAGCAGACAAGCTGAACAGGCGACATCAAAAAGACCACTTACTTGGCATTTCTGACTTGGGCACCGCCCGAGACGGGCATCGCTTTTCGCGAAGGATCCGATAATGCAGCTTCTCTATTTCACCCCGGGCAACGGGCTGGCTCTCAGCATCGCCGGGACCCCAGCTCCGGGCGCGTCCCTTCTGACCGACCAGAACACGTCCCTGCCGTCGCAGCTCTGGCAGCTCACCTCGGACGGCCAGATCATCAGCGCCTGGAGCTCCGCCCTGGCCCTGAGTGTCGGCCAGGGCAACACTCTGATCGTCGACACTCTGCAGCCCGGCAGCCAGGCTCAGCTGTGGACCTACTCCCCCGGCTCGAACAATTTCGGCACGATCGCCAGCCAGCAGACCGGGCAGGTGCTGACCTTGCCCCAGCCGAACAATCCGCTGTTCCCCGCCGTGGTGCTCGAGCCCGCGGGGGGCATGTGGTACCAGGATTGGTCGGGCGTGGGCTTCGGCCCCGACTCGCTGCTGACCACGGTGACCAACAGCACGCCGAACACGCTCACGCTGACGGCACAGGCGGTGGAGGGCACGACCAACCTGTCCGGCAGCATCCCGCTGCCGCCCGGCACCAGCGCGACCATCGTGTCGAGCTACAATGACGGGCTGGCGACCAATTTCGGCGTCTTCGACGCGAACTATTCGAGCAGCAACTCGGTTGCCTCCTGGGTCGTCCATCAGCACCACGCCGGCAACGGGAAC
>NZ_JBCNNF010000468.1:0-5105 GCF_039594555.1 Inquilinus sp.
GCGTGCTGCACGAATTCTCGTCGATCCCGGGCGTCCGCGAGGACGTCACCGACATCGTCCTCAACGTCAAGGCGCTGTCGCTGCGCATGCACGCCGAGGGCCCGAAGAAGATGCGGCTGAACGCCGAAGGCCCGAAGGTGGTCAAGGCCGGCGACATCGTCACCGGTCCGGACATCGAGATCATGGACCCCGAGCTGGTGCTGTGCACCCTCGACGACGGCGCCAAGCTGGCGATGGAGTTCACGGTCAATGTCGGCAAGGGCTACGTCCCGGCCAGCATGAACCGTCCTGAGGACGCGCCGATCGGCCTGATCCCGGTCGACGCCCTGTACAGCCCGATCCGCAAGGTCTCGTACAAGGTCGAGAACACCCGCGTCGGCCAGGTCACCGACTACGACAAGCTGTCGCTGACGATCGAGACCAACGGCGCCGTGACGCCGGAGGATTCGGTGGCGCTGGCCGCCCGCATCCTGCAGGACCAGCTGCAGCTGTTCATCAACTTCGAGGAGCCGTCGCGCGACCATCGCGAGGAGACCTCGGAGGACATGCCGTTCAACCGCAACCTACTGCGGAAGGTGGACGAGCTCGAGCTCTCGGTGCGCTCGGCCAACTGCCTGAAGAACGACAACATCGTCTATATCGGCGACCTGGTGCAGAAGACCGAGGCGGAGATGCTCCGCACCCCGAACTTCGGCCGCAAGTCGCTGAACGAGATCAAGGAAGTGCTGTCGACCATGGGCCTCCATCTCGGCATGGAGATCCCGAACTGGCCGCCGGAGAACATCGAGGATCTCGCCAAGAAGCTCGAAGAGCCGTTCTGATCGGCTGACGAGCCTGCTGTACCCCGCCGTTCTGTCCCGCACGGGCAGGCGGCGGGTTCCGCCATCGGACCCCCGCGGGGGCCAAGCCATGAGGAGATATCGCCATGCGTCACGGAGTGACCGGACGTCGTTTCAGCCGCACCAGCAGCCACCGCAAGGCGATGTTCGCCAACATGGCGGCGGCCCTGATCACCCATGAGCAGATCAAGACCACCCTGCCGAAGGCGAAGGATCTGCGCCCGATCGTCGAGAAGCTGATCACCCTCGGCAAGAAGGGCGGCCTCGCCAATCGCCGCCTGGCCTATGCCCAGCTGCGCGACGACGACGTGGTGGCCAAGCTGTTCTCGGTGATCGCCGAGCGCTACAAGACCCGCAGCGGCGGCTACTCCCGCGTGCTCAAGGCCGGCTTCCGCTACGGCGACGCCGCCCCGATGGCCGTGATCGAGCTGGTCGACCGCGACCGCGACGCCAAGGGTGCCGCCGACAAGGCGCGCGACGCCGAGCTGAAGGCCGCCGCGGCCGAGGCCGAAGGCGCCGAGGGCTGATCGGCCCGCAACGGTGAACGGATCAAGGCCCGGCGCAAGCCGGGCCTTTTTCGTTTCGTCAGTTGTCCTTGATCTTGACCCAGCAGGGATCGAAATAGCTGCCCTTGCACTCCGACCCGGCGGCCGAGGCGCTGGGCACCGCCTGCTGCACGGCCAGCGCCACGAGCGCCACCGCGATCACCGTCAGGATCACCTTCGTGTACCGATCGACCATGGACCCTTCCTCATCGGCTATGGTGAGGGCGCCATTCTTCATCAATCTTAAATTGATATAAAGATAGAAACTCTATTTTTAAGTGCCGCTTTCTGGATGCCGCCGATCTCCGGAATCGCTCGGAATTGGCCGGTATTGGCGTGAAATGTCGGCCGACATGTAAATATTGATCGTCGGGTCCGGCTTTGCCATGGATGCGGTTGACGCCTGGGACTGAGATCCTGTCGCCGATCCAGCGGGGGAGGAAACCATGACTGTGCCGCGCGACCTGCTCGAGCTACTGGGCATCCATGCCGGCCGGCCGGGCGACGATGTGCTGATCGGCCATGACGCGCTGGCCGAGGTGCTGATCGGCGGGGCCGGCAACGACTATGTCGAGGGCGGCGCAGGGGCGGTCGACATCCTGATCGGCGGCAGCGGCATCGACACGGTCGGCTATGCCGGGTCGCACGCCGCGGTGCGGGTCGATCTCGGCGCCGGCTGGGGCGGCTTCGCTTCCGTCTCCGGCGGCGACGCCGAGGGCGACGCGCTGGTCTGGGGCTTCGAGAACGCCGTCGGCTCCGGCTTCGGCGACAGCCTCGCCGGCGATGGCGGCCGCAACGTCCTGGCCGGGCTGGACGGCGACGATGTGCTGGAGGGCCGTGGCGGCGACGACATCCTGCTGGGCGGCGCCGGGGCCGACACGCTGGATGGCGGCGACGGCATCGACACCGCCAGCTATGCCCTGTCCGCGACCGGGGTGATCGCCAGCCTGTTCTCCGGCGTCGGCGGCATCCCGGATGAGGTCGACACGCTGCGCGCCATCGAGAACCTGGCCGGCAGCGCCCATGCCGACGCGCTCTACGGCGACGCCGGCGACAACCGGATCGACGGCGGCGCCGGGGACGATTTCATCAGCGGCGAGGAGGACATCGTCGGCGAGCCCGGCCGCGGCCAGGACCTGCTGATCGGCGGCGACGGCGACGACACCATCCAGGGCAATGCCGGCCGCGACGAGATCCATGGCGATGCCGGCAACGACTTCCTCGACGGCGGCGAGGAGGCCGACATCGTGCATGGCGGCGCCGGCGACGACATCATCATCGGCGAGGACGGCATCCTGGCGCCCTGGGTGGGCGGCGCCGACCTGCTCGACGGCGGCGACGGCGACGATTCGATCAGCGGCAATGCCGGGGACGACGTCGTCATCGGCGGCCTGGGCCGGGACGTGCTCAGCGACGGCAACGGCGCCGACCGCTACGTCTTCCGCTCGACGGCGGAGAGCGCCGTGGACCGGCCGGACGCGATCGGCGGCTTCACCGCCGGCGAGGACCGGATCGACCTGGCCCAGATCGACGCCGACACCGGCCGCCGCGGCGACCAGGCCTTCACCGTGATCGGCGACGCCCAGTTCTCCGGGAAGGCGGGCGAGCTGCGGGTCGCCCTCATCGAGACGATCCCGGGCGACCGCTTCGACTATGTCGTCGAGGGCGACGTCGACGGTGACGGCCACGCGGATGTCCGGATCGAGGTCGGCAGCACCATCGGTCACCTGACGGCGGGGGACTTCATCCTCTGATCCAGGTCAATGGCCGCGCTCGGCGCCGCCATTGACCTGGATCACCTGGGCGGTGACATGGGCGGCGCCTGGCGAGGCCAGCCAGGCCACGGCGTCGGCGATGTCGGCCGGCAGCCCGGCGCGGCGCATCGACGTCTCGGCGATCAGCGCCGCCTGCCGCTCCGCCGGCAGCCGGTCGGCGAAGAACTCGGTGTCGCGGATATAGCCCGGCGCGACGATGTTGACGGTGATGCCGCGCGGGCCGAGGGCGGCCGCCAGGTCGTAGCCATAAGGGTGCAGCGCGGCCTTGGCGGCGCCGTAGCAGCCGGCGCCGGAGCCGCGATAGGCGGCGATCGAGCTGACCAGCACCACCCGGCTGCCGGGCGCCCGCAGCCGGTCGCGCAGCCCCTCGGTCAGCAGCACGGCCGACAGCACGTTGCCGGCGAAGTTGTCGCTCCAGCGCCGCGCCACCCCGGCCAGCCCGTCATCGTAATGGCCCGGCGGCGCCTGCAGGATGGCGTTGCCGCCGGCGGCATGCACCAGCACGTCGACCGCCGGGAAGCGTTCGCCGATCTGCCGGCACAGCGCCTCGACCGTGTCCGGCCGCGACAGGTCGCCCGGCAGCGCCAGCACCGGCGGCGCCGAAGGATGCTCCCGCCCGATCGCCGCCGCCGTGTCCTCCAGCACGCCGGCCCGGCGCCCCAGGATCACCACCTGCTCGCCCTGCCCGGCGAAGCGCTGCGCCACCGCCAGGCCGATACCCGTGCCGCCGCCGCTGACCACCATCACCCGTGCCATCGATCCGTTCTCCTGTCGTGATGACCGGAAGGTGGCGCGAGGTCGGCTATACTTCAAACCTTGGATCGGATCGGTTTGATATCCAGCAGGTATCATGTCGACAGTCCTGGAGACCGCTTCTTCGACGTCTTCCCCGTCATGGCGAGGAGCGAAGCGACGTGGCCATCCAGGGGCTGGTACCGCTGGATGGCCACGCCCCTGCGGGGCTCGCCATGACGGTTCAATGTCTGGAAAGGCCGGTATCATCCATGATCGAGCTCCGCCTCCTGCGCCAGTTCATCGCCGTGGCCGAGGAGCGGCATGTCCGCCGCGCGGCCGAGCGCCTGGGCATGGCCCAGCCGCCGCTCAGCACGGCGATGCGGCGGCTGGAGGATGTGGTCGGCGCCGCCCTGTTCGACCGCAGCCGCCGCCGGGTGGCGCTGACCCCGGCCGGCACGGCGCTGCTGGAGGAGGCGCGCCGCACCCTGGCCCAGGCCGAGCATGCGGTGGCGGTGGCGCGCCAGGCGGGGCAGGGGGTGACCGGCCTGCTGCGCGTCACCTTCGTCGGCAGCGCCATGTTCGAGCGCCTGCCGCCGCTGTTGAAAGCGCTGCGCGCCCGCCATCCCGGCCTGGCGCTGGACCTGCGCGAGGCGACGACGATGCGGCAGCTGGACGAGCTGCGCGGCGGCCGCTGCGATCTCGGCTTCGTCATCCCGCCGCTGCCGGACAGCGAGGGGCTGGAGCAGGGGCCCGCTTGGTCCGAGCCGATGGTCGCGGTGGTGCCGGCCGACCACGCGCTGGCCGGCCGCCGCCGGATCGCACTGTCCGACCTCGCCGCCGAGCCCTTCGTCATGTTCCCGCAGGGGGAGGGGCCGGGCTTCCACGCCGCGATCCTGGAGGCCTGCGCCGCCGCCGGCTTCGTGCCGCGGGTCGCCCAGTCGGCGCATCAGATGCACGCGATCGTGTCGCTGGTGGCTGCGGGGTTCGGCGTGTCGCTGGTGCCGGGCCCGCTGCGCCGGCTGCGGCCCGACGGGGTGCGGTACCTGGCCCTGGCCGAGCCCGCGCCCCGCGCCCGGGTCGCCGCCGTCTGGCGGCGCGGCGACCGTTCGCCCGCCCTGCTGCAGGCCCTCGCCTTGCTGCAGGAGGAGATGGAGAGCTCGAATCGAGTCCCCCCTCCCCCTGCGGGAGGGGGGTAGGGGGAGGGGGTTCTC
>NZ_JBCNNF010000469.1:0-5104 GCF_039594555.1 Inquilinus sp.
GGGTGAACTGCTCCCAATAGAGGTTGTGGTTCCAGGCCTGGCCGGCCTGGTTGAACACGGCCTGGTCCTTGGCCGCGGCCGATTTCACCACCACCTCGGCCAGCGTCATCGCCTCATAGGGCGTGCCGGCGGCGAGCTTGTTGAGCGCGTCGAAATAGGCCTTGTGGTGCTTGCCGTAATGCAGGCCCACGGTCTCGGCCCCGATCACCGGCGCCAGCGCGTCCTCCTTGAACGGCAGCGGCGGCTGCTTGAACGGGCCGGCCGACGGCACCGTGGCGGCGGCCAGCCGGCGGCTTTCGGCGCTGACCGGCCGGGGCAGCGCGCCCGGGGCGCCGCCCGCCGTGACGGCGGCATGGGCCGCGGTGGTGGCGAACATGGCGGCGCCGCCGAGCATCAGGGCTTCACGTCGGTTCATGATCCTCATCCCGGTTTGGACGACCAGACCCTGACAGCAAGCCGGGAGGCCGTTACCTGGCGATGTCAAAGCCCGCCGCGTCGGCTACCGCTGTAAACCGCGGCAGCCCCTAGTCCCGCGACAGCGCCACGACCGGGTCGAGCCGGGAGGCGTTGCGCGCCGGCAGATAGCCGAAGGCGACGCCGATCAGGCTGGAGCAGAGCACGGCGGCGACGATCGAGGCCGGGGAATAGATCAGCGACAGCTCCGAGGTGATGCTGCCGATCATGGCGCCAAGGCCGAGCGCCGCGGCGATGCCGAGCACGCCGCCGATCAGGCACACCAGCACCGCCTCGATCAGGAACTGCTGCAGGATGTCGCCCTGCCGCGCGCCGACAGCCATGCGCACGCCGATCTCCGACACCCGTTCCGACACCGAGACCAGCATGATGTTCATCACGCCGATGCCGCCGACGACCAGCGAGATGACGGCGATCGCCGCGATCAGCAGCGTCAGGATGCTGGTGGTGGCGAGGATGGTGCGGCGGATGTCGTCGGTGTTGAGGATGAAGAAGTCCTTGGCGCCGTGCCGCTTGCTCAGGAAGGCCGTCACCGACCGCGCCGCCTCATCCGTGCCGACCTCGTCGCTGACCCGGACGGTGATGCTGCGCAGCGAGGTGTTGCCGAGGAACCGGGCCTGGACCGTGGTGTAGGGCAGGTACAGCGACAGGTTCTGGCTGCCGCCGAAACCGCCCTCCTGCGTCGCGACCACGCCGATCACCCGGCTCGGCACCGTGCCGACCAGGACGACCTGGCCGATCGGGTCCTCTGCCGCATCCGGGAACAGCGTCTTGCGCGCGCTCTCGTCGATCACGACGTCCTGGGACATGCTGCGCACGGCATCGGCGCCGAACAGCCGGCCCTGCAGCAGCCGGGTGGCACGGACGTCGAAGTATCCGGCGCCGACGCCGTTCACCAGGGCGTTCGCCTCCGTCGCGCCGCGGCGCACCGTCTTCGAGGTGGAGACCGTCGGCGTCACCGCCGCGACATAGGGCTGGCCGGCCAGCGCGTCGGCGTCGGCGACCACCAGGGTGGTGATCTTGGCCGAGCGGACGTCGCCGAAATCCTTGCCGGCGAAGATCTCCAGCGTGTTGGTGCCGAGGCTGGCGATGTTGGCCAGCACCATCTGCTGCGCCCCCTGGCCCAGCGCCACCACCGAGACCACCGAGGCGATGCCGATGATGATGCCGAGCATGGTCAGCAGCGTGCGCAGCCGGTGCGCCTGCATGGTCAGCAGCGCCATGCGGAAGGCCTCGCGCAGGCGGCTGAACCAGGCGCGCCACGGGTTGAGGCCGGCCGCCGGCTTGGCCGCCGGCATCGCGGGCGGGGCCGCGGCATGCTCCTCGACCCGCCGGTCGGAGACGATCTCGCCGTCGCGGATCTCGATGATGCGCTGGGCCCGGCGGGCGACCGCCATGTCATGGGTGACGATGATGACCGTCCGCCCCTCCGCCCGCAGCTCGGACAGGATGCGCAGCACCTCCTCGCCGCTGTGGCTGTCCAACGCGCCGGTCGGCTCGTCGGCCAGGATGACGTCGGCGCCGTTCATCAGCGCCCGGGCGATCGACACGCGCTGCTGCTGCCCGCCCGAGAGCTGCCCCGGGCGGTGGCCGGTGCGGTCGGTCATGCCGAGCCGGCCGAGCAGCGCCGCCGCCCGGCCCTGGCGGTCGCCCGGCCGGCGCCCGGCATAGATCGCCGGGATCTCGACATTGCCGATGGCCGTCAGCTCACCCAGCAGGTGGTAGCGCTGGAAGATGAAGCCGAAATGCTCGCGGCGGAGGGCCGCCAACTCGTCGGCCTCGAGCGCCGCGGTCTCCCTCCCCGAGACCCGGTAGCTGCCGGAGGTCGGCCGGTCGAGGCAGCCGAGGATGTTCATCAGCGTCGACTTGCCGGAGCCCGACGCGCCGACGATCGCCACCATCTCGCCGGCCTCGATGGTCAGGTCGATGTCCTTGAGGGCGGCGATAGTGCCTTCGCCCGAGGGGAATTCGCGCCGCAGGTGCCGCAGCGCGATCAGCGGTTCGGCCATGGCGTCAGCCGCCCGGCGGCGGAGGCGGGCCGGGATCGTTGGCGACGGCAGGGGCCGTGCCCTGCTCGCCGGTCACCACCCGCTCGCCCTGGCTGAGGCCGGACCGCACCTCCGCCCGGATGCCGTTGTCGAGGCCGACGGTGACCTTGCGCTCCGCCACCTTGCCGGCGCCGTCGACCACCCGCACCGTGGCGGTGCCGTCGGTGCCCTTGGCGCCCAGCGCCGCCGAGGGGATGGTCAGGACGCCCTTCGCCTCGCCGAGCACGATGTGGATCTCGGCCGTCATGTATGTGCGCAGGTGGTTGTCCGCATTCGGCACGCTGAACACGCCGATGTAGTAGATCGCCTGCGAAGTGGAGGACGAGCTGCTGGAGCTGGAGCTCGAGGCGCTGATGGTGTTGAAGCTGGAATCGTTGCGGATCGATTCCGGGGCGGGCTCGATCGAATCCAGCACCGCCTGGTAACGGTGGCTGCGCTCGCCCAGGATGGTGAAGTAGATCGGCTGGCCGGGCCTGACCTTGACGATGTCGGCCTCGGAGATCTCGGCCCGCACGGTCATCACGTCCAGGTCGCCGAGAATGACGATGGTCGGGGTCGACTGGACGGCGTTCACCGTCTGCCCTTCCTGGCTGACGATCGACAGCACGGTGCCGTCGATCGGCGCGGTGATCCGGGTGTAGCCGAGATCGACCTGGGCGGTCTCGATCGCCACCTGCCCTTCCAGGATCTGGGCGTCGAGCTGCTCGATCTGCGCCTGCGTCACCTGGACCGCGGCCTGCGCGCTCTCCAGATCCGCCTGCGACGCCGCCCGCTGCGCCGCCATCGATTTCTGGCGGGCCAGGGTCAGCTGGTTGAGGGTCAGCGTCGCCTCCTTCTCCGTGCGCTGGGCCCGGAGATTGGCGAGGGAGGCCTGGGCCGTGCGCAGGCTGTTCTGCTGGGTCACCGAATCGATCTCGGCGACGAGGTCGCCCTTGGCGACCTTCTGGCCCAGCGCGACCTTGAGCGCGGTGATGCGGCCGGAGGCCTGGGCGCCGACCGCCACCAGCCGGGCCGGCTTCAGCGTGCCGGTCGCCAGCACACTCTCCTCGATATCGCCGATAGTGACGGCGGCGGACATCGGCGGGGTGCCCCGGGAAGGAAACAGCCAGATCCGGGCCGCCAAAGCGGCCAGGGCGAGGCCGGCCAGGACGGCGACGACCAGCATGATCCGGCCGCGCGGCCGGCGGCGGCGCCTGGCGGAGGATGGCGCATCCGCCGCCGGGGCGGGAGGGGGAGAGGATTCGATCAGCACCCCGCCTATATACGCATCGCCCGCCGCGGGAGAATGTCCAGGCGTTGCCGGATCTAGGAATTTTTGTGGCGCGGCGTTGCCGGCGGGCCCCTACCTGACCGGACGGGGAGCGGCAAAGCCGGCATCCGCGCCCGATCTCCATACACGCCGGCGGTCGTCGTTTGACGAGAGACGAACGCAGGATTCCCTTCGATCCCCCCGAGTCCGGCAGTGCCGCCCTACTCCGGCGGGCATTCGGCGCCGGTCTCGATCCAGGCGGCGATCAGCGCACCGAGCCTCTCCTGGGTGCCGGGGGCGGGCCGGCGCCCTTCGCCCGGATGCCACGCCCAGGCCACCAGATGGTCCTCGGCCAGGTGCTGCCGGATCTGGGCCAGGCTGCGGCCGCCATTGCGCGCCGGATCCTGGATCTGCCGGCAGATATAGCCGAGCGAATGCCCCTGCCAGCCCATGCTGTCCGGCGCCAGCGACCAGTGCGCGTTGCCCGGGATGGAACGCAGCCGGCTGCCCAGGACGGGCGTGTTCTCCGCCCGATGGCAGGCGCTGCAGGACAGGCCGTCCACCCCGACCCGGGTGGCGCCGCCCTGCATGAAGGGCACATGCGGATGCAGGTCGTCGCCCTGGGTCGGCCTGCCGGTGACCGGGTGGCAGTTCATGCAGCGCGGATCGGTGATGACCTTCGCCGCCTCGGTGAACAGCGCGCGGGAGCGGTCGCCGGTATCCGTGATCGACTGGAACGCGGCGACATCCTGCAGGTGCCGGACCGGTTCCTGGCCCGGGGGCGCGGGATCAGCAACACCCGTCCCGATCCGCAGCGTGATCGCCGCGGAGACGGCCACGGCCAGAACCACCAGCCCGACCTGGCTTGAACGCTTCGGCATGGTCAGGCCCCCCTCAGCAGACGGGTGTCGAGCGGCAGGTCCCGCAGGCGCTTGCCGGTTGCGGCGAAGATCGCGTTCATCAGGGCCGGCGCCACCCCCGGCGTGCCCAGCTCGCCGATCCCGCCCGGCGGCTCGGCGCTGGGCACGACATGGACCTCGATCGGCGGGCATTCGTGGATACGCAGCACCGGCGAGTCATCGAAATTGCCCTCGACGACGGCGCCGCCGGCGATGGTCAGGCGGCCGTACAGCGCGGCGCTCAGCCCGTAGATGATCCCGCTCTCGACCTGCTGCCGCAGGATCACGGGGTTGATGACCTGGCCGCAATCGACGGCGCAGACCATGCGCTCCAGCCTCAGGGCACCGTCCTGGCCGACATGCAGCTGGGCGACCAGGGCGGCGAAGCTGCCGAAATCCGCCGTCAAGGCCACGCCACGGCCACGGCCGGCGCC
>NZ_JBCNNF010000047.1:0-25411 GCF_039594555.1 Inquilinus sp.
ATATTATGTTGTGTAAGCTGGACCGTGAGTTTTCACAATGGCGGCAAGCAGCACCACCACGTCCTTGACCACGATCAGGTCGCGCTGGGCGATGGCCTGGAAGGCCAGCCGGCCCAGCCCGGGCAGGGTGAAGACATTCTCCACCACCACCGCGCCGGCCATCAGGAAGCCGAACTGCATGCCGACGATGGTGGCGACCGGGATCAGCGCGTTGCGCAGCACGTGGCGGCGCAGCAGCTGACCCTTCGACAGGCCCTTGGCCCGGGCGGTGCGGACATAGTCCTCGCGCATCGTCTCCAGCATGGCGGAGCGGACGATGCGGGCCAGGATCGCCGCCTCGGTCAGCGCCAGGGCCACCGCCGGCAGCACCAGCGCCTGCAGCGCCTGGCCCCAGCCGGCCGACCAGCCGGGGAAGCCGCCGGCGCCGAACCAGCGCAGCTGCAGCGCGAAGGCCCAGATCAGCATGATCCCGACCCAGAAGCTGGGCACGGCGAGGCCGAGCTGGCTGAAGCCCATCACCCCCCAGTCGCCGACCCGGTTGTGCTTCACCGCGGCCAGCATGCCGAGCGGAATGGCCAGGGCGGTCGACAGCAGCAGGGCCAGCAGCGCCAGCGGCGCCGTCACCGCCAGCCGGTCGCCGACCAGCGTCGCCACCGGCATCTTGTAGGTGTAGCTGGTGCCGAAATCGCCGCTCAGCGCGCCGCCGGCCCAGTCGAGGTAGCGGACCGGTGCCGGCTTATCGAGGCCCATCTGGCTGCGCAGGGCGGCCAGCGTGTCCTCGCGCGCCTCGGTGCCCAGCATCAGCAGCGCCGGGTCGCCGGGCAGCACCTCCAGCACCGTGAACACCACCACCGAGGCGGCGAACAGCGTGAACAGCAGCGTCAGCACCCGCCGCGCCAGGAAGCCGATCATCCGGCGTTCCGGGAGAAGGAGCCACCCGTCCTAGTCCCCCCTCTCCTCGCGGGAGGGGGGTAGGGGGAGGGGGTTGCCGAACGAAGAGCGCTGGTGTCGATTGGCTTGCGCTGTGAGGGCTTCAGGTGCCTCCGGGACGAACGGTCCTGGCGGCGCGAACCCCCTCCCCCTGCCCCCCTCCCGCGAGGGGAGGGGGGACTCAAGAAGAGCGGCAGTTCTTTCTTCATTCCGCCCAATAGGCCTTGGTCATGTCGTTGGCGGCGATCGGGCTGTTCTTCCACATGCCCAGCAGCTTGGCGTTGCGCACGCCGGTCTTGGCCAGCTGGAACAGGAACACCGCGGCCTCGTCATCCGACAGGATCTGCTGGGCCTGCTGGTACAGCGCCTTCCGCTGCTCCGGGTCGACCGTGCTGTTCAGCTGCTGGATCACCTGATCGAAGGCCGGGTTGTCGTAGCCGAAATAGTACTTGTCCTTGCCGCGGGCATAGATGTCGATGTCCAGCGCCTCGGTGTGCGAGACGATGGTCATGTCGTAGTCGAAGCCCTTGAACACCTGCTCCAGCCACTGCGCCCATTCCACCGGCACCAGCTCGACCTGGACGCCGATCTCGGCCAGCTGCGCCTGGATGATCTCGCCGCCGCGGCGGGCATAGCCGGGCGGGGGCAGCTTCAGCGTCGCCTTGAAGCCGTTGGGATAGCCGGCCTCGGCCAGGAGGGCCTTGGCCTTGGCCGGGTCGTAGGGATAGGCGCCGGTCAGGTCCTTGTAGGCCGGCTCGTAGGGCGCGAAATGGCTGCCGATCGGGATGCCGTAGCCGAACATGGCGCCGTCGATCAGCGCCTGCCGGTCGATCGCCATGGCCAGCGCCCGGCGCACCTTCACGTCGTCGAAGGGCTTGCGGCGCTGGTTCACCGCCATCACGGTCTCGCCGGCGGTGGTGCCGATCTCCACCGCGAAGCGCGGATCGGCCTTGAACTGGTCCAGCGTCTCGGGCGCCGGCATGTTCGGGAAGGCGTCGATATCGCCCGACATCACCGCGGCCGAGGCCGCCGCCGGGTCGGCGACGAAGCGGAAAACCAGCCGGTTCAGCTTCGGCTTGTCGCCGGCATAGGCGTCGGTGCGCTCCAGCGTGACATGGTCGCCCGGCACCCATTCGACGAATTTGAACGGCCCGGTGCCGATCGGGTGGGTGCCGTTGTCGGCGGCGGTGTTCGGCGCCACGATCAGCGCCGCCGCCTGGCCCAGATGGAACAGGAACAGCCCGTCCGGATGCGACAGGGTGATCACCACCTGGTCGGCCGCCGGGGTGTCGACCGACTTGATCGGCTCGAAGAAGGCCTTCTGCGGGTTGGTCGACTCCGCCGCCCGGGCGCGGTCCAGCGAGAACTTCACCGCCTCGCTGTCGAACTTGGTGCCGTCATGGAAGGTGGTGCCGCGGCGCAGGGTGAAGGTGTAGGTCAGCCCGTCGTCCGACACCTTCCATTCGGTGGCCAGGCCCGGCTGCACCTGGCCGGCCTCGTCGATCCGGGTCAGGCCCTCGAACAGGTTGGCGTAGACCACCTCGGCGATGGCCGCGGCGGCGCCGCCGGTCGGGTCCAGGTTCGGCGGCTCCAGCACCATGCCGATCACGGCCTGCTCCTTGGCGGCCAGCGCCGGCGTCGCGATCAGCCCGACGGCCACAACGGCAGCCGCAAGCAAGCCCCTCATCCCCATCGTCGTCTCCCTGTGCCGGTGGGAACCGAATCCCCCGGCCCTTCGCGTTCGCAGCGGATGATGGCAGCGCCGCCGGGGCGGGTTCAAGGCTTGCCTTGGGCCCCGATGGCTGCTGGACGAAAGGCAAATCGCCTCCTCAGTGTCATGCCCGGGCTTGACCCGGGCATCCAGAGGCTGTCGAGACCTTCTGGATTGCCGGGTCAAGCCCGGCAATGACAGAAGCTATACGGGCCTTTCTTGCCTGATGGCGCCGTATTTCTCCCGCCAGCCCGGGTGCGGCCCCAGGGTCTCCGCGTGCCAGACGCCGCGGGCGATGGCGCGGGCGACGCAGTCGGCGGCGATGGCGCCGATCCGGGCCAGGGCCAGGGCCCGCGCCTCCGGCAGCGTCACGGCGCCGGTGGCCAGGGCGAAGATGGTGTCGCCGTCCATCGGCGTGTGCACCGGGCGGATGGCGCGGGCCAGACCGTCCTGCGCCATGATCGCCAGCCGCTGCGCCTCGGCCTTGGTCAGGGCGGCGTCGACCGCGACGATGCCGATCGTGGTGTTGCCGCCGGCGGTCGGCTCGGGCGCGGCGGGATGGCGGTAGAACTCGGGTTCCGGCGCCGCCGGCCCGGTCGGGCGGTGCGGGCCGCCGAACTCGCCCGCCTGCTCCCACGGCCAGGCCCAGAAGGTGCCGTCCGGCATGGTCACGGCGCCGACCGGGTTGGCGGCGACCAGCGCGCCGATGGTAACGCCGGTCTCGGGATCGAAGGCCGAGGCTGTGCCGAGGCCGCCCTTGCAGGTCGCGGTCTTGGCGCCGGTGCCGGCCCCGGCATTGCCCTGGCGCACCTCCGTCCCCGCGGCGTCGCAGGCGGCCAGCGCCAAAGCGCGATAGGGCGGGGTGTCGCCCCAGCCCTTGTCGCCGCCATTGGCCAGGTCGAACAGGATCGCGGCCGGCACGATCGGCACCCGGATGGTGCCCACCGGGTGCCCCCGGCCCCGCGCCGCCAGCCAGGCGACCACGCCGGATGCCGCCTCCAGCCCATGCACCGAGCCGCCGGACAGCACCAGCGCGTCCACCGCCTCGACCAGGCAGGTCGGGTCCAGCGCGTCGGTGTCGCGGGTGCCGGGACCGCCGCCGCGGACATCGACGGCGGCGGTGCAGCGCATCTCCGGCAGCAGCACGGTCACGCCGGTGCGCGCCGCCATGTCCTCGGCCTGGCCGACCGCCAGGCCGGCGATGTCGGTGATGGAATTGCGCGGGCCCGGGCGGATGGTCATGGCGGTCTCTCGGCGGCAGAGCGGGCAGCAGACAGGACCGGCCGGTCTTGCGTCAACGCCGATCGTGGTTCCCGTCCGGCGACAGCACCCCTATGCTCCTCCGCCATGACCGACCTGCCGCTCATCCGCCTGCAGCCCGGCCGCGACAAGCGCGTCGCCGCCGGCCATCCCTGGATCTTCTCGAACGAGATCGCCATGACGCCAGAGCTGCGCGAGGTGCCGCTGGGCGCTCCGGTGCGGGTCGAGGCGGCCAGCGGCAAGGCCCTGGGCGTCGGCGGCTTCAACCGGCATGCGCTGATCGCCGTGCGCATGCTCGATCGCAGCCCGGACGCGGCGATCGACACCGCCTTCCTGCGCCGGCGCCTGGCCGCGGCCCTGGCGCTGCGCGACACGCTGTTCGACCGGCCCTTCTACCGCCTGGTCCATGCCGAGGCCGACGGGCTGCCGGGGCTGATCATCGACCGCTATGGCGACGTGCTGGTGATGCAGAGCAACACGGCGCTGATGGACCGGCTGGAAGGCCCGCTCTGCGACGCGCTGGAGGAGCTGCTGCGGCCCCGCGCCATCGTGCTGCGCAACGACAGCGCCGTGCGCGGCCTGGAAGGGCTGGCGGAGGAGGTGCGGGTGGCCCGCGGCGCCGTCGACGGCCCGATCGCGGTGGAGGAGAACGGCGCGAAGTTCGAGGCCGATCCCCTCGGCGGTCAGAAGACCGGCTGGTTCTTCGACCAGCGCGACAACCGTGCCTTCGTGGCGAAGCTGGCCCGCGGCCGGCGGCTGCTCGACATCTACACCCACACCGGCGGCTTCGGCATCCAGGCGGCGCTGGCGGGGGCGGAGGCGGTGACGCTGGTCGACCGCTCGGCCCCGTCGCTGGAGTTGGCGGCCAAGGCGGCGGCGGCCAACGGCGTCGCCGACCGGGTCACGACTGCCCGCGGCGAGGCCTTCGCCGAGCTGGAGCGCCGCGGCGGGGAGGGCGAGCGCTGGCCGGTGGTGGTGGTCGACCCGCCGGCCTTCGTGAAGTCGAAGAAGGACCTTGCCGCCGGCGCGCGGGGTTACGCCAAGTTGACTCGCCTGGCGGCGCGGATCACCGAGCGCGGCGGCTTCCTCTGCGCCTTCTCCTGCAGCCATCATGTCGACCCGGCGCTGTTCGCCGAGCAGGTGGCGCGCGGCCTGGTCGATGCCGGGCGGACCGGCCGGATCCTGCGCCAGTCCGGCGCCGGGCCGGACCATCCGGTGCACCCGTTGCTGCCCGAGAGCGCCTATCTGAAGGGCATCGTGCTGCAGCTGGACTGACGGCGGCTGCCTCCTCCACGGGGTTGACAAGCCGGGCCGCTCCCGCTGGTCTAGACCAGCCAAAAGGGGAGGCCCGAGACAATGACCACCATCCTGACCCGCGTCCTGATGACGGGCGCGGCCTTCGTCGCGCTGGCCGGCGCCGCCCGCGCCGAGGACGTGACGCTGACGATCGAGAGCTGGCGCAACGACGACCTGAAGATCTGGCAGGACAAGATCATCCCCGCCTTCGAGTCGACGCATCCCGGCATCAAGCTGAACTTCGCGCCCTCGGCGCCGACCGAGTACAACGCCGCGCTGAACGCCAAGATGGAGGGCGGGGTCGCCGGCGATATCGTCGCCTGCCGCGCCTTCGACGCCTCGCTGGCGCTGTTCCAGAAGGGCCATCTGGCGCCGGTGAACGACCTGAAGGGGATCGACAATTTCACCGCCGATGCGCGGACGGCCTGGAGCACCGATGACGGCCAGACCACCTTCTGCGTCCCGGTCGGCTCGGTCATCGGCGGCTTCATCTACAACAAGACCATCTTCGAGGAGCTGGGCCTGACCCCGCCGAAGACGCAGGCGGAGTTCTTCGCCCTGCTCGACAAGATCAAAGCCAAGGGCGAAGTCGCGGCGCTCGATATCGGCACGGCCGACCAGTGGGAGGCCGCGACCATGGGCTTCCAGACCATCGGCCCGAACCACTGGAAGGGCGAGCCGGGCCGCAAGGCGCTGATCGCCGGCACCGCCAAGTTCACCGACGCCCCCTATGTCGGCGCCTGGGCCGAACTGGCGAAGTGGAAGCCCTATCTGCCGGACGGCTACCAGGCGCAGTCCTACCCGGACAGCCAGAACCTGTTCACGCTCGGCCGCGCCGCGATCTACCCGGCCGGGTCGTGGGAGATCCCGCTGTTCGAGGCCCAGGCCGACTTCCCGCTCGGCGCCTTCCCGCCGCCGGTGGAGAAGGAGGGCGACCCCTGCTTCATCTCCAGCCACACCGATATCGGTTTCGGCATGAACGCCCAGGGCAAGCATCCGGAGGCGGCGCGCGCCTTCCTGGAATGGGTGACCTCGGCCGAGTTCGCGACGATCTACACCAACGCCCTGCCGGGCTATTTCACGCTGTCGACCCACAAGGTCGAGCTGAAGGACCCGCTGGCGGCGGAGTTCCAGGGCTGGAAGGACAAGTGCGGCAGCAACATCCGCCTGGCGCACCAGATCCTGTCGCGCGGCAAGCCCAATGTCGACCAGGCGATCTGGAACGTCTCGGCCCAGGTGCTGAACGGCACCCTGACCGCCGAGCAGGCCGGCGCCAAGGTGCAGGAGACCCTGGACGCCTGGTACAAGCCGCCGGGGAAGTGAGGGCGCAGGGCTGACCGCGATAGGGCCATTGGCATAATATGCCAATGGCCCTATCTTGTCCCTGCAGATGTGTTGAGGAGGACAGCCCGCGATGCCGACCCGCAACGTCGTCGTGACCGACCACCAGGCCGAGCTGATCGAGGGGCTGGTCAAGTCCGGCCGCTACCAGAACGCCAGCGAGGTCCTGCGCGAAGGGCTGCGCCTGGTCGAGCAGCGCGAGCAGGAGGATGCCGCCAGGCTGGAGCGCCTGCGGGCGGCGGTGGATATCGGGCTCGAGGCCGAGAGGCGCGGAGAGGTCACCACATTCGATTCGGTGACAGACCTGCGGCGCCACATGAGGGCCTTGGCCGAGAAGGCAATAGCCGACGCGGAGCGTTGATCGAAGGTGGCGCGTCGACGCTGGCAGGTCAGGCTGACCGTCGAGGCGGAACAGGACGTCGTCTCCATCATCGCTTGGACCAGGCGGACCTTCAGCGCATCGCAGGCTCGCCGCTACAACGAGACGATCATCCGGGCTGCCGCCATTTTGGCAAACGGCCCGTCTGCCCTGGGCAGCGTCGCACGCGACGGAGTCCGGCCGGGCATCCGGACATTGCATATTGCGAGGTCCGGCCGGGCCGGACGCCATCTCCTGGTCTACCGCCAGGCCGGTGACACCCTCATCACGGTGCTGCGCATCTTGCATGATGCGATGGATCTGGCGCAGCACCTCCCCGCAGACGACGATGCTGAATAAGGGAGGCCTCTTTCACGCCCCCACCCGGGCCAGCAGCAGCAGGCGGCGGAAGGGGAACAGCGTGCTGCCGTCGGGCTGCGGCGGATAGGCCTGGGCCAGGCGGGCGGAATAGCTGGCGATGAAGGCGTCCAGCTCCGGCCCCGACAGCGCCGCCATCACCGGCAGCAGCGCCGTGCCGCGCACCCAGTGCAGCACCGGGTTGTCGCCCTTCAGCACATGTAGGTACTCGGTCTCCCAGATGTCCAGTGCGGCGGTGCGCGGCGCCAGCAGGTCGTAATAGGCGGCCGGGGTGCCGACCGGCGGGCGGCGCAGCGGGATCCGGCCGGCCCAGGGCGCCTCCGACGCCAGGGCCCGCATCAGCACATGGCTCGGCGCGTCGTGGTTGCGCGGCATCTGCACCGCCAGCACGCCGCCGGGGGCCAGGAAGGACAGCAGGCGCGGGACCAGCGTGTCATGCCCTTCCACCCACTGCAGCGCGGCGTTGGAGAAGATCACGTCCACCGGCTCGGACGGGGCCCAGTCGGCGATGTCGCCTTCGACCCACTCCAGGTCCGGATGGGTCGCCCGCGCCTCGCGCAGGGCGTTGCGGTCGCGGTCCAGGCCGGTGACCGTCGCCCGCGGCCAGCGCTCGGCCAGCTGCGCCGCCAGCGCGCCGGTGCCGCAGCCGAGATCGACAATCCGCCGCGCCTCGATGTCCGGCAGCCGGGTGATGAGGTCGAGCCCGGGCTGCAGCCGCGGGCCGGCGAATTTCAGCGTGTTCGTCGGATTCCATGTCATGGCGGCCAATCTACCGGAAGATCCGCGTCGCGCGCATCCCCGCACCGATCCGCGGCCGGATCGATTGACTCGGGCGCCGGTCGTGCCTATAACCCGCGACCGTTTTGCGTCCGGAAGGGCGCAGTAGAGCCTATCCGGAGTTCAGACCGTGAAGAGAACCTTTCAGCCCAGCAAGCTGGTGCGCGCGCGCCGCCACGGCTTCCGCGCCCGCATGGCCACCGTCGGCGGCCGCCGCGTGCTGTCCAATCGTCGCGCCAAGGGCCGGAAGCGCCTCTCCGCGTAATCCGGCTCTCGCGCCTGGGTGACCGGATGCGCGTCCGCCTTGACGATCCTTCCCTGATCCGCCTCGGCCGGCTGAAGAAGCGGGCCGAGTTTTTGGCTGTGGCCGGCACGCGCCGCAAATGGGCGCAGCCGGGCGTGATTGTGCAACTGCGCCGCTGGGACCAGGCCGGGACCGACGCCGGGGCGACGGCCGGCTGCGACCTGCGCGTCGGCTACACCGCCAGCCGCAAGGTCGGGAATTCGGTCGCCCGTAACCGGGCGCGCCGGCGCCTGCGCGCCGCGGCCGCCGAGGTGCTGGGCCGCCGGGCGGCGCCGGGTCTCGACCTGGTGCTGATCGCCCGGGGCGAGACCATCACCCGGCCCTTCGCCGACCTCGTTGCCGATCTCGACCGCGCGCTGCAGAAGCTGGGCGCCGTGCGCCCGGCGCCGGAAGCCGCAGGGGCGGAGGCGGGCGGGGCGGCGGCATGAGCCCGCTGGCCCATGTCCTGCGCGCCCTGGTGATCGGCTACCGCTACAGCCTGTCGGCGCTGATCGGACGCCAGTGCCGGTTCGCGCCCACTTGCTCCGCATACGCGATCGAGGCTATTGAGCGGCACGGTGCGATCGCCGGGGGCTGGCTGGCCCTGCGGCGCATTGCGCGTTGCCACCCCTGGGGCGGGTCGGGGTATGACCCCGTGCCCGAGACCCTGACCAAGAATGCCGGTGGATCCGGCCGTGACGCCTGCTGCGGCGCGGCCCGGTCCACCGACAGATAAACGCACGACTGACCGGCCGGCCAGGATTTGGGGCAGGGGCCGGGACCGGAGCCCTGACGCGATGACCGACCAGAAGAACCTGATCCTGGCGATCGCCCTTTCGCTGGCCATCCTTCTCGGCTTCCAGTTCCTGTTCCCGTCGCCGAAGCCCACCACGCCGTCGGGGCAGCAGCAGACCACCGCCCCCGCCGCCACCACCTCGACCGCCTCGCCCCAGGCCCCGACCACGGTCGGCGGGGCGGTCCAGGCGCCGATGGACCGCGCCCAGGCGCTGGCCCAGAGCCAGCGGGTCAAGATCGAGGCGCCGCGCGTGCATGGCTCGATCAACCTGACCGGCGGCCGGATCGACGACGTCACCCTGCGCGACTACCGCGAGACGGTCGATCCGAACAGCCCCGAGATCGTGCTGCTGACGCCGCTGGGCGGCCCCTCGGCCTACTATGCGGATTACGGCTGGGCCCCGGCCGACGTCTCGGTCGTGGTGCCTGGCGCCGGCACGGTGTGGACCGCCGACCGCGAGACGCTGACCCCGGACGCGCCGGTGACGCTGAGCTGGGACAACGGCCAGGGGCTGGTGTTCAAGCGCACCATCTCGATCGACGCGAACTACATGTTCACGGTGGTGCAGAGCGTCGTGAATAACACCGACAAGTCGGTGCAGCTGGCGCCCTACGGCCGGGTGCTGCGCTTCGGCACGCCGGTGACCCAGGGCTACTACGTGCTGCATGAAGGCCCCTACGGCGTGTTCAACGGCACGCTGGAGGAGAAGACCTACAAGGACATCCAGGACGACAAGGCGGTCAAGAACTCGACCACCGGCGGCTGGCTGGGCTTCACCGACAAGTACTGGCTGGCGGCGTTGATCCCGGACCAGGCGGTCAAGGTCGACACCCAGTTCCTGCATCAGTCGGACGGCGAGGGGCGCTATCTGGCGACCTACCAAGCCGACGCCGTGACGGTGGCGCCGGGCCAGACAGTGGACTCGACCGGCCGGCTGTTCGCCGGCGCCAAAGAGGTCGACCTGATCAGCAGCTATGCCGACACGCTGCACATCACCAAGTTCGACTTCGCCATCGATTTCGGCTGGTTCTGGTTCCTGACCAAGCCGTTCTTCAAGATCCTGGCCTGGATCCACAGCGTCGTCGGCAATTTCGGCGTCGCGATCCTGATCTTCACCCTGGCGCTGAAGCTGCTGTTCTACCCGCTGGCGGACAAGTCCTACCGCTCGATGGCGAAGATGAAGGCGCTGCAGCCGGAGATGGTGAAGCTGCGCGAGCGGTATGCCGACGACAAGGCCAAGCAGCAGCAGGAGCTGATGGCGCTATACAAGCGCGAGAAGGTCAACCCGGCGGCCGGCTGCCTGCCGATCCTGATCCAGATCCCGGTGTTCTTCGCCCTCTACAAGGTGCTGCTGGTCACCATCGAGATGCGGCACGCGCCGTTCTTCGGCTGGATGCACGACCTGTCGGCGCCCGACCCGACCACGGTGTTCAACCTGTTCGGCCTGATCCCGTGGACCCCGCCGGCGATGCTGATGATCGGCGCGGCGCCGATCATCATGGGCTTCACCATGTTCATGCAGCAGAAGCTGAACCCAGCGCCGGCCGATCCGGTCCAGGCCAAGGTGTTCATGGCGCTGCCGGTCGTCTTCACCTTCATGCTGGCCCATTTCCCGGTCGGCCTGGTGGTCTACTGGGCGTGGAACAACACGCTGACGATCCTGCAGCAGTGGTCGATCATGAAGCGCATGCATGTGAAGATCTCGGGCGGGGTCGAGGAAGGCGCCGCATCGCCGGTCACCGTGCCGCCCTCGGTCGCCCGCAAGAAGAACGGCAACGGCGACGCCAAGACTCCCGCGGCCCCGAAGGCCCCCGCCACCCGCAAGCCGGCGGGCCGCAAGGGGTGACGCAGGCGCAGGCGACCGGCGCGGACGCGTACGGACCGGAGGCGATCGAGGCGGGGCGGCTGCTGTTCGCGCAGGAATGCCGCTTCACCTGGGGTTCGGCCTCGCTGACCGACCTGCCGCCCGCGGGCCTGCCGGAGATCGCCTTCGCCGGCCGCTCCAATGTCGGCAAGTCCAGCCTGGTCAACGCCCTGACCGGGCGGAAGACCCTGGCCCGCACCAGCCACACCCCGGGCCGCACCCAGCAGCTGAACTTCTTCGACCTCGGCGGCCGGCTGGCGCTGGTCGACCTCCCGGGCTACGGCTACGCCAAGGTGTCGAAGTCGCTGTCGCAGGGCTGGACAGACACGCTGAAGGGCTATCTGCGCGGCCGGGCGACGCTGCGCCGGGCCCTGGTGCTGATCGACGGCCGACACGGCATCAAGGAGTCCGACACCGAGATCCTGAAGCTGCTCGACGACACCGCCGTCGCCACCCAGGTGGTGCTGACCAAGATGGACAAGGTCGGCAAGGGCGAGCGCGAGCGCCGGATCCCGGAGGTCGAGGCGGCGCTGAAGCGCCATCCGGCGGCCTTCCCCAAGGTGATGCTGACCAGCAGCGACAAGGGCGAGGGCATCCCCGAGCTGCGCGCCTTCCTGACCGAGATCGCGAAGAACGGCTGAGCGCGGTTGATCGCGGCGGCGCACTGGGGCATGAGAGGGGCGCCGGCAACCGCTCGCAGGATTCGAGCCCGATGACCAAGCCCTTCGCCGCCCCGCCCAAGCTGCCCGCCGCCTCGCTCGACAAGGCCCAGACCCTGGTCGAGGCGCTGCCCTTCATGCGCCGCTACGCTGGCGCCACCTTCGTCATCAAATACGGCGGCAACGCCATGGGCGACGACTCGCTGACCGAGAGCTTCGCCCGCGACGTCGTGCTGCTGAAGCAGGTCGGCATCAACCCGGTGGTGGTGCATGGCGGTGGCCCGCAGATCGGCGCGATGCTGGAGCGGCTGCAGATCAAGTCGGAATTCGTCGACGGGCTGCGCATCACCGACCGCAACACCGTCGATGTGGTCGAGATGGTGCTGTCCGGCAACATCAACAAGCAGATCGTCTCGGCCATCCAGGCGGTCGGCGGCAAGGCGGTCGGCGTCTCCGGCAAGGATGGCGGCCTGATCTCGGCCCGCAAGCTGCAGCGCACCAAGCGCGACCCGGACAGCAACATCGAGCGCATCCTCGACCTCGGCTTCGTCGGCGAGCCGGCGGCAGTGAACCCGGAGATTCTCGAGGCGTTCGAGGACAGCGACTTCATCCCGGTGATCGCGCCGATCGGCGTCGGCCCGCGCGGCGAGAGCTACAACATCAACGCCGACACCGCGGCCGGCGCCATCGCCGCGGCGCTGAACGCCACCCGCTTCTTCCTGCTGACCGACGTCGCCGGCGTGCTGGACAAGGAGAAGGCGCTGATCCAGGAGCTGCCGCTGGCCCGGGCGCGCGAGCTGATGACCGACGGCACCATCTCCGGCGGCATGATCCCGAAGCTGGAGACCTGCATCTCGGCGGTCGAGCAGGGGGTCGAGGGCGCGGTGATCATGGATGGCCGCGTGCCGCACGCCGTGCTGCTGGAGGTCTTCACCGAAGGCGGCATCGGGACATTGATCCGAGCTTAGGGTCGTAAGAGGCCTCTTCCTTTCTGTCATTGCCGGGCTTGACCCGGCAATCCAGGGGCCACCGGGAGCGGCTCTTGAAAGCCCCTGGATCCTCGGGTCAAGCCCGAGGATGACAATAGAGCAGGGAGGGTGAGGGGCCTGCCGACACCCTACGCCTCCACTCCCACCAGCCCCGCCACCACGTCCAGCAGCACATCGGCGCCGGCGGCCAGTTGCTCCGGCGCGGTGAACTCGGCCGGGTTGTGGCTGATGCCGCCGCGGCTGGGCACGAAGATCATCGCCGAGGGCGCGATCCGGGCGATCATCTGCGCGTCGTGCCCGGCGCCGGAGGTGATGTGCCGCCAGCGATGGCCGCGCCGCTCCGCCGCCTCCGCCACCCGCCGCACCAGTTTGGGGTCGAACCGCACCGGTTCGAACCGGGCCAGCCGCTCGGTCGCGACTGCCACCCCCTCCGCCGCCGCCAGCGTCTCCAGATAGCCGGCCAGCGCCGCCTCGGCCGCCTGCAGCCGGCCCTCGTCCGGGTCGCGCAGGTCGACGGTGAACACGGCGCGAGAGGGGATGACGTTGATCGCGTCCGGCTCCAGCCGAAGCGACCCGACCGTGGCCAGCGTCCCGGCATTGGCCCCGGCCACGCGGTCGCGCAGATGGGCGATGACGCGGGCGGCGGCCAGGCCGGCGTCGCGGCGGGCCGTGATCGGCGTGGTGCCGGCATGGTTGGCGGCGCCGGTGATGGTGACGCGTTGCCAGGAGATGCCCTGCAGCGAATCGACGGCGCCGATCGCCAGCCCCTCCGCCTCCAGCACCGGCCCCTGCTCGATATGCAGCTCCAGGTAGCAGGCCGGGCGGATCGATCCGGGTTCGAGATCGCCGGCATAGCCGATCCGCGCCAGCTCCGCGCCCAGCACCGCGCCGTCGGTGCCGATCGTGGCCAGGGCCGTTTCCAGGTCCAGCCCGCCGGCATGGACCAGCGACCCCATCATGTCAGGCTGGAACCGCACGCCTTCCTCATTGGCGAAGGCGGCGACCGCGACGGGGCGTGACGGCGGCGCGCCGGCATCCCGCAGCGCCTCCACCACTGCCAGCCCGGCGAGGACGCCATAGCAGCCGTCATAGATCCCGGTGTCGATCACCGTGTCGATATGCGACCCGATCATCACCGGGTCGGCGCCGCCCGCCGCCGGCCACAGGCCGAAGATGTTGCCGATGCGGTCGACCCGCACCTCCAGCCCGGCCTCGCGCATCCAGCCCGCCAGCAGGTCGCGGCCGGCGCGGTCGGCATCGCTCAGGGCCAGCCGCGTCGGCCCGCCGGACGGGCCGCGGCCGATGGCGCCCAGGCGCTGCAGCCGGTCGATCAGGCGGGCATGGTCGAGGACAGGGGCGGTCATGGCGGATCCCGGGCCGTTGCCGCGGCAGCATATCGCCTGCTCGGCTCGATCGGTTTGCATATCGCGCGTCGCCGCGCAAAGCCTTTGCGCCGGCGATCAGCCCGCGATCTGCAGATGCAGATGGTCGTCATGCCGGGCGGCGCGGCAGCCCTGGAAGCGTAGCAGCGGCGAGGACAGGCCGAGGCGGCGGACCAGATGCGGCTCCAGCAGGATCTTCTCCAGCCCGAAGCGCGGTCCCTCGGCCAGCAGCCAAGCGAGCGCCACCCGGGTCCGCTCCGGCTCCAGCGGCCGGTCGGGGTACAGCCCTTGCAGGACGCTCATGTCCCAGCGCAGCGTCAGCCAGCGCGGTTCGGCGCAGGGCTGCGGGTCGTCCGGCCCCGGCTGCTCGAACGCCCAGTAGCCGATCGGCGATCGCAGCAGGCCCGGCCGATAGGCGCCGTCGGGATCGGCGTAGAAGAAGGCGAGGTCCAGCTTGCGGCCGTCGTCATGCGACAGGTGCGGCGCCAGCGGCATCCCGTCGAGGAACGGGAAATTCGCGTCCAGATACAGCGTGACCGTGCCGGGGTTGGCCTGGTCCATGGCCGCGACCAGGGCGTCGAGCAGCAGCACCACGCGCGGATCGACATAGTTGCGGTTCAGCAGGCAGTACAGCGGGCTGCCGGCGGCGACCGGGCGGCCGGGCTCGGCGCGGCAGGGCAGGGGCACCCGGCCGGCCAGTGCCGCCAGGGGCGGCACGACGGCCAGGGTCGCGGCGGCGTAGAGCACGGCGAAGATCGCCGGCACCGCGAGGCCGTGCCGGCCGCCCTTCGGCACCAAGGCCCGGCCCAGCAGCCAAGCCAGGATCAGCACGGCGCCGCCGATCTGGGTCAGCACCGTCAGGGCCAGGACGGCCAGCAGGAAGGCCAGGCGCCGCATGCGATGCCCCGCGATTCGGATCACGACCGTGCCAGCGTAGCGGCTCGCACGGCAAAGGTCGCCGCCGGCTTCCGGTGCGGCGCCGCATCCTCTAGGGTCTCTTCGACTTCCCTGAACGCCAGCACCGAGGACCGCCACGATGGCCGATACCATCACCTATCTGACCACCACCCGCTTCGGATCGGGCGCGGTCGACCTGCTGCCGCAGGAGCTGGCGGAACTCGGCATCGGCAAGCCGCTGCTGGTCACCGATCCGGGCATCGCCCGGCTGCCGCTGCTCGACCGGGTGCGCCGGATGCTGCCGGCCGAGCATGCGGTCTTCACCGAGACGCCGGGCAACCCGACCGAGGTGGCGGTCGATGCGTCCTTCGATGTCTTCCGGCACGCCGCCTGCGACGGGCTGGTCGCGCTCGGCGGCGGCTCGGCCATGGACCTGGCCAAGGCGGTGGCCCTGCGCGCCACCCATGCCGGGCAGCTGGCCGAATACGCGCTGATCGAGGGCGGCGCCGGCCGCATCGGCCCGGTGGCGCCGCTGGTGGCGATCCCGACCACGGCCGGCACCGGCAGCGAGGTCGGGCGCGGCGCCCTGATCACCCTGCGCGACGGCCGCAAGCTGGCGCTGATCAGCCCGCATCTGATCCCGGGCCGCGCCATCTGCGACCCCGAGCTGACGCTGGGCCTGCCGCCGCTGCTGACCGCCGCCACCGGCATGGACGCGCTGACCCATTGCATCGAGACCTTCCTGTCGCCCCGGTACAACCCGCCGGCCGACGCCATTGCGCTGGACGGCGTCGGCCGGGCCATGACCTTCCTGCCGCGGGCGGTGGCCGATGGCGGCGACCTCGAAGCCCGCAGCGAGATGATGATGGCCGCGCTGCAGGGCGGGCTGACCTTCCAGAAGGGGCTGGGCGCCGTGCACGGCCTGTCGCACGCGCTGGGCGCCATCCCCGACCCGGTGCTGCATCACGGCACGCTGAACGCCGTGATCCTGCCGGCGGTGCTGCGCTTCAATGCGCCGGCCGCGGCATCCAAATATCCCCGGCTGGCCTTGGCGATGGGGCTGGCGGCCGAGGCCGACCTGGCCGCCGCGATTGAGGATCTCAATGCCCGGCTCGGCCTGCCGAAGAGCCTGCGGCAGATGGGGGTGACCGAGGCGCATCGAGACCGTGTCGTCGCCGGGGCGCTGAAGGACCATTCCACCGCCAGCAACGCCCGCCCCGTCACCCAGGCGGATTACGAGGCTTTGTTCGACGCAGCGCTGGGCTGAAGCAGGCTCCCGGCCGCTCAGAGGAGCGCGCGGCGCTCATCGGATAGGCAATTTCGCGCCGCGCTCATCGGCTGGGCAAAAAATTTCGGGGGGGTGGGAACCTCCCCTTTTGCGAGGCGTTCTACGATTGCACGTCCGCATCGTGCATGAACCTCCCTGTTCAACTCGGGCCGGCCATGGGGTCGGCCCGTTTCTTTTCGGGATCCCGCAGCCCACCCCATTCGGGGCGTAGATCGCGCCGGCCCGGCCTGCTACCCAGGCGCGGGGATAATCCGACGTCACGGCGAGGGTGGGATGGCGCGCGCGAGGTTGCGGGACCTGGGTCTGTCGATCGGCACGCTGCCGCCCGGCCCGAAGAACGGCATCACCGATGTGCCCGGCGTCATGGTCGGCCAGGTCACCCTGGTCGAGGAATCACCGCACATCATCCGCACCGGCATCACCGCCATCGTGCCGCAGGACGGCGAGATCTGGCGCCGCAACCTGTTCGCCGCGGGCCATGTGCTGAACGGCAACAGCGAGGTCACCGGCCTGACCTGGATCAACGAGTTCGGCCTGCTGTGCGGCCCGCTGTCGCTGACCGGCACCTTCTCGATCGGCGCGGTGCATGAGGGTATGGTCGACGCCGAGGTGACGCTGGCCACCGGCGCCGACTTCAAGATGCCGCTGGTGTCCGAGACCTATGACGGCTGGCTGTCCGAGAGCGAAAATTTCGTGCTGCGGCCGCACCATGCGATGGAGGCGCTGCGCCGCGCCACCGCCGACCCGGTGGCGGAGGGCTGCGCCGGCGGCGGCACCGGCACCAACGCGCATGAATTCAAGGCCGGCACCGGCACCGCGTCCCGTGTCGTCGACCAGGGCGGCGAGAGCTGGACGGTCGGCATCCTGGTGCAGACCAATTACGGCGATCGCGACCGTCTGCTGCTGGACGGCGTGCCGGTCGGCCGCGAGATCCCGGTCACCGACGTGCCCAGCTGCTTCGCCCAGCGCCGGGTCGAAGGCTCGATCCTGGTCGTGGTCGCCACCGATGCGCCCCTGTTCCCGCACCAGCTGAAGCGGCTGGCGCAGCGCGCCGGCCTGGGCCTGGCGCGCTGCGGCGGGCTGGGCTGGCCGGGCAGCGGCGACGTGTTCATCGCCTTCTCCACCGGCAACGACCTCGGCCAGGCCACCGATACCAGCCGGGCGCGGCCCTTCGAGAACCTGCGCATGCTGCCGGATTTCGCGCTGCAGCCGCTGATGGCGGCGGTGGTGGAGGGGACGGAGGAGGCGATCTGGAACTCGCTCTGCGCCGCCGAGACCACGCAGGGCCGCAACGGCCGGGTCAGCCATGCCCTGCCGATCGAGCGGCTGCCGGAGATCATGCGCCGCTACGGACGCACTTGACGCGGCCGGCGCGCGGGATTCTTGTGGCGGCATCGACCGCCGCCAGTCGGAGCCCCATGCGCCGATCCGTCACCGCCCTGTTCCTCGCCTTCGCCGCGGCCGTGCCGCTCGCCGCCCATGCCGCCGGCAGCGGCCAGCCGGTGCCGCGATTCGTGTCGCTGCGGTCGGACGAGGTGAACCTGCGCACCGGCCCGGGCGAGCGCTATCCGGTCGAATGGGTGGTCAGCAAGAAGGGCCTGCCGGTCGAGGTGATCGCCGAATTCGACACCTGGCGTCGGGTGCGAGACTGGGAGGGGATCGAGGGCTGGGTCCACCAGGCCCTGCTGACCCGCCGGCGCACCTTGGTGGTGACCGGCAAGGAGGACCAGCCGATCTACAACGAGCCCAGCGAGGGCTCGGGCCTGATGGCGAAGGCGGAACCTGGGGTGCTGGGGTCGCTGCTGCGCTGCCCGGGCGACGGGGCGCAGGCCGACTGGTGCTATGTCGACCTCAAAGGCTATCGCGGCTGGATGCGCCGTGCCTCCTTCTGGGGCGCCTATCCGGGCGAGAAGGTGGAGTAGGCCGGAAGTCCTGCCTTTCGTTCGCCACAACCCGGGTGCCAAGATCGGGGCTCACGGCCGCCTCACCGACGGGGCGGCTTCCGTCACGATGAACGGACCCCAGGAATGCGCCTTTTTCGGATTCTTCCGGCGCTGCTGATGCTGAGCGCCGGCCTCGCCGCCTGCCAGGACGGCGGCTACGATCAGCCCCAGGCCTCGAACGAGCCGGTCTACCAGATCTACCCCAATCCGGACGACCTGAGCTCCCCGCCCGTCTACGTGCCGGCCAGCCAGCTCAACGCCTATTACAACGGCGAGGGCGCACAGTCGGCGGCGGGTGGCTACTACGACGATTCGCAGCAGCAGGCCTATCAGCAGGAGATGATGCGCCAGCAGCAGCAGCGGGCGCAGCAGGAGCAGCAGCAGTGGTTCCAGCAGAATTACGGGCAATGAGGAGGAGTGCGGAGGGCGTTGCGGTGCGCTCACCGCCGATCCGGGAACCGGTTTGATTCCCAACGAAAAAGCCCCGCCTTGCGGCGGGGCTCTTCGCATTCAGGGTCGTGGTGCCGGGATCAGAGGTTGCTCTCGACCCACTGCGACAGCGCGCTCTTCGGCACGGCGCCGATCTTGGTGGCGGCGACCTGGCCGTCCCTGAACAGCATCAGGGTCGGGATGCCGCGGACGCCGTACTTCGCCGGGGTCAGCGGATTGTCGTCGATGTTCAGCTTGACGATGCTGACCTTGCCGCCCAGCTCGGAAGCGATCTCTTCCAGCGAGGGGCCGATCATCTTGCAGGGGCCGCACCATTCGGCCCAGAAGTCCACCAGGACGGGACCCGAGGCCTTCAGGACATCGGTTTCGAAGCTGGTATCCGAGACGGGCTTCGTGCTCATGGGAATTCCTTGCTTAGGGGCGGGACGCCACCTCACCACGTGGAGATAGGGTAGGGAGGAGAACGGAACAAGGTCAAGCCGATGCGCCCGGGGCATGCCGGTCCAGCGTTGCGGGCGGGAGTTCCATCAGTCTCGGACCCTCGGTCCACAGCAGCGCGCAGCGCACTGTCCGGCCTGGATAAACCAGCCGCAGCGCGGCGCGATAGGCGGCCATCTGCACCAGATAGGCGCGCGGCACCGACTCGATGCTCACCGGCGGCGGGCGGTTGGTCTTGTAGTCCACGACCAGCACCGACTCGGGGGTGACCACCAGCCGGTCGATCTGTCCGGACAGGGCGCGGCCCTCGACCAGGCCGACCACCGGCACCTCGGCCCGGCTGCCGGGGCCGAACAGCGGCTCGAAGCCGGGCTGGTCCAGCACCGCTAGGGTGGTGGCCACGATCTCGGCCTGTTCGGCTTCGTCGCGGCCATGCTGCGGCCGGGCCAGGTAGCGCCGCGCCGCCGCCTCGCGCGCCTCGGGTGGCAGCTCGGGCAGCGCCTGCAGCAAAGCGTGGATCAGGGCGCCGCGGCGGAACCGGCCCTGGTCGCTGCCCTCCAGCGGCGACCTGGCCGGCGGCTCGGCCTCCGGCCGCGACGGGGTCAGCGGCCGGGTCGGGTCCGGCTCCGGCGGCGGCGGCCGGTGCAGCCAGTCGGGCGGCGGAGCCCCGGCCGCCGCTTCCGGCGCGACGGCCTCGGGCCCCGCGACCCGGTCGGCCTGGGGCCGGTGCAGGCGCAGGCCCTCGCCCTCGACCCCGTCGATCGCCACCGTCACGGCGTCGGGCAGCGTCGCCAGCCCGTCGCGGACGAGGTGGTACCAGCAGCCATCGGCCGGCTTGCCGCGCTCGGTGGCGTAATGGCCCAGCAGGTACAGCCGGTCCTCGGCCCGGGTCAGGGCGACATACAGCAGGCGGCGGTACTCCTGGTCGCGGCGGCGGTCGGCGCGCTCCATCGCCTCGCGATACACCGGCGGCCGGTCGGTGGCGCGCGGCGCCCACAGCGGCACGGGCAAGGCTTCGTCCGGCCACAGGATCTTCTCCCCGGCCCGGGCGCCGCCGCGCGGCATGCCGACCAGGTCGGGCAGGATCACGATCGGCGCCTGCAGGCCCTTGGAGCCGTGCACGGTCATGATCCGCACCTGGCCGCCGCCCTGCTCCTGCTCGCGCTTGACCTCGGTGGTGCCGGTCTCCAGCCAGTGCAGGAAGCGCTGCAGCGACGGCGGCAGCTGCCGTTCGAACCCCAGGGCGAGCGCCAGGAACTCGTCCAGCGGGTCCTCGGCCTCCGGCCCCAGCCGGCCCAGCATGGCGCGGCGGCCGGAGACGGCGTCGCCCGGGCAGGGCCGCGCCAGCACGGCGGAGAACAGCTCGAACGGCGCCTGGAAGTCGACCCGGTCCAGGATCTCCGCCAGCCACGCCCGCGCCGCCTTCACCGCCGGGTCGACCGACGCCGCCATGGCGGCCCACAGCGTGCCGCGCCGGCCATGGGCCAGGGCGAACAGCCGGTCGTCGTCGAAGCCGACCAGCGGGCCCTTCAGCAGCTCGGCCAGGGACAAATCATCCTCCGGCAGCAGCAGGAAGCGGGCCAGGGCCATCAGGTCCATCACCGCCAGCTGCTCGGTCAGCACCATCCGGTCCATGCCGCCGACCGGGACGTCGGCCGCCTTCAACGCCCGCATCAGCTCGACGAAGAAGCGGTTGCGGGTGCGCACCAGGATCAGCACGTCGCCGGGCCGGATCGGCCGGCCCTGGGACTCCAGGATCGTGCCGTCGCGCAGCCAGCTGGCGATGCGGGCCGCGATCAGCCGGGCCAGCCGGGCGCCGGGGTCGCTGATGCCGCGCTGCTCGGTCGGCGGCTCCCAGGCCGGCGGCTCGTCGCTCTCGCTGGGGCCCAAGAGCGGCCACAGCTCGACCAGCCCGCCATGCAGCCGCCGCCGCTCCGACACGAAGTGGCGCGGCGGCTCCGGCGCCACCCCGTCCAGCGCCGGGCCGCAGGCGAAGACGGCGTCGACCAGCTCCAGCACCGCGGAGACGGAGCGGAACGACGTCTCCAGCGGGATGGTGTGGAACGGCCGCTCGGCCTCGCGGCTGCGACGGTCGAACAGGCCATGCACCCGGCTGAACTCGGCGGGGTCGGCGCCCTGGAAGCTGAAGATCGACTGTTTCTCGTCGCCGACGACGAAGACGGTGCGGTCGACATCCTCGCGGGCGCCCAGCCCGGCGAAGAACTCCGCGGTCAGGGCCTGGACCACGCGCCACTGCTCCGGGCTGGTGTCCTGCGCCTCATCGATCAGCACGTGGTCGATGCCGCCGTCCAGCTTGAACAGCACCCAGGCGGACTTGCCCGGCCGCTCCAGCAGGTCGCCGGCCTGCAGGATCAGGTCGTCATAGTCCAGCAGCGCCCGCCGCGCCTTCTCCGCCCGGTAGCGCTCGATCAGCGCCGCGCCCAGGGTCAGCAGGGCGGCGGTGGCGTCGGCGGTCTCGGCGGCGCGCAGCCGCTCGGTCAGCGCCAGGATGCGGTCCGCCTCGGCCATCAGCGCGTCCAGCACGCCGGGCATGGCGGCGACGGCCTTGGTCGCCAGCGTCTTGTAGACCGTGCCCTCCTTGGTCAGGAAGGCGCGCAGGTACTCGCCCCAGCGCCCGACGCGGCCGTCCGCATTCTCCAGCCAGTTGGCGATGGCGGTGCCGCGATCCTGGTCCTTGGTCGCGCTGCTGTTCAGCAGGGCATAGGCGGCGGCGCGCACGGCATCGCAGTTCAGGGCCGAATCGGCGCAGGCGTCGCGCAGCAGGCTGTCGGCGGTGGCGTCCTCGGGCAGCTCCAGCAGGGCGCGGATCTCGGCGACGAGCGGGTCCAGCCCGCCATGCGCGTCCAGCAGGCGGGTCAGCTGGCCGCGCTCGGCCACCAGGGCGCGCACGATCTCGCCGAACTCGTCGGCGCCGACCGAGGCGGCGACCCGGTCGACCGCCCAGCCCAGCCCGTCATCCGCCAGCACCTGGCGGCGCACCCGCTCCAGCATCTCGGCGGCGCTGCGGTCGTCGATCAGCTCGAATTGCGGCGGCAGCCCGGCCTCGACCGGGAAGCGGCGCAGCAGCGACTGGCAGAAGCTGTGCACGGTCTGGATGCGCATGCCGCCCGGCACGTCCAGCACCCGGGCGAACAGCCGCCGCGCCTCGGTCTGCACCGCGGTGCTCGGCGGGGTGCCCATCAGGTCGTCGAGCGCCAGCTGCAGCCTGTCGTCCGGCATGGTCGCCCAGCGCGCCAGGGTGGCGGCGATGCGGTTGGCCATCTCGGCCGCGGCGGCGCGGGTGAAGGTGATGCACAGGATGCGGTCGGGCGGCGTGCCGGCCAGCATCAGCCGCAGCACCCGGTCGGTCAGCACCTTGGTCTTGCCCGTGCCGGCCGAGGCGCCGACCCAGACCGAATGCTGCGGGTCGGAGGCGCGGCGCTGCGTCGCCGTCGGATCGGGGCGGATCGCGCTCATCCCTCGCCGCCCCCCGCCGACCATTCCTTGACCCGGGCCAGATGGGCGTAGTCGGAGAAGCGGGGCGCCAGGCCGCGCGGCTGGGACAGATAGGGCGTCTCCGGCAGGTCGAAGCGGGCGATCAGCCCCATCAGCCCGGCCAGCGCCTGGTCGGCCAGGGCGGCGAAATCGCCCTCGGCCGGCTTCACCGGCTTGATCTCGCCGGGCGTCGCGGCGCCGGACAGGCGCCAATGCTCCAGCCCGGCCACCGGCACGCCGGCGGGCACGCCGGGGAAGCCGCCGTCGCGGATCATCATCGCCTCCAGCGGCAATTGCGGCTGGTGCCCGGCCAGGATCTGCTCGTTCGACGGCACCACGCCGGTCTTGTAGTCGACCACCACCAGCCCGTCCGGCCCCTGGTCGATCCGGTCGGCGACGCCGGACAGGGCGAAGTCCCCGCCCGGGGCGGGCAGGGTGACCAGCCCCTTCTGCTCGGTCAGGATCGCCCGGCGGCCGGCAGCGCGCAGCCGGCTTTCGGTCTCGACGAACCAGGCGGCGATGCGGGCGAAGCGCGGCCACCAGAAGGTGCGGATGTCCGGCCCCGGCGGCAGCTTCGCGAACTCGGCCCGGCCCAGCGCCAGCAGCCGGTCCAGCGCATCCGGCGGCAGCGCGTCGGGATGGCCCTGGACGAAGCCGGCCAGGGCGGCGTGGATCGCCGTGCCGCGCTCCGACGCGCCGGGCTCGGCCTCGATCGGGTCCAGCGGCTCCAGCCCCAGCACCATGCGGGCGTAGATGGCGTAGGGGTCCTGCATCCAGACCGAGATCTGGGTCACCGACAGGCGCCGCGGCCGCGCCTCGACCGGCGGCTTCGGCCGCGGCGGCGCCACCGGCCGCACCGCCTCCGGCTCGTCGATGTGGCGGGCCAAGGCGCGCCAGTCGCGCGCCGGCGGGGTCAGGGCCAGCCCGGCGCCGTCCAGCACCGCCTGCAGCCGCAGCAGCCAGCGCGACGGCACGGTCGGCGTGCCCTCCACCTTCTCCGCCCGGGTCAGATAGACCTCGGCCCCGGCGGCGGCCTGGGCGAAGTCGTTGGCGGCCAGGCCGATGCGCCGCTCCGGCGCCGGCAGGCCGAATTGCCGCCGCATCGGCCGCGACAGCCAGGGATCGGCGGCCGGCACGCCCGGCCAGGTGCCCTCGTTCAGCCCGCCCAGCACGATGCGGTCGAACCGCGCCATGCGGGCCTCGACCGGGCCCAGGATCGCCAGCCGCGGGTGCCGGCCCCAGCGCGGCCGCACCACCGCCCCATCCATCATCGCCTCGAACAGGCCGGGCCAGTCCGGGCCGGGGGTGGCCGGGAAGCCGTCGAAGCCGGCCAGCAGCTCGTCCACCAGGGCCTGCGCCGCCTCGCCATCCTCGGCCCGCCACAGCCGGGCGGGGCCGGGCTCGGCATCGGTCGCGGCCAGGGCCTCGGCGCAGGCGATGTGCCGCCGCAGCAGCTCGGCCGGGGACTGGCCGTCGTCGCGCACCGCTTCGATGAAGGGGCCCAGGATGCCGCCGACCTTGTCCAGCCAGGCGGCCAGCGCCGGGCCGCCACCGCTGGCCGCCAGCGCGGCCTGCAGCCCGGCGATGCCAAGCTCCGGCGCCGGGCCGCGCAGCACCTCGCGCTCCAGCCGGCGCAGCGCCTCGCGGAACAGGCCGATCGGCTCGCCGCCCGCCGCCAGCGGATGCTTCAGCAGTGCCAGCACCGACAGGGGCGAGGCGTCGCGGAAGGCGACGTCGCCGACCAGCCGCAGATAGGCGCCGACCGGGGTGTCGGCCAGCGGCCGGCCGGCCGAATCGTCCACCGCCACCTGCCAGCGGGTCAGGTCGGCCGCCACCCGGCGGGCAAGGTCGCGGTCCGGCGTCACCAGCGCGGCGGTGCGGCCCGGACTCTCCAGCACCTCGCGCAGCAGCAGGGCGATGACGCCCGCCTCCTCCTGCGCCGTGGCGCAGTCGATCCGGGTCAGGCCGGCCAGTGCGGCGGCATCGAGGCCGGCCGGGTGGCGCCAGGCATCGGTGGTGGCGGCCGGGCGCATCACCTCCCGCAGCAGCACGGTGCGGTCCGGCCCGGCGGCCGCGGGGGCCGGGGCGGGCCAGTCGGCGACCAGCGCCCGGTCGACGCCCAGCCCTTCCAGCATCCGCTTCAGCGGCTGCTGCGGGTGGCCGTCATCAAGCTGGTCCCAGCTCTCGCCATCCATGCCCCGGTCCAGCCCGGGCAGCACCAGCGCGCCCTGTGGCAGCGTGGCGACCACGCGCAGCAGCCCGATCTCGGCCGGGTTGGTGCCCAAGAGGCCGGCGGCGATCACCGGGTCGGCCGGCGGCGCGGCGGTCCAGGCCTCGGCCTGGGCCCGGGTCAGCCGGGCGCGCCATTCGGCCGGGTCGAGCGCGTCGAGCTCGCGCAGCATCTCCGGCCAATGGGTGGTGACGATGCGCAGGAACTCCAGCGTCTCCTGCCAATGCTCGGCCAGCTCCTCCGGCACCAGCCCGTCCAGCCGGTCGAAGCCCAGCCCCTCGGCCTGCACCTCGTCCAGCAGCCGGGCCAGCGCCGCCGCCAGATGCATCGCCTGGTCGGCGCCGATCTCCTGGTCCCGGCGGGCCAGGACCAACATGGCCAGCAGGATCTGGCGTCGCCGCGGCTCGATCGCGGACGGCAGGGCCAGGGCCTCGGCCACCGCCGGGGCATCGCCGGCCGCCAGGCCCAGCGCGTCGGCATCGATGTCGCCGACCGGCAGCAGCCGGGGCAGCAGGAGGGGTTTCCCCTCCGCCGCGCGCAGAAAAGCGTCGCGCAGGGTGGTGCCGGCCCGGCGGCTGGGCAGCAGCACGGTCATGGCGCCCAGCGCCAGCGGGTCGCCCGCGGCCTGCTGGCCCGGGCGGCGGGC
>NZ_JBCNNF010000470.1:0-5095 GCF_039594555.1 Inquilinus sp.
GTGCGGGTCTCAACCATTCGCCACCAGCTGCGGCGCCGGCAGGCCGAGGCGGATGCGGCCGGCCTGCAGCTCGACCGCAATGCGGTGGACGCAGCCCTCGTCCGGCCCCTCGACCGACCCGGTCTCCAGGCTGATCACCCAGGCGTGCAGCGGGCAGGTGACGCTGGTGCCGTGCACGATGCCCTGCGACAGCGGCCCGCCCTTGTGCGGGCAGCGGTCGTACAGCGCGAAGACCCGGTCGTCGGCGGTGCGGAACAGGGCGATGTCGCCCTCCGGGCTCTTCACCACCCGGGCGCCCATCGGCGGGATGTCCTCGATCCCGCCGACATCGATCCACAGTGGTGTGGTCACGACGGCCTCCTCAAGCGACGCCTGCCTTTTCCCAGTCCCCCCTCCCCTTGCGGGAGGGGGGTAGGGGGAGGGGTCTGCGCGCGTCCGCGCGCGAATGGGCGGGGATGCCGCCGCTGGCGGCGCCGGAGCCGGCCGAGAGAACCCCCTCCCCCTGCCCCCCTCCCGCGAGGGGAGGGGGGACTCAAAAGGAAGGGGCCGGAGAAAGGCATCGCGACCATCGCTCACTCCACCGCGGCCAGGCTGCGGAACTCGTGCGCCTCGGCGCCGGCGGCGCGCTCGGCCCAGGGGTCTGCTTGAGCGAATTGCTGGGAGTGCAGGAAGCGGGCGTGCAGCCGCTTGCGCGACTCCGCGTCCTCGACGATCCGGCGCTTGACATGGTCGAGCCCGACCCGCTCGATCCAGGGCGCGGTGCGCTCGAGATAGTGCGATTCCTCGCGGTGCAGCTGCATGAAGGCGCCGCAGTACTCCAGCACCTCGGCCTCGGTCTCGACCTTGCACAGGAAGTCGGTGCCGCGCAGCTTGATGCCGCCATTGCCGCCGACATGCAGCTCCCAGCCGCTGTCGACCGCGATCACGCCGAAATCCTTGATCGTCGCCTCGGCGCAGTTCCGCGGGCAGCCGGAGACCGCCATCTTCACCTTGTGCGGCGTCCAGGTGCCCCAGGTCATCTTCTCCAGCGCGATGCCCATGGATGTGGAATCCTGGGTGCCGAAGCGGCACCATTCCGACCCGACGCAGGTCTTCACCGTGCGCAGCGCCTTGCCGTAAGCGTGGCCGGAGACCATGCCGGCGGCGTTCAGGTCGCGCCAGACATCCGGCAGCTGCTCCTTCTTCACGCCCAGCAGGTCGATGCGCTGGCCGCCGGTCACCTTCACCGACGGGATCTGGTAACGGTCGACCACATCGGCGATCGCCCGCAGCTCCTTCGCGCTGGTGACGCCGCCCCACATCCGCGGCACCACCGAATAGGTGCCGTCCTTCTGGATGTTGGCGTGCACCCGCTCGTTGATGAAGCGGGACTGCTGGTCGTCGGTGTACTCGCCCGGCCAGGCGCAGATCAGGTAGTAGTTCAGCGCCGGCCGGCACCTGGCGCAGCCCTGCGGCGTGCGCCAGCCCAGCTCCTGCATCACCGCGGGGATCGACCGCAGCTCGCGCGCCAGGATCAGCCGCCGCACCTCGTCATGGCCGAAATCGGTGCAGCCGCAGACCGGCTTGATCTTCGGCCCGCCCTCGTAGCCGTCGCCCAGCGTCACCGCCAGCAGGCTCTCGACCAGCCCGGTGCAGGAGCCGCAGGAGGAGGACGCCTTGGTGTGGGCGCGCACCGCGTCCAGGCCGGTCAGCCCCTTCTCGCCGATCGCCTGGACGATGGTGCCCTTGCAGACGCCGTTGCAGCCGCAGATCTCCGCCTCCGGCGGCAGGGCGGCAACGGCCTGCTTAGGGTCCGGCGCCGCACCCCCGGCGGCCGCCAGCGCCTGGCCGAAGATCAGCCCGTCGCGCAGCGGCGCCACGTCCTGGCCCTCGCGCAGCATCTGGAAGAACCAGGCGCCGTCGGCGGTGTCGCCGTACAGCACGGCGCCGGCGATGCGATTGCCCTTCAGCACCAGCCGCTTGTAGACGCCGCGGGCGGCGTCGCGGAACACGATGTCCTCGCAATCCTCGCCGCCCTGGAAGTCGCCGGCCGAGAACACGTCTATGCCGGTGACCTTGAGCTTGGTCGAGGTGACCGAGCCGCGATATTCGCTCCCCGCCGTGCCGGCCAGCTGGTCGGCGACGATCCGGGCCATCTCATACAGCGGCGCCACCAGCCCGTAGGTCCGGCCCTGGTGCTGGACGCATTCGCCGACCGCCAGGATGCAGGGGTCGGAGGTGGTCATGCGGTCGTCGACCACGACGCCGCGCTCGACCGTCAGGCCGGTCTCGCGGGCCAGCGTGGTGGCCGGGCGGATGCCGACCGCCATCACCACCAAATCGGCCGGGATCACCCGCCCGTCCTTCAGCCGCACCGCCTCGACCTTGCCGTCGCCTTCGATCGCGGCGGTGTCGGCCTCGGTCAGCACGGCCAGGCCGCGCCGCTCCAGCTCGCGCTTGAGCAGGTAGGCGGCGGCGGGGTCCAGCTGCCGCTCCATCAGCACCGGCATCAGGTGCAGGACGGTGACCTCCATGCCGTTGGCGCGCAGGCCGTTGGCGGCCTCGAGGCCCAGCAGGCCGCCGCCGATCACCACGGCGCGGGTCCGCCCCTCGCGCGCCGCCGCCAGCATCGCCTCGACATCGGCGATGTCGCGGAAGGTGACGACGCCGGGCAGGTCGCGCCCCGGCACCGGGATCACGATCGGGTCGGAGCCGGTGGCCAGCAGCAGCCGGTCGTAGCGGCAGCGGCTGCCGTCGGCGCCGACCACCTCGCGCGCCTCGCGGACGATCGCCGCCACCCGCACCCCGGCGCGCAGGTCGATGCCGTTGGCCTCGTACCAGGCGCGGTCGTTGATGACGATGTCGTCGAACCGCTTCTCGCCCGCCAGCACCGGCGACAGCATGATGCGGTTGTAGTTCACCTGCGGCTCGGCGCCGAACACGGTGACGGCGTAGCGGCCGGGCGCGCGGGCCAGCAGCTCCTCCACCGCCCGCATCCCGGCCATGCCGTTGCCGACCACCACCAGCCGCTCCTGCGGCCCCCAGCTTCCCTCGGGCATTGCTTCCCTCCCCCTCAGGCGGCCGCGGTGGTGAAGCGCTGGCGCTCGTAGAGGAAGCGCAGCACCTGCACCCGGCACGCGGCGTAGGTCGGATCGTCGGCCAGCGCCAGGCGGCGGCGCGGCCGCTCCAGCGGGATCGGCAGCACCTCGCCGATTGTGGCGCTTGGGCCGTTGGTCATCATCACGATGCGGTCGGACAGCAGCACCGCCTCGTCGACATCATGGGTGATCATCAGCACCGTGTTGCCGAGCGCGGCGTGGATCTCCATCACCGAGTCCTGCAGATGCGCCCGGGTCAGGGCGTCGAGCGCGCCGAAGGGCTCATCCATCAGCAGGATCTTGGGCTGCATCGCCAGCGCTCGGGCGATGCCGACGCGCTGCTTCATGCCGCCGGAGATCTCGCCCGGCCGCTTGTCCTTGGCGTGGGCCATGTGGACCAAGGCCAGGTTGTGCATCACCCAGTCGTGCCGCTCGGCCGCGCTCTTGGACCGGCCGAACACCTTGTCGACGGCGATCCGGACATTGCCGTAGACGGTCAGCCAGGGCAGCAGCGAGTGGTTCTGGAACACGATGGCGCGGTCGGGGCCCGGGCTGTCGACCACCTGGCCGTCCAGCAGAACCTCGCCGGTGGTGGAGCGGACCAGGCCGCCGACGATGTTCAGCAGGGTCGACTTGCCGCAGCCGGAATGGCCGATGATCGACACGAACTCGCCGCTGGCGATGCCGAGATTGACGTCGATCAGGACCTCGCTGACCGCGCTGCCGCGGGTGAAGCGCATGCCGACCTGCTCGATCGAGAGATAGCTGTCCATGGTCGCCTCCTCAGGCCGAGGTGCCGCGGGCGACGAGCGCGCCGGCGAAGCCGATCAGGCGGTCGAGGACGAAGCCGACCAGCCCGACATAGACCAGCGCCACGATGATGTCGCTGATGCGCGAGCTGTTCCACGCGTCCCAGATGAAGAAGCCGATGCCGACGCCGCCGATCAGCATCTCGGCGGCGATGATCGCCAGCCAGGACAGGCCGATGCCGATGCGCAGGCCGGTGAAGATGTAGGGCACGGTGGCCGGCAGGGTGATCTTGGTGAACACCTCCCAGGGCGACAGCCGCAGCACCGCGGCGACGTTGCGGTAGTCCTGCGGGATGTTGCGTACCCCGACCGCGGTGTTGATCACGATCGGCCAGATCGAGGTGATGAAGATCACGAAAATGGCCGAGGGTTCTGCCTGCTGGAACCCGGCCAGCGAGATCGGCAGCCAGGCCAGCGGCGGGATGGTGCGCAGCACCTGGAAGATCGGGTCCAGCCCGCGCATCGCCCAGACGCTCTGGCCGATCAGCACGCCGAGCGCGACTCCGACCACGGCGGCCAGAGCGAAGCCGACCGCCACCCGCGACAGGCTGGTGGCGATCTGCCAGAAGGCGCCCTTGTCGACCCCGCCATTGTCGTAGAATGGATCGATGATGAAGTCCCAGGTGTCGTCCAGCACCTTGAGCGGCGACGGCAGGCTGGAGGCCGGGCTGGAGCACAGCAGCTGCCAGGCCACCAGCAGCAGCGCCAGCACGATCAGCGGCGGGATGACCCGGGCCGCGGCCTCCACGGCGAGGCGGGACAGCACCGGGCCGAGCGGCGGCCGGGCTACCGGCAGGGGCAGCACCCGGCCGGCCGCCTTCGGCTTGGGGGCCGGGGCGGAGGCGGGAGCTTCGGAAACGATCTGGGCGGTCTGAGTCACGAGGCTGGCTCCGGCTGGCTATCGGCGTCAGGCGATCGCTTTGATGGCAAGGCTGGCGAGGTAGGCGTCGGGGGCGTCGGGGTCGAAGACCTTGCCGTCAAAGAAGGTCTCCTTGCCGCGCGAGGTGCCGGCCGGGATCTCCGCCGCCGGCACGCCGATCGCCTGCGCGGCTTGGCGCCACAGATCCTCGCGGTTCACCTTGGCGATCAGCGCCTTGAGGTCGACATCCGGGGCGATGTAGCCCCAGCGCCGGTCCTCGGTCAGGAACCACAGCTCGTGGCTCTGGAACGGGTAGGAGGCGAAATCCCGCCAGAACTTCATCAGCAGCG
>NZ_JBCNNF010000471.1:0-5094 GCF_039594555.1 Inquilinus sp.
CTGCCAGACCGAGATGGACGACGAGGCGCTGCTGGCCTCGTTCCGCTACGCCCAGCGGCAGGACCGGCTGATCGGCCAGCTCGGCCATGCCGCCGTGGCGTTGCACGAGGCCGAGACGGCGGATGAACGCAAGGCGGCCCGGGTGGCGGCGGCCAAGCGCAGGCGCGAGCTGGAGCGGGCGAAGATCCGTGAGGAGCGGCGACAGCAGCGCATCGCGGCGCGGCGCGCCGATGCCGAGCCGGCGATCGCGGCCGAGTAGGGTCTTCGGCATCTTGGAAATCATGTCACAACTGATTGGCTTCCCCGAAGCATAGTACAAGCCCGGCCCGGCGGCCATCTAGCGGTGAGCTTTCATCGCAAGGTGGCCGTCATGCCCGTTGCCCTCTATGCCCTCGCGGTCGGTGCCTTCGGCATCGGCATCACCGAATTCGTGATCATGGGCCTGCTGATGGAGGTCGGGACCGATCTCGGCGTCTCGATCTCCACCGCCGGCCTGCTGATCAGCGGCTATGCGCTCGGCGTCGTCGCCGGCGCGCCGATCCTCACCACCCTGACCGGCTGGATGCGGCGCAAGACCGTGCTGCTGGGGCTGATGGTGATCTTCACCATCGGCAACTTGGCCTGCGCGGTGGCGCCCGACTACACGATGCTGATGGCGGCGCGGGTGCTGACCGCCTTCGCCCACGGCACCTTCTTCGGCGTCGGCTCGGTGGTGGCCACCGGCCTGGTGCCGGCGCAGAAGCGTGCCTCGGCCATCGCCATCATGTTCACCGGCCTGACCATCGCCAACATCCTCGGCGTGCCCTTCGGCACCTGGCTGGGCCAGGGCTTCGGCTGGCGCGCCACCTTCTGGGCCGTGACCGCGGTCGGCATCGCCGCCCTCGCCGTGATCGCCGTCGCCGTGCCGAAGGACGAGGCGCCGGCCGACGAGTCGGACTGGCGGCAGGACCTGAAGGTGCTGGCGCGCCGCCCGGTGCTGCTGGGCCTGCTGACCACCGTGCTGGGCTTCGCCGCCGTCTTCGCCGTCTTCACCTATATCGCGCCGATACTGACGCAGATCACCGGCGTGTCGGAACAGGCGGTGTCGCCGATCCTGCTGGTGTTCGGCGGCGGGCTGGTGGTGGGCAACCTGCTGGGCGGCAAGTTCGCCGACCGCTGGCTGGTGCCGACCGTGCTGGGCAGCATGCTGGTGCTGGCCGTGGTTCTCGGCCTGATGACCTTTGCCGTGCACAGCACCGTGCTGGCCGTGGTCTTCGTCGGCCTGCTGGGCGCCGCCGGCTTCGCCACCGTCGCGCCGCTGCAGATGTGGGTGATGGAGAAGGCTGAAGGCGCGGGCCAGAGCCTGGCGTCGAGCTTCAACATCGCCGCCTTCAACCTCGGCAACGCGCTGGGTGCCTGGCTCGGCGGCCAAGTGATCGAGCACGGCCCCGGCCTCGGCGCGGTGCCCTGGGTGGCGGCGCTGGTGCCCCTGGTCGGCGTCGCGGTGGCGATGGTCAGCCTGCGGCTCGACCGCCGCGCCCCGGCACTGGTCCCCGCCGCGGACTGCGCTTCCTGATCGCGCGGAACTGCTCATGCGAGATGGCCCGCCGATCCCAGGCGGGCGTCTTCTCTTGCCGAAATCCGTTGGAGTTCCGATGCCGCTCGACCCCCAGGCCCAGGCCGTGCTCGACGTCCGCCGGGACGCACGGGCCTTCGACTATGATACCGTCACGGCGGCGGAGTTTCGTGCCGCCTTCGCCATCCCGGCCCCGTCCGGCCCGCCGGCCGGCGGCCTTCGGGTCGAGGACCGGGTGATCGACGGTCCGGGCGGGCCGCTCAGCCTCCGCCTCTACCGGCCGGATCGGGCCGGGCCGTTTCCGGTCACGCTGTTCCTGCACGGCGGCGGTTTCACCATCGGCAGCCCGGATGCCACCGACGGCATCTGCCGCGCTTTGGCTGCCGGGGCCGGCAGCCTCGTGGTTTCGGTCGGCTACCGACTGGCGCCGGAGGCACCCTTCCCGGCCGGGCTGCGGGATGCCGAAGCGGCGCTCGACTGGGTGCACGGGAACGCAGCGGAAATCGGCGGCGACGCCGGGCGGATCGCGGTGGCGGGCAACAGCTCCGGTGGCAATTTCGCCGCCGTTCTGGCGCAGCGGTCCCGGATGGAAGGGCCGGCTCTGTGCCACCAGTTGCTGCTGTTCCCCGCGCTCGATGCCGCCGCCGAAGCCGAGTCCTGGCGCCTGCATGGGGAAGGGCTCATCCTGACCGCACCGATGATGCGCTGGTTCTGGCGGCTGTACCTGCCGGATCCGGCCCTTGCTTCCGACCCCCGCGTCTCGCCGCTACGCCGGCCCGACCTCTTCGGCCTGCCGCCTGCCACCATCTTCACCGCCGAATACGACCTGCTGCGCGACGAGGGCGAGGCCTATGCCGTGGCGCTGCAGGCCGCCGGGGTGCCGGTGGCATTGCGGCGCTGGCCTGGCCAGCTGCACGATTTCCTGCTGATGCAGGGGGTGGTCGATGCGGCGGAGGACGGGCTGGGCGAAGCCGCGGCGGCGCTGCGCCGCAGCTTCGCCTGATGGGCACGGCTAGGCTGTGGCCCGCTGCGGCACGACGCTGTCGCCGATATCGGTCAGCGCCATCTGCCGCTCGCGGTCGACCATGTAGTCGCGGGTGATCGGCACGGTGTCGATGCGCTTGGCGAATTGCAGCTGGAACACGACGGTGGTGCGGTAGCGGAAGCCGACCTCGCACAGCGCCAGGTAGTACTCCCACATCCGGCAGAAGCGCTCGTCGTAGAGCTTCGCCGCGTCGGCCCAGCGGGCCATGAAGCGCTCGCGCCAGTGCCGCAGCGTCTCGGCGTAGTGGATGCGCAGCACCTCGACATCGGTGATGTACAGGCCGACGCGCTCCGCCATCGTCGCCAGCTCCGACAGGGTCGGCAGGTCGGCGCCCGGGAAGATGTATTTGCGGATGAACGGGTTGATCGGGCCCGGCGTGTCGGAATAGCCGATCGTGTGGATCAGGGCGACGCCGTCATCGGCCAGGAGGTCGTGCAGCTTGGCGAAGAACTCGGCGTAGTTGCGCTTGCCGACATGCTCGAACATGCCGACCGAGACGATGCGCTGATACGGCCCCTGCTCCTGCCGGTAGTCGCGCAGGTGGAACTTGGCCCGGTCCGCCAGCCCGGCGGCGGCGGCCCGCGCCGTGCTCAGCTTGTGCTGCTCGGTGCTCAGGGTCACACCGGTGACATCGGCCCCGGTCTCCCGCGCCAGGTACAGGCCCAGGCCGCCCCAGCCGGAGCCGATGTCCAGCGTCTTCAGACCCGGCTTGTCGAACAGCAGCTTGGCGGCGATGTGCCGCTTCTTGTTCAGCTGCGCCGTCTCCAGGCTGTCCTCGGGCGTGGCGAAATAGGCGCAGGAATACTGGCGGTCGGCGTCGAGGAACAGGTCGTACAGCTCGGCCGACAGGTCGTAGTGATGGGCGACGTTCTGCTGCGCCTTGCCGACCGGGTTGTACTGCTTCAGCCCGCGCGTCACCCGTGCGATCAGGGCCAGCCAGCCATGGCTGTCGACCCTCAGGTTCTTCGCGACCACCGCCAGGAAGTCGTAGAGCGAGCCCTCCTCGACCGTCAGCTGGCCGTCCATATAGGCCTCGCCCAGCGCCAGGCCGGGGTTGCGCATCAGCGTGTAGGCCAGGCGCGGCGACTTCAGCCGGATCACCGCGCGGGGCGGGGAGCTGTCGCCGATGGCGTGCGACCGGCCGGCGGCGTCGATCACCCGCAGGCTGCCGTCCCGGACGATCGATTTCAGAAGTGCAATGAACATCCTGCCCAAATCTCTCGTTCGTCGCCGCCTGGCGCGGGTCGAACGCAGCCCCAGCGGGCATGGCGGGCGATCCGGAGGCCGGGGCGATTCCCTGTCCAGGCGCAAAGTTGGACCATGCCTGGGAACATTTGTGTACCCTTTTTGTCGAATCCCGCCGATCAGCCGCGGCGGATCTCCGGCACCAGCGCCGCCGCCTGGCCCAGCTCCGCCACGAAGCGGCGATGCTCCGCCTCCCGGGCCGCCTCGTCGGGCAGGCGCAACAGGTAGGACGGGTGGACGGTCGCCAGGCCCGGCAGGTCGTCGCGAAAGCGCAACGGCCGGCCGCGCAGGTCCGACAGCGGCCCGGTGTGGCCGGATAGCGCCCGCGCCGCGGTTGCGCCCAGCGCCACGGCCAGGCGCGGGCGGATCAGCCCCAGCTCCCGCTCGACCCACCAGCGGCAGGCCTCGACCTCGCCGCTGTCCGGGCGCTGGTGGATGCGGCGCTTGCCGCGCACCTGGTACTTGAAGTGCTTCACCGCGTTGGTGACGTAGATGCGGCCGCGGTCGATCCCGGCCTCGGCCAGCGCCCGGTCCAGCAGCTGCCCGGCCGGGCCGACGAAGACGCGGCCGGCCAGGTCCTCCTGGTCCCCCGGCTGTTCGCCGACGAAGACCACCGGCGCGTCCGGCGGCCCTTCGCCCAGAACGGGCTGGGTCGCCGGGCCGTGCAACGGGCAGCGGCGGCAGGCGGCGATCTCCGACGCCAGCCCGACCAGGGTGCCGGCGGGGCCGGGCGCGTGCAGGTCGGGCGCCGGGATCGCCTTGCGCGGCGCCTCGGCCGTCGCCGCGATCATCGCCCGGGTGCGCGCCGCGGCGCCGTCCAGCAGGTCCGGAATCAGCGCGGCCTCCGGCAGGTTGCGCCAGTAGCGCTTCGGCATCTCCGCCTGCATCATCGCCGGGTTGGCCCGCGCCGGGTTGAAGGTGGCGGCATAGTAGCGGCCCCAGGCGTCCTCCAGCGCGTCCTCGTCCGGCGCATCCGCGCGCCGCATGGCCGGGCCGATCGCCAGCCCGGTTCCGTCCCAGTGCAGCGACCCGTCCGGCGTCAGGATCGACCAGCGCATCGCCGCGAACCGGCCGATGAAGAACGGCGCCGCCCGGCGCAGGATGTGGTGCTCCGGCTCGAACCAGGCGACGAACCGCTCGCCGTCCTCCGCCTCGATCCGGCGGAAGCGCAGGAAGGCGGTCATCCGGTGCTCGTCCCGGTCGACCGCGCCGGCCATCCGCTCCATCCGCCGGGCCAGCGGATGGGTGG
>NZ_JBCNNF010000472.1:0-5058 GCF_039594555.1 Inquilinus sp.
ATTCAGCGCATCTGGAACTGTCGTGTGAGAAGGGACAAGATAACCCGGCAATCCAGGGGCCACCGAGAGCGGCTCTTGCCGCCCTGGATGCCCGGGTCAAGCCCGGGCATGACAGAAAAAGAGAGTCCGCCACCACTCCATCCATCCTCACACCAGCCCCTGCCCTGCATCCGTCCCGTGGCGGCCGCGGCGGCCGCGCAGCAGCGCCATCAGGCCGAGCGCGGTCAGCACCACCGCCAGCGACACCGCCGTGGTCATCGTGCCGAGGGCATAGATCTCCGGCGTCGTCACCGTGGTGGTCAGGCCCTGCAGCTCCAGCGGCAGGGTGTTCTGCTCGCCGATCGCCTGCGACGACCGGGCGATCTCGTCCCAGGACAGGGTGAAGCCGAACAGCCCGACGCCGACCACGCTGGCGCCGATGATCGGCAGCACGACATGGCGGAAGCTCTGCCAGGAGGACGCGCCGAGGTCCCGCGCCGCCTCCTCGTAGCGGCGGTCGAAGCGGTTGAACACCGCGAACATGATCAGCAGGCCGAACGGCATGGTCCAGGTCAGGTGCGCGCCGAGGCCGGAGCGGAACAGCCCCATCGCCGTGGTGAAGTCGTCGTTGATCCAGGCGATGTCCCAGCTCTCGCCCAGGCTCTTGATCGCCTCGTCGAGCAGGCGGAACTCCAGCGCGATGCCGAGCGAGACCACGATCGACGGCATGATCAGGCTGGCGATGGCGGTGTAGAACAGCGCCGACTGGCCCGGGAAGCGGCGGCGGAAGGCAAGCCCGGCCGAGACCGACAAGGCCATGGTCAGCACCATCACCACCAGGCCGAGCTTCAGCGAGCGCCAGAAGGCGGCGCCGATATCGACCACGCCCATCCCGTCCCAAAGCTTCTCGAACCAGAAGGTGGAGATGCCGTTCATCGGGAAGGTCAGCCCGCCCTGCGGCCCCTGGAAGGACAGCACGAAGATGGTCAGCGTCGGGCCGTAGAGGAACAGCACGAACAGGCCGAACACCGCGGCCAGGACGTAGAAGGAGAGCGGACGGCCTTCGCGCATGCTCACAGCTCCTTCCGGATGTCGACCAGCCGGGTCAGGGCGACGATGATCATGATCACCACCGCCAGCAGGATCACCGCGTTGGCCGCCGCGGCCGGGAACTGCAGGTAGCTGAGCTGGACCTGGATCACCTTGCCGACCGAGGCGATCTGCTGCCCGCCCATGACCCCGACGGTGACGAAATCGCCCATCACGATGGTGACGACGAAGATCGAGCCGATGGCGATGCCCGGCTTGCACAGCGGCACGATCACGTTCCACAGGATCTGCCAGCCGCTGGCGCCGGCGTCGGTCGCGGCCTCGATCAGCGACCGGTCGATCCGCAGCATCGAGTTCAGGATCGGCACGATCATGAACACGGTGAACAGGTGCACGAAGGCCAGCACCACCGAGAATTCGGAATAGAGCAGCCCGTCGATCGGCCGGTCGATCAGGCCGAGGCCGAGCAGCCCCTGGTTGACCAGCCCGTTGCGGCCCAGCAGCGGGATCCAGGAGATCATCCGGATCACGTTCGAGGTCCAGAATGGGATGGTGCAGAGCAGGCACAGCACGATCTGCATCGCCGTGGTCCGGACGTGGAACACCAGGAAATAGGCGATGGTGAAGCCAAGGCCGAGGGTGATGGCCCACACCATCGCCCCGATCTTAAGGGTCGACAGATAGGTCTTGAAGGTGGTGCACAGGTCAGGCAGCGAGGTGAGGCAGCCGTCGAAGGCCTCGACATAGTTGCGGAATGTGAAGTCCGGCACGATCGAGTATTCGGTGTAGTCCCAGAAGCTGACCACCACCGTCACCACCAGCGGCAGCACGAAGAATAGCAGGAACACCAGCATCATCGGCGCCGCCTGCAGGAACGCCGTGAAGCGCCCGGAGGATCGGGCCCGGGGCGCCGCGACGGTGCGGGCGGGTGCGTCTTCCGCGGGGATAGCGGTCATGCTGCCTCTCGGATCATGCGGCGGCGAGCCCCCTCACCCTCCCTCTCCCAGAGGAGAGGGAGGGTGAGGGGGTGGTCACGGCGGCGCTCAGCGCTCTATGCGGCGATGAAGGCGTTCCACTTGCGGACCATGTAGTCGTTCTCGTCCATCACCGCGTTCCAGCAGGCGACGCCGCCCATGCGCTGGTCGTAGGAGCCGCCGTCGCGCACCGCGCCGGCCTTCTCCATCACCGTGCCGTCCGGTGCCTTGATATCCTGCGCCGCCGGCTTGCCCTCCATCCAATAGGCCCACTCATAGGGTTCCATATTGGCCTTGGCCGTCTCCAGCACCGCCGAGTAGTAGCCCTGGCGGTTGAGATAGGCGCCGGCCCAGCCGGACAGGAACCAGTTGATGAAGTCGTAGGCGGCGTCGAGCTTCTTGTCCTTCAGGGTCTTCGGCAGGCCGAAGCCGGAGGCCCAGGCGCGGTAGCCTTCCTTCAGCGGCTGGAAGGTGCAGGCGATGCCCATGGAGCGGACCTTGGTCACGGCCGGCGACCACATCGACTGGATCACCGTCTCGCCCGAGGCCATCAGGTTCACGCTCTCGTTGAAATCCTGCCAGAAGGCGCGGAACTGGCCGGCCTGCTTGGCCTCGGTCAGCACCTTCATGGTCAGGTCGATCTCCTCCTTGGTCATGTTGCCCTTGTCGGCATAGGTGTGGAGGCCGGCCGACTCGACCACCATCGCCGCGTCCATGATGCCGATCGACGGGATGTTCAGGATCGAGGCCTTGCCCTTGAATTCGGGGTTCAGCAGTTCCTTCCAGCTCTCGATCGGCCGGCCGATCAGGTCGGGCCGGATGCCGAGCGTGTCGGCGTTGTAGGTGGTCGGGATCAGGGTGATCCACTCGGTCGGCTCGGTGGCGAAGGTCTTGCCGTTCTTCTCGGGCAGGTAGAACACCTTCTTCGGCGCGGTGCCCTGGTCGCCGATCTTCTTGCCGTTCAGCTCGCCCTTGGTGAACACGGTCGAGATCTGGTCGACATATTTGATCCGCTTCGCGTCCATGCCCTGCAGGTTGCCGGAGGGCAGCAGCTTCTTCAGCGAGAAGTATTCGCTGTCGACGAGATCGAAGGAGTTCGGCTGGGTGACGATGCGCTTGGTCACCTCGTCGGTCGTCACCGGCACGTATTCGATGGTGATGCCCAGATCCTCCTTCGCCTTCTTGGCGATGTCGGCGCTCTGGTTCACCGCGGTGCCGAGATAGCGCAGCGTCACCGGCTCGGCCGCGATGATCGCGGGGAAGCCGGTGATGGCGCGGCTGCCGACCAGCGCGCCGGCCGTCGCCGCCGTGGTCTTCAGCAGGGTGCGGCGGGAGAGGCCGCGCTTGGTGTCCTTGGTATCCGCCATGGTGAGCCTCCTTAGGGTTGGGGGCGATGGTCGCCGCGCCCCGCGGCGTCGGTGTGGAGAGGGTGAATGTCGGACTTCGCCCAGGCGACGGCGACGCGGTCGCCCGGCGCCACCGGGTCGGCGAAGAAGTCGGCCTCGGGCAGCCAGGCCAGCATGTCGGGCGCGAGATCGCAGCCGAAGGCGACATGGACCGTGGCGCCCTGGTACTCGACCCCCTGCACCACCGCCTCGACCTGGCCGGGCGGCAATCCCGCGCCATTGACCTTGCTCAGCCGCAGCCGGTCGGCGCGCAGCGTCGCCAGGCGGCCGCCGAGGGTGACGACATTGTGGCCGCCGATGAAGCGGGCGACGAATTCGGTGGCCGGCCGGGTGAAGAGATCCTGCGGCGCCCCCGCCTGCTCGATCCGCCCGCCCTTCATCACCACCGCCAGGTCGGCCAGCGCCATCGCCTCCTCCTGGCTGTGGGTGACATGGATGAAGCTGATGCCGAGTTCGGCCTGCAGCCGCTTCAGCTCGGCCCGCATCTTGATCCGCAGGAACGGGTCGAGGGCGGAGAGCGGCTCGTCCAGCAGCAGGATCTGCGGCTGGGTGATCAGCGCCCGGGCCAGCGCCACGCGCTGCTGCTGCCCGCCGGAGAGCTGCGCCGGCAGCCGCTCGCCATAGGCCTCCATCGCCACCAGGGCCAGCAGCTCCGCCGCCTTGGCCCGGCGCTCCGCCTTCGCCACGCCGCGCATCTTCAGGCTGAAGGCGACGTTGTCGGCCACCGAGAGATGCGGGAACAGGGCGTAGGACTGGAACATCATCGCCGTGCCGCGCTTGGCCGGCGGCCGGTCGGTGACGTTGGCGACGCCGAGGATGATGTCGCCGTCCGACACCGCCTCATGCCCTGCGACCATGCGCAGGGTCGAGGTCTTGCCGCAGCCCGAGGGGCCGAGCAGGCAGCAATAGGTGCCGGCCGGGATCTTCAGGTCGATCCCGTCCACGGCGATGGTGCCGCCGTAGCGCTTGGTCACCTTCACGAGTTCGAGATCTGCGCCGCGCATCCGCCCTCCTGTCCGGTCGGATGGATCAGCAAGCGGCGTGCCAAGCGCCGGAACGCGCCGATCCGGCCCGCCGACGACGCGGTCGAGGATGGCCGGCGCCTACGCTTTGGGCATCGGGATACAGGCGGCCCGAAGATTGTGCACAATCCTGCATCGACAAGAATACAATCTTGAGCCCCCGCATCCCCGCATGGGATGGTGCCCTTCGGACGAGTCACGGCGGCTGCGCCGCGACCGCCGCGGGAGCGGAAGAATGGACACGATCGAGACCGTCGGGACCCTGGCCGGGACCCGCGACATCCCCGACCGCGGCGCGCGGGTGGCCGGGATCTACCGCTCGATCCTGGACGCGATCGTCGAGCATCGACTGCCGCCGCGCACCAAGCTGTCGGAGGACGAGATCGGCGCCGCCTTCGGCGTCAGCCGCACCATCGTCCGCTCCGCCCTGCAGGCGCTGGCGCATCAGCACATGGTGGTGATCGAGAAGAATCGCGGCGCCTTCGTCGCGGCGCCGACGGTCGAGGAGGCGCGCGAGGTGTTCGAGGCGCGGCGCACGCTGGAGGCCGCGATCGCCCGCCGCGCCGCCGGGCGCACCGCGCCGGCCGATATCGCGCGGCTGGAGCGGCATCTGGCCGAGGAAGCGGA
>NZ_JBCNNF010000473.1:0-5036 GCF_039594555.1 Inquilinus sp.
CGATGGCCGGCGGCGACGGCGCCGACTACATCCCCACCGGGATCGGCGCCGGCATCGTCGATGGCGGCGCCGGCACCGACACGCTCTATGTCGACCGCGGCACCACCAGCGCCGGCGTCACCTTCACCCTGAACGGCGCCGCCGGCAGCGACGGCAGCCGGGCGATCAACATGGAGGTGATGACCTATTACGCCGGGTCGGGCAATGACACCGTGACCGGAGCCGGCGGCAATGACGCCATCTATGGCGGCGACGGCACCGACGTGCTGAACGGCGCGGCGGGGAACGACAATCTCAACGGCGGTGCCGGGACCGACACGCTCGCGGGCGGCGACGGCGACGACAGCCTGTCGGGGAATGACGGCAACGACATCCTCCGCGGCGGGCTCGGCCGGGACTACCTGTATGGCAATGCCGGCGACGACCGGATCGAGACCGGAGGTGGCGGCAGCGACTATGGCTCGGGCGGCGACGGCAAGGACACGATGGTCGGCTCGGGCGATGCTGACACCCTCTACGGCGACGCCGGCAACGACACGATCTACGGCTATGCCGGCAACGACTCGCTCTATGGCGGCGCCGACAATGACGCGATCGCCGGCGGCGACGGCGACGACTACATCGCCACCGGAATCGGCGTCGATATCGTCGACGGCGGCGCCGGCATCGACACACTCTATGTCGACCGCAGCACCACGACCGTCGGGGTCACCTTCGTGCTGAACGGGGCGGCCGGCAGCGACGGCAGCCGCGCCGTCAACATGGAACTGATGACCTACTACGCCGGGACGGGCAATGACAGCATCGCGGGCGGCGCCGGCAACGACGCGATCTATGGCGGCGACGGCACCGATGCCCTGAACGGGGCGGGGGGCAACGACAATCTCAATGGCGGCGCCGGCAACGATACGATCGGCGGCAGCACCGGCGACGACAGCCTGTCGGGGAATGACGGCAACGACGTCCTCCTCGGCGGTGCCGGACGGGACTACATGTATGGGAATGCCGGCGACGATCGCATCGAGACTGGCGGGGGCGGCAGCGACTACGGCTCGGGCGGTGATGGTTCGGACGTGCTGGTCGGGTCGGCCGATGCCGAGAGCCTGTATGGCGATGCCGGCAACGACACCCTCACCGGCGCGGCCGGCAATGATTACCTCTATGGCGGCGCTGACAACGACGTGCTGCGCGGCGATGCCGGGGCCGACTACCAGGATGGCGGCGCCGGGGTCGATACCGTCAGCTACTACACCGGCACGGTCGGGGTCGCGGTCAACCTGGCGACCGGCGCCGCCAGCGGCGGCGACGCCCAGGGCGACACGCTGTTCAACTTCGAGAATGTCAGCGGCAGCCAGGGCAATGACAGCCTGATCGGGAGCGCCGTCGCGAACACCCTGCAGGGCTGGAACGGCAACGACGTGCTCACGGGCGGTGACGGCCAGGACACGCTGACCGGGGGCGCCGGGGCCGACCGCTTCGTCTATGTCAGCGTGACGAACAGCCCGACCGGGGCGGGGGCGGACCGGATCACCGATTTCAGCCATGCCCAGGCCGACCTGATCGACCTGTCGGCGATCGACGCCAACAGCGGGCTGGTCGGGAACCAGGCCTTCACCTTCCTCGGCACCGGCCTCTACACCGGCGTCGCCGGCCAGTTGCGCTACGCCGTCTCCGGCGGCGTCACCACCATCGCCGGCGACATCAATGGCGACAAGGTGTCCGATTTCGCCATTACGCTGACCGGCGCGGTGCCGCTGGTGGCGGCCGACTTCGTGCTGTAGCGGCCGATACGACAATGCCCGCCCCGACAGGGGCGGGCATTTCGTCGATATACAGGCCTTGAGGCGGAGATCAGCCCTGGGCGGCGACGGCGACGCCCTTGCCCTCGAGCAGCTCCTGCAGCTCGCCGGTCTGGTACATCTCGCGGATGATGTCGCAGCCGCCGACGAACTCGCCCTTGACGTAGACCTGCGGGATGGTCGGCCAGTTCGAGAATTCCTTGATGCCCTGGCGCAGGCCGGGGTCGACCAGGATGTCGATGCCCTTGAACGGCACGCCGAGATGGGTCAGCACCTGGACCACGGCGGCGGAGAAGCCGCATTGCGGGAACACCGGGGTGCCCTTCATGTAGACGACGACGTCGTTGCCGGCGATGTCGTTGCGGATGCGCTCGAAGACGGGGTTGTCCATGGGGGTCTCGCTGGCTGAGGGTCAGGCTTCGGCGGCGATCGAGGTGTGCAGCATCAGGGCGTGCAGCTCGTTGCCCATCCGGCCGCCCAGGGCCTGATAGACCATCTGATGCTGCTGCACGCGGCTCTTGCCGGCAAAGGCGGGGCTGGTGACATAGGCGGCATAGTGGTCGCCGTCGCCGCGCAGATCCTCGATCCGCACCTCGGCGCCGGGCAGGCCGTCCTTGATCAGGCGGACGATCTCCGCCGGGTCCATCGCCATCTCATGCCTCTCCCGACTGCACGATGTCGGTCATGTAGCTGGGCAGCCACGCCTCGTTGATGCGGCGCAGCTCAGCCACCGATATGGCATTGCCGTCGCCGCGCTTCAACACATCGCCGCCGGTGCGGCCGATGATTTGCGCCGGCACGCCGGCCGCCCGGGCTCGCGCCAGCAGCGCCTCGCCGTCGGCCGTGGTGACCAGATAGCGGCCCTGGTCCTCGCCGAACAGCAGCCCGGCCTCGGCCGGAAGATCGACCGTGGCGCCGATCCGCCCTGCCATCGCCATCTCCGCCACGGCGACATAGAGGCCGCCATCGGACAGGTCGTGGCAGGCGGTCGCCGTGCCGTCCTGGATCAGCGCGCGGACGAGATCGCCGTTGCGGCGTTCGGCGGCCAGATCGACCGGCGGCGGCGCGCCATCCTCGCGGCCATGGATCTCGCGGGCATACAGCGAGGCGCCGACATGGCCCTTAGTTTCGCCAACCAGGACAATGGCTTCGCCGGCGGTCTTGAAGCCGAGCCGGACATGGCGCCCGCCGGCCTCGACCAGGCCGACGCCGCCGATCGCCGGGGTCGGCAGGATGGCCTCGCCGGAGGTCTCGTTGTAGAGCGACACGTTGCCGGAAACGACCGGGAAATCAAGCGCCAGGCAGGCGGCCTTCATACCCTGGATGCAGCCGACGAACTGGCCCATGATCCGCGGCTTCTCGGGGTTGCCGAAGTTCATGTTGTCGGTGATCGCCAGCGGCCGGGCGCCGGTGGCGGTCAGGTTGCGCCAGGCCTCGGCCACGGCCTGGGCGCCGCCGGCCTCGGGGTCGGCATAGCAGTAGCGCGGGGTGCAGTCGGTGGTGATGGCCAGCAGCTTGCCGGTGCCGTGCACCCGCACCAGCGCCGCATCGGCCTGGCCGGACAGGGCGACGGTGTCGGCGCCGACCTGGCTGTCATACTGCTCCCAGATCCAGCGCTTGGAGGCGAGGTCCGGGCAGGCCAGCAGGCGGGTCAGCACCGCCTCCGGCGCCTCCGGCAGCGGCAGTGACGACGCGGCGATCTCCGGCCGCTTCGGCGTCGGCTCCCACGGCCGGGCATAGTTGGGCGAGGCGTCGACCAGCTCCGCCACCGGCATGTCGGCCCAGGTCCGACCGTGCATCTTCAGCACCATGCGGCCGGTGTCGGTGACCCGGCCGATCACGGCGAAGTCCAGCTCCCATTTGCGGAAGATCGCCTCGGCCTCGGCCTCGCGGCCGGGCTTCAGCACCATCAGCATCCGCTCCTGGCTCTCCGACAGCATGATCTCGTAGGGGACCATGCCGGTCTCGCGCTGCGGCACATGGTCGAGGTCCAGCTCGATGCCGCAGCCGCCCTTGCTGGCCATCTCGACGGAGGAGGAGGTCAGGCCGGCCGCGCCCATGTCCTGGATGGCGACGATGGCGTCGGTCGCCATCAGCTCCAGGCAGGCCTCGATCAGCAGCTTCTCGGTGAAGGGGTCGCCGACCTGCACGGTCGGGCGCTTCTCCTCCGACGCCTCGTCGAACTCGGCCGAGGCCATGGTGGCGCCGTGGATGCCGTCGCGCCCGGTCTTGGAGCCGACATAGACCACCGGGTTGCCGATGCCGCCGGCCGCCGAATAGAAAATCTTATCGGTCGAGGCCACGCCCACGGTCATGGCGTTGACCAGGATGTTGCCGTTGTAGGAGGCGTGGAAGTTGGTCTCGCCGCCCACCGTCGGCACGCCGACGCAGTTACCGTAGCCGCCGATGCCCTCGACCACGCCGGCCACCAGGTGCCGGGTCTTCGGGTGGTCCGGGCTGCCGAAGCGCAGCGCGTTCATGTTCGCCACCGGCCGCGCGCCCATGGTGAACACGTCGCGCAGGATGCCGCCGACGCCGGTCGCCGCGCCCTGGTAGGGCTCGATGAAGCTCGGGTGGTTGTGGCTCTCCATCTTGAAGATGGCGGCCTGGCCGTCGCCGATGTCGATCACGCCGGCATTCTCGCCGGGGCCGCAGATCACCCAGGGGGCGGTGGTCGGCAGCTGCTTCAGCCAGCGGCGGGAGGATTTGTAGGAGCAGTGCTCCGACCACATCACCGAGAAGATGCCGAGCTCGGTCAGCGTCGGCATCCGGCCCATGATGGTCTGGGTCAGGGCGAATTCGTCGGCGGTCAGGCCGAACTCCGCCGCCAGCGCCTGGGTGACTTCGGGTTCCGCCGGCAGGGCGGGGGCGTTGGACGGGTGGGCGTTGGTCATGAAAGGATCTGCACCAGGCCTTCGAACATGGCGCGGCCGTCGGAATTGCCGTGTTCCGGCTCCGCCGCCCGCTCGGGGTGGGGCATCATGCCGAGCACCCGCCGGTTCTCGGACAGGATGCCGGCGATGTCGTTCAGGCTGCCGTTCGGGTTGCCGCGGCCGTCCTCGTCGGCGATGTAGCGGAAGGCGACGCGGTCCTCGTCCTCCAGCCGCTTCAGCGTGTCCGGGTCGGCGAAGTAGCAGCCGTCATGGTGCTGGATCGGGATGCGCACCGTCTGCCCGGCATTGTAGCCGCGGGTGAACGGGCTGTTCGAGGTCTCGACCCGCATCGCCACGGTGCGCG
>NZ_JBCNNF010000474.1:0-5026 GCF_039594555.1 Inquilinus sp.
CGGCGCGCCGCGCACGCCGTGCAGCACCGCGGCGGCCTGGATGCCGTCCAGCATCGACAGCGCCTCGTCATGGTCGACCGGGGCCAGGCGGAAGGTGATGTCCTTCAGCACCTCGACCAGCACGCCGCCGAGGCCGAAGGCCACCAGCTTGCCGAAGCTGGGGTCGGTGACCGCGCCGATGATCACCTCCTGCCCGCCGACCAGCATCTGCTGGACCTGGACGCCGAGGATCTCGGCCTTCGGATCGTAGCGGCCGGCGCTCTCGACGATGCGCTTGAAGCCGGCGCGGACGTCGTCGGCCGACTTGACGCCGACCAGCACGCCGCCGGCCTCGGTCTTGTGCAGGATCTGCGGCGACACGATCTTCAGCACCACCGGGAAGCCGATCGCCGCAGCCTGGGCCGCCGCCTCGTCGGCCGTGGTGGCCAGCGCCTCCTTCGGGATCGGGATCTGCCAGGCCTCGCACAGCGCGCGGGCCTCGGGGGCGGTCAGGCTGGTGCGCCCGTCCCGCTTCACGGCGTCAAGGATGCGGCGGGCGGTCGTCCGGGCATCGTCCAGGACGTCGACATGGCCATTCATGGCGGTCCTCGCTCAGCAAAGGATGTGGGGGAGGACCGGACCCACCTGAGGCTGCCCGGTCGGGTGTCGCAATCGGTTCGGGTCGACGGCTAGGCCGTCGGTCAATCGGTTGTTTCTCCTATCGCCTCTCCCGCTTGCGGGAGAGGTCGGAGACGCGAAGCGGCTCCGGGTGAGGGGATTTTGTCGAGGCCTGGCCCGCCCTCACCCGGTCGTCCTGCGGACGCCCGACCTCTCCCGCCACGCGGGAGAGGCACAAAAAGGGGTCCGCGCCGTCATCAAATGGCCCCGGCGGTGCGCATCGCGGCGATGGCGTCGGCGTCGTAGCCGACCGAGGCCAGGATCTCCTCGGTGTGCTCGCCCAGCAGCGGCGAGCGGTCGACCGCCACGTCGTTGTCGGAGAGCCGGATCGGCGAGGCGACCTGGATGTAGTTGCCGCGCTCCGGATGCGGCACCTCGACCAGCATGCCGCGGTCGTACATCGAGCGGTCCTCGATCAGGTCCTTCATGCTCAGGATCGGGCCGCAGGGCACGTCGATCTCGTTCAGCGCCTGCATCACCTCGATCTTGCTGCGCTGGCTGGTCCAGCCCTGGATGATGCCGAAGCATTCGTCGAGATGGGACAGGCGTGCCTCCGGCGTGGCGAAGGCCGGGTCCTCGATCAGCTCCTCGCGCCCGATCAGCCGCATCAGCGGCGCCCAGCCCTGCGGCTGGATGATGACATAGGCGTAGTCGTTCTCGCCGCCCGGGGCGCAGCGCAACGCCTGGCCCGGCTGGCCGCCGCCCGAGGCGTTGCCGGAGCGCGGCACGGCGTCGCCGAACTCCTTATTCGGGTATTCCCGCAGCGGGCCGTGCGCCAGGCGCTGCTGGTCGCGCATCTTCACGCGAACGAGGTTGAGGACGCAGTCCTGCATCGCCACCTCGACCCGCTGGCCCTTGCCGGTCTGGGTCCGCTGCAGAAGCGCCGCCAGCACGCCGGCGACGAGATGCATGCCGGTGCCGCTGTCGCCAATCTGGGCGCCGGTCGAGGTCGGCGGGCCGTCATGCCAGCCGGTGGTGCTCATCGACCCGCCCATGGCCTGGGCCACGGTCTCATAGGCCTTGCAGTCGACATAGGGGCCCGGGCCGAAGCCCTTGACCGAGGCGTAGATCACCCGCGGGTTGATCTTCTGGATCTTCTCCCAGGGGAAGCCCTGGCGATCGAGCACGCCGGGGCCGAAATTCTCGATCAGCACGTCCGACTGCTCGAGCAGCTTGATGAAGGCCTCCTGCCCCTGCGGCGACTTCATGTTGATGGTGATGCTGCGCTTGTTGCTGTTCAGCATCGTGAAGTAGAGGCTGTCGACATTCGACTTGTCGCGCAGCTGCGACCGGGTGATGTCGCCGCGGCCGGGCATCTCCACCTTGATCACATCGGCCCCGAACCACGCCAGGATCTGCGTCGCCGAGGGTCCCGACTGGACATGGGTCATGTCGAGAACGCGCACCCCATCCAGGGCCTTGCCCATGGTCTCTCTCCCTATCTGTGCCAGTGCGAGGACGGGGCGCGGGCGGTTGTGATCAGCCCGCGCCCGCGGCCGCTTACTTGTACATGGTCTGGTTCATGGTCCCCGGGGCGTAGGCGTCGGGGTCGATCCACACATTGATCAGCGACGGCTTGCCGGACTCCCGCGCCCGCTCCAGCGCCGGGCGGATCTGGCTGGCCTCGTAGACCTCCTCGCCATAGCCGCCGAGCATCTGGGCGAATTTGGAGTAGTGCACGTCGCCCAGCTTGTTGCCGACATTGCCCTTCTCCGGCCCGTATTTCTGGATCTGGCCGTAGCGGATCTGGTTCATGTGCGAGTTGTTGCCGACCACGCCGATGAAGGGCAGGTCGAAGCGGACCATGGTCTCGAAGTCCCAGCCGGTCAGGCTGAAGGTGCCGTCGCCGAACAGGCAGAGCACCTCCTTCTCCGGCTGGGCGATCTTCGACGCCATGGCGAAGGGCACGCCGACGCCGAGGGTGCCGAGCGGGCCGGGATCCATCCAGTGGCCCGGGGCCCGCGGCTTCACCACGCCGCCCGAGAAGGTGACGACGTCGCCGCCGTCGCCGATATAGACGGTGTTGTCGGTCAGGAACTCGTTCAGCTCATAGGCCAGGCGCAGCGGGTGGATCGGCGAGGCGTCGGAGCGCAGCTTCGGCAGCCGGGCCGCCTCCATCTTCGCCTCCTCGGCCCGCAGCTCCTCGAGCCAGGGCTCGCGGCCCCTGGCGCCGTTGTCGACCCGGCCGGAGACGGCCTGGGTGACGGCGGCGAAGATGGCGCCGCAATCGCCGACCAGGCCGAGCGAGACGTCGCGGTTCTTGCCGACCGTGCGGTAGTCGAGGTCGATCTGCACCACCGTGGCGTTGCGGCCCAGCCGCTTGCCGTAGCCCATGCGGAAATCGAAGGGCGTGCCGACGATCAGGATCACGTCGGCATTGTCGAAGGCGTAGCGCCGGGTCTGCTGGAAGTGGTGCGGGTCGCCCGGCGGCAGCGTGCCGCGGCCGGCGCCGTTCATGAAGGCCGGGATGTTCAGCGCCCGGACGAAGGCGATGGCGTCGTCGGCGGCGCGGCAGGTCCAGACCTGCTGGCCCAGCAGCACGCAGGGCTTCTTGGCATGGACCAGGATGTCGGCCAGCGTCTCGACATCGCGCGGGTCGCCGATGCTCTTGGTCGACCAGCGGTAATGGCCGGCCTCGGGCAGGCGGGCCTTCTTCAGCGGCACATGGCCGTCCAGGATGTCGCGGCCGATCTCGAGATAGACCGGGCCGGGGGCGCCGGCGAAGGCCTCGCGGAAGGCCATCGAGCACATGTCGGCGACACGCTCGGTGGTCACCACATTGGCCGCGAACTTGGTGATCGACTTCATCATGTCGACATGCGGCAGGTCCTGCAGCGACCCCATCTTGTGCTGGTCGAGGGCACCCTGGCCGCCGATCAGCAGGAACGGGCTCTCGGCGCGGAAGGCGTTGGCGACGCCGGTGATGGCGTCGGTGGTGCCCGGGCCGGCGGTGACCACGGCGCAGCCGGGCTTGCCGGTGACGCGGGCATAGCCGTCGGCCGCATGGGCCGCGACCTGCTCGTGCCGGACGTCGATGATGCGGATGCCCTCGTCCAGGCAGCCGTCATAGATGTCGATGATGTGGCCGCCGCACAGCGTGAAGATGGTGTCGATGCCCTCGGCCTTGAGCGCCTTGGCCACGAGGTGACCGCCGGAGATGACCTCCTCCGTCGCGGCCGCTTCCTTCACTGCAGTATCGGGCATGATCGCTTCCTCCTTCACCTTCTGCTCGGGATGCACGGCATCGCGGGACGCCGGGCGGTCATTCGAAGCCGGTCCCGTGCCGCTCGACCGACCGCGACAGGTCGAGGGCATGGTTGCGGACCAGCGTCTCGGCGAGATCCCCGTCGCGCCGCGCCAGGGCCTCGACGATGGCGGCGTGGTCCGCCACCGACCGCTCGGCCCGCTCCGGCCGGCCGATCAGGGACCAGCGGATGGCGCGGATGTGCAGGAACAGGGACTCGGTCATCTCGGTGATCAGGGCGCAGCCGCCGAGGCGGATCAGCGCCTGATGGAAATCGATGTTGGCGGCGGCGAACCGGTCCGGGCAGTCCGCCTCCGCCGCCTGGCCGGCAATCATGGCGCGCAGCTCCTCGATCCCGTCCGGGCCGGCCTGCTCGGCCGCCAGCCGGGCGGCCATGCCCTCCAGCGCGGCCAGGACCACGATCAGCTCGCGGATCTCGTCCCGGGTCTTGCGCACCACGAAGACGCCGCGCCGCGGCATCGACCGGACGAGGCCCTCCTGCTCGAGCAATGCGATCGCCTCGCGCACCGGGGTCCGGCTGATGCCCAGGGCCTCGCACAGCTGCCGCTCGTCGATCCGGATCGGGCGGCTGTGGCCGTAGATGTTCATGCGCACGATGGCATCGCGCAGGGCTTGGTAGGCCTTGGCCTTGTAGCTGGCCTTGGCGGCCAGCGGCGCGACATCGAGCGTCACCCCATCCACCAGCATCGGCGTCCCTGCCCCAGATCGTGCGACCGGCCGCGAAGGCTCTTTGGTCGACTGAATTCAGAATTTTGTATACCAGAAGAATCGGTCCGGCAAGCCGGAATGCCGATGCGATCGTCTTTTTTACTTGGGATTTTCCGAAACTTTATGCTGCAGCGCAAAAAAGATGGCCGTGTCACAAGGTGACACGGCCCAGTCGGGAGGAAACTTGTGCAGCGGGAGGCTCGGTCTTCGCCCTCCCCCACTGTCATGCCCGGCTTGACCCGGGCATCCAGAGATGTCGATGCCGCTCTGGGTGGCCCCTGGATTGCCGGGTCAAGCCCGGCAATGACAAATTGGGGAAGACTGTCCTTAAGAGCCCCTGCCCCTTCAACTCTTACGCTGCGAGGCTCTTCGCCACGTCTTCGCTGATCTTCTTGG
>NZ_JBCNNF010000475.1:0-4997 GCF_039594555.1 Inquilinus sp.
TCCTCGGTCTCGGGCTGGGTGATCGACACCTTCGGCGCCCAGAACGGCTTCTGGGTTTCGGTGGCCTCGGGCGCGCTGGCGCTGGCCGTCGCCCTGCTGGGGCAGCACCGGCTGCTGGTGCGGGCGCCGGTGCCGGCGGCGGCCTGACGCCGCCGCTCGGCGTCCGCGTCAGGCCAGATGCGGCCCCAGCAGGGACAGGTCGGCGGCACCGAGGCGGTCCTTGGCGGTGCGCAGCTGGTGCCAGTAGGGATACAGCACCGGTGGCGCGCTGACCTGGTCGAGCGTCACCCGCTCCTCCGCCGTCAGCACCAGATCGGCGGCGGCGAGGTTGTCCTGCAGCTGCGCCTCGGTGCGGCCGCCGATGATCACCGACGTCACCGCCGGCCGGCCCAGCAGCCAGGCCAGTGCCACCTGGGCGCCGGAGACGCCGCGCGCCTCGGCGATCGCCACCAGCGCGTCGACGATGGCCCACAGCCGGTCCTCGTCACGGATCGGCGGCTCGTCCCAGCCGGCCAGCTGTCGCGTGCCCTCCGGCGTCACGCCGCGGCGATGCTTGCCGGACAGCAGGCCGCCGGCCAGCGGGCTCCACACCAGGATGCCGAGGCCCTGGTCGATCGACACCGGCACCAGCTCGTACTCCGCCTCGCGCGCCTCCAGCGTATAGTGGATCTGCTGGCTGACGAAGCGCTGGCGGTGCGTGCGGTCGCTGACCCCCAGCGCCTTCATCAGGTGCCAGCTGGAATAGTTCGAGGCGCCGATGTACCGGACCTTGCCCTGGCGGACGAGGCTGTCGAGCGCGTCGATCGTCTCCTCCAACGGCGTCTGCCCGTCCCACTGATGCACCTGGTACAGGTCGATGACGTCGGTGCGCAGCCGCTTCAGGCTGGCCTCACAGGCCTCGATCAGATGGTGGCGCGACAGGCCGCGGTCGTTCGGGCCGTCGCCCATCGGGAACCGCGCCTTGGTGGCGATCAGCACGCCGTTCGGGCGCTTGCCGCCCAGCACCTCGCCGATGATCTCCTCCGACCCGCCGGTGGAGTAGACATCGGCGGTGTCGATCAGGTTGATGCCGGCGTCGAGGCACAGGTCGATCTGCCGCCGCGCCTCGGCCACGCCGGCATTGCCGACCTTGGCGAAATTGCCCTTGCCGCCCATGGTCATGGTGCCGAGGGTGATGGTGGAGACCTTGAGGCCGGAGCGGCCGAGCAGACGGTATTCCATGGCGGCGCCTCTCTGTGTGGGGTCGCCCAGTCCTAGACCCGAGCCTTTCAGCGTTCCAACGGAAAGATCAGATCGCTTTCAGCGCCGGGAGTGCTGAATGCCCGTCGCGATTGCGTCGCGGGGCCGGGTTCCGCACACTCCTTGTTTCCGGTCGGCCGCCAGGACCCGCCATGCGATCCACCATCGCCATTCCGGTCACCGTGCATCCGACGCCGGAGGAGCTCGGCCGCGCCATCGCCCAGCGCATCCTGGGCGGGATCGAGCGCGCGGCTGAGGAGAACCGGCGCTACCTGCTGGGCTGCCCCGCCGGCCGCACGGCGGTGCCGGTCTATGCCGCGCTTGGCGCCCTGGCCGGGATGACCCGGTTCGACCTGTCCGGGCTAGTGCTGGTGATGATGGACGAGTACCTGGTCGACGGGCCGGCCGGGCCGGCGCTGTGCGACCCGCGGGCGCATTACAGCTGCCGCCGCTTCGCCGAGCAGGAGATCCGGGCGGTGGTGAACGCGAAGCTGCCGGCGCCGCGCCAGCTGCCGGCGGCGGGCGTGTGGTGCCCCGCCCCGGCCGATCCCGAAGCCTATGACCGCCGCATCCGCGATGCCGGCGGCATCGACCTGTTCCTGCTGGCCAGCGGCGCCAGCGACGGCCATGTCGCCTTCAACCCGCCGGGCAGCTCGGCCGAGGTGGGCACCGGCATCGTCGCGCTGGCGGAGGGAACGCGGCGCGACAACATGGCGACCTTTCCGGGCTTCGCCGCCATCGCCGAGGTGCCGCGCCGCGGCATCTCGATCGGCCTCGGCACCATCGCCGGCCTGTCGCGAGCGTCAGTGATGATCCTGCACGGCGCACACAAGCGCCAAGCGGCGCGGCGGCTGCTGGAGAGCCGGGATTTCGACCCGGCCTGGCCGGCCACCATCCTGCACCGCTGCCGGCACCCGGAGATCCATCTCGACGCCGTGGCCGCGCAGGAGGCGGCGTGACCGCCGCCGGGGACCTAGGAGACAGCATCATGACGGCGGAGGCGCTGGCCGGGCTGCGCGAGCGGATCCGGGAGAGCCGCGCGGTGGTCTGCGGCATGGCGCATGAATCTGTACCGCGCGATCGCGACGGGCACCCGCTGGCCCATCCGATCGAGCCGGACGCCTATGCCCGCCCGGCGCTGTGCCCCGCCGGGCGGCGCGACACCCAGCTGGCCTGCAGCCACAGCACCGCGCGGCTGCCGCTGCGCCGGGCGATCGAGGCCCTGCAGGCGCGGGACGGCGCCGACGCCGCGGCGCTGGAGATCCTGCTGGCGGAGTGGATGCGGCGGGACACGGCGCTGGGCACTCTGGACCACCGCCGCTACGCGACCGAGACCCGGCTGGCCGACGCGGTCAGGGCGAGCTCGGGCACCGCGGCGCAGGAGGAGCGGTCGATCGCGGCGCTGGTCCTGGAGCATCGCGATCTCGCCCGAAGGCTCGATGCGTTGCGGGACCGGATCCTCGCCGCGATCGACCGCGCCCTGCTCAGTTGAACACGGCCTCGTAGAACTTCAGCCCCTGGGCCTTCGGCGCGTCCACCGCCGCCGGCACCACCGGGCTGATGAGGACGCCCTCCATCAGCCCCTTGGACGGGTGCCGGATGTTGTAGACCTGCGCGCCCAGATCCGGCGTCGGCGGCGCCGTGAACAGGATCGCGAAGGGGTGGCGCCGCAACAGGCCTGGCGACCCGTAGGGCGAGAGACGGACGGCGACCAGGGTCGCCTCCACCCGCCCGCCCGGCCCTTCGACCACGAAGGTCTGGCCCCTATGGTCCTTGAAGTCGTCGAAGCTGAGCTCAGCGAGCATGGCGGCCCCCTTAGTCGCGCGGCGGGAAGATGCCTTCCAGCGCGATGATCCAGTTGATTGCCAGATAGGGCGGCAGGATCGAGAAGGGCTGGGTGCCGCCGGCCGGGCCGGTTGCACCGGTGACCGGGGTAGGCATGGTTACGGTCGGGGTGGTGTTGTTCGGCGCGTAGCTGTTGACGTTCACCGGGCTGCCGGTGCTCGAATCCGGGAAGTTCGCCGCGCCGAGGATCGAGGTGGCGGTCGGTGCCGACTGGGTGGTGCCGCTGACATTGGTCGTGGCGGTCAGCGTGCTGGCCAGCGTGCCGGCCGGGTGGGCGTGCGCCGGCATGTTGTTGATGGTCAGCGTCGTGTTCTCCGTGCCGCTGAGCTGGCCGAGGACGTAGTTGCTCAGCCCCGGCCCCTGGCCGGCGCCAATCGGGAACCGACTCGCCAGGTTGGGCAGCGCGAAGGTGGTCTGGCCGTTGCCGCCATAAGTGGTGCCGAGCAGGGCGAACAGGGCGGTGTTCTGCGCGATCGAGAGAATCTGGCCCCAGCAGAAGGCCCAGCCGCGCGGCGCGAAATTCGGGGCCCAGCCCATGATCGTGGCGAGATAAGCTTCCATTCTGAAATGCTCCTGAAAATGGATCGACAATGCTTCAAACGCGTGATGCCGGCGCCGCGCGATCGACATGAACGCCCGGAGCCGGCATCAGCGAGCATAAAACGAAAGGAAATATAGCTTCAATCTAGATCGAATGAATGACCAATTATGTTCATAAATCGAATCAAATCCAATCGGAAGATAATCTCAGCGCGCCATCCAACCGCCATCGACCGGCAGCACCGTGCCGGTGACGTAGCCGCTGTGCGGCGAGGCGAAGAACAGCGCCGCGGTCGCCAGGTCTTGCGGCACGCCCCAGCGGCCGGCCGGGATGCGGTCCAGGATCTGCCGGGCGCGCGCCGGGTCGGCGCGCAGCGCCTCGGTGTTGTCGGTCTCCATGTAGCCGGGGGCGATGGCGTTGACCGTGATGCCCTTCGGCGCCAGCTCGTTGGCCATGCCGCGGGTCAGCCCGGCCAGGCCGTGCTTGCTGGCGGTGTAGGAGGAGACGCGGATGCCGCCCTGGAACGACAGCAGCGAGGCGACATGGATGATCCGCCCGGCGATGCCCTGCCCCACCATGTGCCGGGCCACCGCCTGGGTCAGGAAGAAGGCGCTCTTCAGGTTGACCGCCATCACCGCGTCCCAGTCGGCCTCGCTGAACTCCAGCAGGTCGGCGCGGCGGATGATGCCGGCGTTGTTGACCAGGATGTCGATCCGGCCGAGCTGGCCGACGATGTCGGCCACCACCGAATCGAGCCCGGAGGAGTCCTCAAGGTCGCGCACCACCTCGACGAAGCGGTGGCCGGTGCCGGCGACCGCCGCCGCCGTCTCCGGCATCGGGCGGGAGCCGAGGCCGGCGATGTCGGCCCCGGCCTCGGCCAGGGCCAGGGCGATGCCCTGGCCGAGGCCGGTGCGGGCGCCGGTGACCAGCGCGGTCTTGCCGGTCAGGTCGAACAGGCTCACAGCAGGTCCCCCATGGCGACGAAGTCCATGTCGGTGAAGGCCTGGTTGTCGCCGGCCATGCTCCAGATGAAGGCATAGGCCGCGGTGCCGGCGCCGCAATGGATCGACCAGGGCGGCGACAGCACCGCCTGCTCGTTCCGCACCACCAGGTGCCGCGTCGCCTCCGGCCGGCCCATGAAATGCATCACCACCGCATCGGCCGGCAGCTCGAAGTAGAAATACGCCTCCATCCGCCGGTCATGGGTGTGCGCCGGCATGGTGTTCCAGACGCTGCCGCTGTGCAGCCGGGTCAGTCCCATCAGCAGTTGGCAGGTCGGCAGCACCTCCGGGTGCAGGTACTGCGACAGAGTGCGGCGGTTGCTGGTCTCGGGCGCGCCGAGCTCCTTGACGATGGCCTGGCTCCTGGTGAC
>NZ_JBCNNF010000476.1:0-4988 GCF_039594555.1 Inquilinus sp.
TCTGGGGGCAGGCGCGATTGACCTGCAGGGAGCCGCCCGACTGGGCGTTCTGGAAAGTCTGCCGGGCGTTGCGGAAACGGCCGGTGGAGTCGTTCCGCACCGCCTCCGCCAGCGACCGCAGGCCGAGGCAGCTGCTGCTGACGCTGTTGGCCGGCGGCAGGCTGGAGGTCAGCGTTTGACTTGAGGCCTGGACGTTCTGCGACAGGTCCGGCGCGGATGAACGGGCCTGGGCCGGCTGGACCCCGGCCAGCAACGACTGGACGTCATCCGAGCCGAGATAGCGGATGTCCTCGCGCGACAGCACGATCAGCTTGTCGCGGTCATGCAGGCGGAGATTGCCGCCACCGCGCAGCGCCACGCCCAGATTGACCGGCACGAATTTGCGGATCCGCGTGGTCGGATCGGTCGTCTGGATGATGCCGAACGGCAGATAGGCGTCGTCCGCCAGGATCGGCGGGTCCGCCAGCAGGGCGCGCAGGGTTGGCGCGCTGGTCAGCGGCCGGACGCCGGCGACGGTGACGTTGCCGGTGATCGAGACGCTGCCGACGCGCAGATCCTGCGACAGCGTCACCTGGATGATGTCATTGGTCTGCACCGGCACCGCGGTCTGGCCCGACAGGTTCTGGACCTGGTCCTGGCCGTTGCGGTCGAGCCGCAGCAGGTTGAAGCGGTTGCCGGCCGGGCGGATCGGGCCGCCGGCATAGTCCAGCATCTCGGCGACGCTGAGCGGGCCGGCCGCGTCGGGCGGCATCTCGAAGATGCCGGGCCGGACCACGTCGCCGGCGACCGCGACGGTGCGGCCGATCGTTGGGATCGAGATCCGATCGCCGTCCTGCAGCAGCAGATCGGCCTCGTTGCTGTAGCCCATCAGGAAGCCGTAGAGATCGACCACCTTGGTCTGCCCCTGCCGGATCAGCGAGACCGTGCGCAGCGAGCCCGTCTTCTTGATGCCGCCGCCCGCGGTCAGCGCGTCGACCAGCGTCGAGAAGCTGGTCAGGGTCTGGGTACCGGGCTTGACGACCTCGCCGGTCAGGGTCACCGAGATCGCCCGGACGTCGCCGAGCGACACGAAGGCCTCGGTCGAGACGTAGTTCTCCTTTACCCGGGTCTCGATCTCGCGGCGGAGATCGCCGAAGGAGCGTCCGGCGGCCGGGATTGGCGGCAGGTCCTGCAGGATCAGCCGGCCCTCGCGGTCGACCGTGGCGCTGATGCCCTGGTTCACCTGGCCGCGCAGCGTGACCACGATCTGGTCGCCGATGCCGATGACGTAGCTCTCGCTGACGGCGCCGCTGACCACCTGGCTGGCCACCGCACCGCCGCCGAAGACGTCATAGCCGAACTGGGCGATGTCACCGCTCAGACGCCGCTGATAGTCCGCCTCGATGCGCGAGACGGGCGCGGCGGCGACGGTCGATGACGGCAGGCCCGGCGTGACCACGGTGGGTTCGGTGACCTGGGCGGGCGTCGTCGTCGGCACGCGCGGCCCGCTCGGGATCGTCACGCCGTCGGGCTGGATGCCCTGCTGCTGCAGCTGCGACGGGCTGATGCCCAGCTGCTGCAGCTGGTCAACCAGCGCGTTCAGCTGGGCATGGCCGGCGACCGGGGTCAGAATCAGCACGCCGCAGGCCAGGAGGGCCGGACCGATGCCGTAACGAAGGGTCCATCGGAGTCGACGCGCCTCGCCCTGCCGGTCGCGGCGACGGTCACTGTGCACAGGCTTCATGGTCCCCCGCTTCTGACGTCTTCTCAAATGCCCGATCACGGCGCTGATCGAGACAACGCCCCCAATGGTCCAACTTCTGAACGATCTGGCCGGGAAAGGAAACTCGAATCAACCCATTGTCCCCTCAACCTGACACGCAGACTTCGATCGGCCCTGCCCCCTGGCCGCGAATCTTCTTCAGTCGCTCCAGCACCCGGCAGGCATAGGCGAACTGCCGATCCGGGTCGCTGGAATGATAGTGTGCGATGGCCTGCAGCCAGTTCCCGTACTGATTGAACAGCCGCCGCAGGAAATACGCGCCGTAGATCACATTGTATTGTGGCTGAAAGATGAGCGTGTAGTCCGGCAGCGTCTGCTTGTGATATCGCAAGGAAATCTGCATGCAGCCGACATCGATGTTGGGGCTCTCACCACCGCCGTTGTCTTCGATCGCCGCCTTCATCGCGGCCAGGCTGCCCGGAAACATCGGCGTGCCGCCGACATTCAGCGCCCAGGGATAGGGATCGCCCTTGCCGCCCGATTCGGTCTGCGCGATCGCCAGCAGCATGCCGCGGGGAATGCCGAAGGCCCCCTCCATCGCCAGGATGTAAGGCGTGCAGCTCTCCTGGGCCCGCGCCGGCGCAGCCGTCGCGGCCGAGCCGAGCAACACCATCGCGAGCACCGCGATCCGACCGAATCCCCTCACCAACGCAACCGGCTTCCCCCGCCAATCGATGCGACGCTTCTAGCACAAAGCTCCGATTCGGCAGAATACCGGGATATCAGACAGCCCGACCGCCCCGGATCACCGCACGACACGGGTTATAGGCGATGCGGTAGGACAGCTCGGCCGGGTCGGCCACGTCCCAGAACACCAGGTCGGCCGCGAGGCCGGGAACGAGCCGCCCGCACTCATCCGCCAGGCCAAGCGCCCGCGCCGCGTTGCGGGTGACGCCGGCCAGCGCCTCCTCCGGCGTCAGGCGGAACAGGGTGCAGCCCATGTTCAGCATCAGCAGCAGCGAGGTCGCCGGCGAGGTGCCCGGATTGTTGTCGGTGGCCAGCGCGATGGGCACACCGTGCCGGCGGAACGCCCCCACCGGCGGCAGCTGGGTCTCGCGCAGGAAATAATAGGCGCCCGGCAGCAGCACCGCGACGGTGCCGGCCCGGCCCATCTCCTTGGCGCCCGATTCGCTGGTGTATTCGAGATGATCGGCCGATAGCGCCCCGAACCGGGCGGCCAGCGCGGCGCCGTCCTGGTCGGACAGCTGGTCGGCATGCAGCTTCACCGGCAGGCCCAGCGACTTGGCGGCGCGGAACACCCGCTCGACCTGGGCCGGCGAGAAGGCGATCTTCTCGCCGAAGGCGTCGACCGCGTCGGCGAGGCCGTCCCGGGCGACGGCCGGCAGCATCTCCTCGATCACGCGGTCGAGATAGCGGTCGGGCTGGTTGCGGTCTTCCGGCGGCACCGCATGGGCGCCGAGGAAGCTGCGGCGCACCCGCAGCCCGCTCTCCTGCCCCAACCGGCCGGCGACGCGCAGCATCTTCGCCTCGGTCGCCAGGTCCAGCCCGTAGCCGGACTTGATCTCGACGGTGGTGACGCCCTCGGCCGCCAGCGTATCCAAACGCCTGCGGGCCGAGGCCAGCAGCTCCTCCTCGGCCGCAGCGCGGGTGGCGGCGACGGTCGAGACGATGCCGCCGCCGGCGCGCGCGATCTCCTCATAGCTGGCGCCGTGCAGCCGCATCGCGAATTCGCGGGCCCGGTCGCCGCCATGGACCAGATGAGTGTGGCAGTCGATCAGACCCGGCGTGACCCAGGTGCCGCCGGCATCCTCGACCGCGACGGCCAGGCGGTCCGGGGCACCGGGCAGGTCGGCCTGCCGCCCGACCCAGGCGATGCGGTCGCCCTCGATCGCGATCGCGCCCTCGGGAATGGCGCCGTAGCCGTCGCCCGCCATGGTCGCCAGCCGCGCATTGATCCACAGGCGATCCCACATCCCTCTTTCCCTTCGGCCATCCGGGTCTATTCTGCCGCACCGCGCTTCATCTCACGGGACGCCGCCTCTTGACCACGCGCTATTTCGCCGACACCGCCCTGCTGGCCGATGGCTGGGCCGAGAATGTCCTGATCGAGGTCGATGACCGGGGCGACATCACCGGCGTCACGGCCGGTGCGGAGCGCGGGGATGCAGAGGCGATCGCCGGCGTCGTCCTGCCCGGCATGGCCAACCTGCACAGCCACGCCTTCCAGCGCGCCATGGCCGGGCTGGCGGAGACCACGGCCGGCCCCGGCGACGATTTCTGGAGCTGGCGCGAGCAGATGTACCGCTTCGTCCGCGTGCTCGACCCGTCCCAGGTCGAGGCGGTGGCCGCGCAGCTCTATGTCGAGATGCTGAAGGCCGGCTACACCTGCGTGGCCGAGTTCCACTATCTGCACCACCAGCCGGACGGCACGCCCTATGCCGACCGGGCGGAGCTGTCGCGCCGGGTGATCGCCGCGGCGAAGGCGACCGGCATCGGCATCGCCCATCTGCCGGTGCTGTACAACACCGGCGGCTTCGGCGGGCAGAAGGCCGGCGACGGCCAGCGCCGCTTCCTGAACGATGTCGACGGCATCCTCGACATCATCGGCCGGCTGCGGGCCGACCATGATGGCGACCCGGATGTGCGCATCGGCGTCGCCCCGCATTCACTGCGCGCCGTGCCGCCGGAGATGCTGGCCGCGACGGTCGCGGGCATGACCGCGGCCGACCCGTCGGCGCCGATCCACATCCACATCGCCGAGCAGGTGAAGGAGGTGGAGCAGTGCCTGGCCTGGAGCGGTGCCCGGCCGGTCGAATGGCTGCTCGGCCATGCCGAAGTCGACGACCGCTGGTGCCTGGTCCACGCCACCCATCTGACCGAGGCCGAGACGACGGGGCTGGCGGCCAGCCGCGCGGTCGCCGGGCTGTGCCCCACCACCGAGGCCAATCTCGGCGACGGGCTGTTCCCCCTCGCCCCCTACCTCGCCGCCGGCGGGGCGCTCGGCATCGGCTCGGACAGCCACATCTCGGTCGGGGTGATCGAGGAACTGCGCTGGCTGGAATACGGCCAGCGCCTGACCCAGCGGAAGCGCGGCGTCGCCGGCGGCCCGGCCCGGCCCTCGGTCGGCGCCACGCTGTTCCAGGCCGCGATCGACGGCGGCGCCCGCGCAGTCGGCCGCGCCACCGGCCGGATCGAGGCCGGCGCCCGCGCCGATCTGATCGTGCTGGACCCGGACCATCCGGCGCTGATCGGCCGGCACGGCGAC
>NZ_JBCNNF010000477.1:0-4969 GCF_039594555.1 Inquilinus sp.
CGCCTCGTCGTTCATCCGCCAGCCATCGGCCAAGGCCCAGGGGCTGGAGCGGTCACGGGGCCGGCTGAGCACGAGGCCTAGCGCCGCCAGGGCAATGTCCTCGGAGGAGGCCGGCGCGGGCGGCGGCAGCAGCTCCGCCCCATGGCGGGCGATGAAGCCGGTGTCGAGCTCGGCGGCGGCGAAGGCCGGGCAGCGCGCGATCGCCCGCAGGAAGTCGAGATTGGTGGCCAGGCCGGCGATCCGCGCCTGGTCCAGCGCCCGGGCCAGCCGCCGCACCGCCGCCGGCCGGTCCACGTCCCAGACGATCAGCTTGGCGATCATCGGGTCGTAATGGATCGAGATCGAATCGCCCTGGCACACGCCCGAATCGATGCGGACATGCGGCGCCGCCTCGGGCAGGGCCAGATGCGCCAGCCGCCCGGTCTGCGGCAGGAAGCCGGCCTGCGGATCCTCGGCATAGAGCCGGACCTCGATCGCGGCGCCGTGGATGGCGAGGTCGTCCTGGCCCAGCGGCAGCGCGCCGCCGGCCGCGACGCGCAGCTGCCATTCGACCAGGTCCAGCCCGGTGATCGCCTCGGTCACCGGGTGCTCGACCTGCAGCCGGGTGTTCATCTCCATGAAGTAGAAGCGGCCGTCGGTGTCGAGCAGGAACTCCACCGTGCCGGCGCCGACATAGCCGATGGCCTTCGCGGCCGCGACCGCCGCCTCGCCCATCGCCTTGCGGATGGCGGGGTCGAGGCCGGGGGCCGGCGCCTCCTCCACCACCTTCTGGTGGCGGCGCTGGATCGAGCAGTCGCGTTCGAACAGGTAGACGCAGTGGCCGTGGCCGTCGGCGAAGACCTGGATCTCGACATGGCGCGGCTTCGCCAGATAGCGCTCCACCAGCACCCGGTCGTTGCCGAAGGAGGAGGCGGCTTCGCGCTGGGCGCCGGCGAGCTGGGCGGCGAAATCCTCCGCCCGCTCGACCACGCGCATGCCCTTGCCGCCGCCGCCGGCCGAGGCCTTGATCAGCACCGGGAAGCCGATCGCCGCCGCCTCTGCCGCCAGCCGGGCGGGATCCTGGTCGGCCTCGTGATAGCCGGGCACCAGCGGCACGCCGGCCGCGGCCATCAGCGCCTTGGCCTCGCTCTTGCCGCCCATCGCGCGGATTGCGTCGGGCGGCGGGCCGACGAAGGTGATGCCGGCCGCGGCGCAGGCCTCGGCGAACTCCGCATTCTCCGACAGGAAGCCGTAGCCGGGATGGATGGCCTGCGCGCCGGTCGCCTTCGCCGCGGCCAGGATGGCGTCGATCCTCAGATAGCTCTCGCGCGCGGGAGGCGGGCCGATTCGCACCGCGGCATCGGCCTCGGCGACATGGCGCGCCCCGGCATCGGCGTCGGAATGGACCGCGACGGTGCGCAGGCCGAGGCGCCGCGCGGTGCGGATCACCCGGCAGGCGATCTCCCCCCGATTGGCGATCAGAAGCGTGTCGAACATTCCCGTCCCGGAACAGCCGCTTGATTTGAGCAACAATCTAACAGGGCTGGACCGCGGCGCACGCGGGAAATCGAAACCCTATTTCGGCCGGCCGTCGGCCAGCACCAGCCGCGCCGCCAGGCCGAGGAAGACCACCCCGGTGAAGCCGTTGAGCAGCCGTGCCACGGCCGGCCGGCGGGACAGGACCCGGCCGACGCCGCCCGAGGACATTCCGACCAGGGCGTTGATGGTGGTGCCGGAGATGTTGCCGAGCGTGCCCAGCACCACGATCTGCAGCACCGCGCTGTGCGCCGGGTCGACGAATTGCGGCAGGAAGGCGATGAAGAACAGCGCCACCTTCGGGTTCAGGACATTGGTGACCATGCCGTCGAAGAAGATCCGCCCCACCGGCCGCGGCGGCAGCGGCCCGGCGGCGCCGAGGCCGGCGCCGGAACCGGCGGCGACGCCGCGCAGCGTCTTCAGCGCCAGCCACAGCAGATAGGCGGCACCGCCCCAGCGCAGGATCTCGAAGGCGGTGGGCGAGGCGGCGAACAGCCCGGCCAGGCCGAGCGCGGCGGCCATGGTGTGCACCGCCGCCCCGCCGCCGATGCCGAGCGCCGCGGCCAGGCCGGCGCGCGGGCCGCGGGAGACGCCATTGGCGAAGCAGAACAGCATGTCGGGCCCGGGCGTGAGGTTCAGCGCCAGGGCGGCGGCCATGTACAGGGCGAGCGTCGCGGGGTCGAACATGCAAGCCTCGGATCTGCGGACGACCGATCCTAGGCTCCTGGCCCGTGTCCGCCACCGCGGCGGACGCATGGCCGTCCCGCCCTCAGAACCGGTCGGCGCGATAGGGCGACGGGTCGACCATGGTCTCGCCGCCCGTGATCATCTCGGCCAGGAGGCGACCGGTCACCGGGCCCAGGGTGAAGCCGTGATGGGCATGGCCGAAGGCGAGCCACAGCCCCTTGTGCCGCGGCGCAGGGCCGATCACCGGCCGCATGTCGGGCAGGCAGGGCCGGGCGCCCATCCAGGGCCGGTCGTCCACCCGCGAGTCGAGCGGGAACAGGATCCGCGCCGCGGCCTCGGCCGCCTGCAGCTGCACCGGCGTCGGCGGCGCGTCGCGATGGCCCATCTCGACCCCCGTGGTCAGGCGCACGCCGCGCGCCATCGGGGTCAGGAGGAAGCCCTGGTCGTCATCCAGCACCGGCCGGTTGAGCACGGCGTTGCCGCGTGGCCGGTAATGCATGTGGTAGCCGCGCTTGACCGCCAGCGGCAGGCGGTAGCCGAGTGGCCGCAGCAGGTCGAGCGACCAGGGCCCGAGCGCCACCACCGCGTCGCGCGCCAGCACCGGCCCGTCCGAACCCTGCAGGCTCCATCCGCCCTCTGCCGGCTGCAGCGACCGCGCGTCGGCCTGCACCAGCCGGCCGCCGCGGCGCAGGAACAGTTCGGCATAGCCCTTGGTGACGGCGCCGGGGTCGGAGACCGAGACCGGATCCCGCCAGTGCACGCCGCCGACCAGCCCCTCCTCCAGATGCGGCTCCATCGCCCGGATCTGCGCCGGGTCGAGCACGCCGAAGTTCAGGCCGTGGGCGGCGGCGACGGCGCGCCCCGCTTCCCCCGCCTCCAGGCTGCGGGCCGAGCGGTAGACGGTCAGCCAGCCGGTCTCGCGCGCCAGATGGGTGATCCCCGCCTGCTGCAGCAGCGGCCGGTGCTCGTCCAGGCAGCGCTCGATCAGCGGCAGCATCGCCCGCGCTGCCTCCGCCAGCCGGGCCGGCGAGGAGTGGCGCCAGTACTGGAACAGCCAGGGCGCGATCCGCGGCAGGAAGGCCCAGTGGTAGCGGGCATCGATCCGCCGGTTCGAGGCGTAGCGCAGCAGCTCCGGCAGCGCGCGGGGAAAGGCATAGGGCACGACGCTGGCGCGCTCGATCAGCCCGGCATTGCCGTGGCTCGTCTCCTCGCCCGGGCCGCGCCGGTCGACCAGCACCACCGACCGGCCGCGCGCCTGCAGGTGCAGCGCGGCCGACACCCCGATGATTCCGGCGCCGAGCACGGCGACATCGCTTCTGATCACGGTCCGACAGCCTTTCCGGGCCCACCCCCGGGCCGCCCATGCCGCATAGCATATCCGGCACCAGTTTTGGGGGCTCGCGGCGAAGCCGAATCACGCCATCGTGGTATAGACCATTACCCGCGCTGCCGAGCGCAGTCCTCCCAACCGCGAAGGCCCGCCCGATGACGTCCCCGTTCCGACTCGAAACCTTCTGGCGGCCCGCCGAGGGCGGCGAGCCCCTGAGTTATACGCTGCGGCTGACCAACCAGTCGGGCCGGGCGGTCTCGGGCTTCAGCCTCTGCCTCAGCGGACCCGCTCGGATCGACCCCGCCGCGGTGATCGAGGGCGCCACGCTGACCGCCCGGCTGTCGAATCATTCGGAGTTCACGCCCGGCCCGGACCTGGAGCTGGCCCCCGGCGCCACCTGGACGATCACGGCGCGGGGGCTGAGCTATCCGCTGCGCCATTGGACCGACGGCGCGACCACGGCCTATGTCGCGCTGGCAGACGGGTCGACCGCACGGGTCGCCACCGCGCCGACCCATTCGGCCACCGACAACGCGCCGCTGAAGCGGGGCACCGAGCGCTTCCCCGTCCCCGCCTCGATCACGATCGCGGGCTCGTCCGGTACGGTGCCGGTCTCGGTGATTCCCTGGCCGGAAAGCGTCGCCGTCAGCGGCCGCCGCGCCGTTCCCGCCGGCCTGGCGCCGAGGGGCGAAGGCGCCGAGACAGGACAGGCGATCACCGCCTTCGCCGAGTTGACCACCGCGCTGTTCCCGGCGGAGGGCGTCGTGCGGCCGGAGGCGGAGGGCGGCCTGGCCGTCGATCTCGCCGTCGAGCCGGGATTTGGCCCCGAGGCCTATCGCATCGCCTTCGCCGAGGACGGCGTCGCCGTACGGGCCACCACCCGCACCGGCCTGCTGTACGGGCTGATCACGCTGGGCCAGATCTGGCGCGGCGCCCGGCGCCATCCTGAGACCTTCCTGTTCCCGACCGGCGGCGAAATCCAGGATTCCCCGGCCCATGGCTGGCGCGGGTCGCATCTCGACGTCGCCCGGCAGTTCTATGCCTCGGCCGAGGTGGCGCGGTTCCTGCAGCTGCAGGCCTGGAGCAAGATGAACCGCTTCCACTGGCACCTGTCGGATGACGAGGCCTGGCGGGTCGAGATCGACGCCTATCCGGAGCTGACCAGGGTCGGCGCCTGGCGCGGCCATGGCCTGGCGCTGCCGCCGCTGCTCGGCTCCGGCCCCGAGCCGCAGGGCGGTTACTACAGCAAGCAGGCGATCCGCGATCTGGTGGCCCTGGCCGACCGGCTGGGCATCGTCGTGGTGCCGGAGATCGACATTCCCGGCCATTGCTACGCCGTGCTGCAGGCACTGCCGCATCTGCGCGACCCGGGCGAGCATGGCGAGTACCAGTCGGTGCAGGGCTTCCCCAACAACTGCCTGAACCCTGCCCATGAGC
>NZ_JBCNNF010000478.1:0-4966 GCF_039594555.1 Inquilinus sp.
TGCAGACCCACACCGCCGAGAGCATCAAGTCGCTCGAGGGCTACGACATCGCCTGGGTGGAGGAGGCGCAGGCCCTGTCGCTGCGCAGCCTGGACCTGCTGCGCCCCACCCTGCGCAAGAAGGGGTCGGAGCTGTGGTTCTCCTGGAACCCGACCCGGCCGGAGGACCCGGTGGACCGGCTGTTCCGCGGCGGCCCGCCGCCGCCGGATGCGCGGGTGATCGAGGCCAACTGGCCGGACAACCCGCATTTCCCCGCGGTGCTGAAGGCGGAGATGGAGTGGGACCGGGGGCGCGACCCGGACAAGCACCAGCATGTCTGGCTCGGCGGCTACCGCAAGGCCAGCGAGGCGCGGGTGTTCCGCAACTGGCGGGTGGAGGCGTTCGAGACGCCGCCCGGCGCGCGGCTGATGCTCGGCGCCGACTGGGGCTTCGCCCAGGACCCGACCGTGCTGCTGCGCTGCTTCATCGAGGGGCGGACGCTGTTCGTCGACCACGAGGCCTATCGGGTGGGCTGCGAGATCGACCGCACGCCCGAGCTGTTCGACACCGTGCCGGGGTCGCGGCAGCTGACCATCGTCGCCGACAGCGCCCGGCCGGAGACCATCAGCTTCATGCAGCGCCACGGCTTCCCCAACATCCGCGGGGCGACCAAGGGCGGCGGGTCGGTCGAGGACGGCATCGCCTTCCTCAAGGCGCACGACATCCTGGTGCATCCGCGCTGCCGGCATTTGGCCGACGAGCTGGCGCATTACAGCCACCGCGTCGACCCGAAGACCGGCGAGGTGCTGTCGGCGCTGGAGGACCGCGGCAACCACGCCATCGACGCGCTGCGCTACGCGGTGGAGGAGCGGCGGCGCGGCAGCTACGACGCCTCGCTGAGCTGGGTGGGGACGTGATGGCGGGGCCGGGCGCCCGCTGCGGACGCCCGGCCCCTTGATGCTCTACAGCACGAAATCCGCTGCCGTGAGGGCGTGGTCGGAATAGACGGTGATGATCGAATCCGGCTGCTTGTCGCCGTTGACGTCGAGATAGACGCCCTGGCGGCCGCCGCCGAAATCGACCACCCGCAGCTCGCCCGCGGTGCCGGTGAAGCCGCCGGTGCCGAAGGTGAAGGCGGTGTCGCCGTTGCCGCTGTTGCCGTCGGCGTCGATCGACGACAGGTCGATATGGTCGCCGGTCGAGAAGTCGGCGATCGTGTCCTTGCCCGACGCCGCCACCGTGCTCTCGCCGACGCTGGTGTAGACGAAGGTGTCGTTGCCGGCCCCGCCCTTCAGCACGTCGGCGCCGTTGCCGCCCTGGAGCTGGTCGTTGCCGTCGCCGCCCCAGAGGGTGTTGTTGCCGGTGTCGCCGGCGATGACGTCGTTGAAGGCCGAGCCGTAGACCTGCTCGATCCCGCTCAGCGTGTCGCCGTCGGCGTCGCCGAACAGGCCGATGCCGGACTGCAGGTTGACGACGACGCCCTCGCCGGAATGGGCATAGGACACCGTGTCGATGCCGCCGCCGCCGGTGATGGCGTCGGCCCCGGCGCCGCCCTCGATGAAGTCGTTGCCGGCGCCGCCGTCGATCTGGTCGTTGCCGGCGCCGCCGGTGATCGAGTCGTCGCCGTCCTCGCCGAAGACGATGTCGTTGTCGGCGCCGGCATCGATCGAATCGTTGCCGATGCCGCCATGGATGGTGTCGGTGCCGTCGCCGCCGACGAGCCGGTCGTTGCCGTCGCCGCCATCGAGGTTGTCGTTGCCGGCCTCGCCCGAGAGCGAATCGTCGCCGCCATTGCCGACGAGGATATCGTTGCCGAGCTCGCCACCGATGATGTTGCGGCCGTTGTCGCCGGTCAGCGTGTCGTCGAAGCTGGAGCCGTACAGGTTCTCGATATTGGTCAGCACGTCGCCGGCCGCGTCGCCGCCGCTGTTGACGCCGGTCAGCAGGTTGACCGTGACCCCCGAGGCCGAGCCCTGGTAGTTGGCGAAGTCCGACCCGGCGCCGCCATCGATGTGGTCGGCCCCGGCGCCGCCGCGGATGGTGTCGTTGCCGTCGAGGCCGAGGATCGTGTTGTCCGCGGCATTGCCGTAGAGGTGGTCGATGAAGGCCGTGCCGGTGATGTTCTCGATGTTCGTCAGCGTGTCGCCCTGCGCATCGCCGCCGCTGCCGGTGCCGGCCGCCAGGTCGACGGTCACGCCCGCGCCGGAGCTGGAATAATCCACCGTGTCGACGCCGCCCTGGCCGTCGATAGCATCGGCCCCGGCGCCGCCGATGAGCGTGTCGTCGCCGGCCGACCCGGTGAGGGTGTCGTCGCCGGCCGACCCGATCACGCGCTCGACCCCGGTCAGGGTGTCGCCCTGGGCGTCGCCGCCGGTGCCGGTGCCGGTGGTCAGGTTGATGGTGACCGGCGCGGCCGAGCCGGAATAGTCCGCCGTGTCGAAGCCGGCGCCGCCCTGCAGCGAATCCGCACCGCCGCCGCCGATGAGGATGTCGTCCCCGGCGCCGCCCAGCAGGATGTCATTGCCGCCCTGGCCGTCGAGGGTATCGTCGCCGCCCTGGCCGTTGATGGTGTTAGCCGCGGCGCTGCCCGAGAGGTTGTCGCCGCCGGTGTTGGAGCCGATCAGGTTGACGATGCCGACCAGGTAGTCGCCCTGGGCGTCGCCGCCGAAGCCCTGCGACGCGCCGGTCAGCTGGATGTTGATGCCCAGGATCGGCAGCGTCAGGTTGACCAGCACCGACAGGTCGACGGTCACGCCATCGACGGAGGTGGTGTAGTCCGCCGCGTCGATGCCCGACAGGGTGATGATGCCGGCGGCGTTCAGCAGGCCGCCGATGATCACGTCGGCCCCGGCGCCGCCGCGGATCACGTCGTCGCCGGACCAGCCGATGGCGATGTCATCCCCGCCCAACGCGTCGACGAAGTCGTTTCCGATGGCCTGGATGGGACCGATGATGAGATCGGGGAGGATTTCGGCGCTGTTGGAGCCGGTAAAGGTGGCCATGAATATTCTCCTAAAAATCAATCTTTATGCAATCAACTGTGCATTTCCTTGCTTCGCGCGCAAGGGAAATGAAGCATCGCCTATAGATATCGAGCCGCACTTACCCTGATATGCAGATTCGGACGCAGCCTCGACCGCCCCGTCCCCGCGACGAGAATCCGGATGCGGCGCGCCGCGATCCCCGCCAATATCCCGTCGGTCGGCGTGGGTCGGTGAGATGCTGAGCAGCAGCGAAATCCTTGGCGTGATCGGCGATCCGATCGTCCAGACCGGCGTGCTGGCCCTGATCGGCGCTCTGGTGACGCGCGTCGTGCTGCGCCACCACCCGACCCGGCGGCTGGTCGGCCAGCTGGCCTTCTTCGCGGCGCTGACCGCCCTGCTGCTGTACCACGACATCGTGCCTTACCAGCCGGGGCCGCCGACCGCCTCCAACCTGCAGCGCGTCTTCGTCGGCCTGGCCAAGGCGGTGTGGTGGGTCAACGGCGCCTGGTCGCTGATCAGCATCGTCCGCGTGTTCCTGATCTTCGAGCAGCAGCCGCGCGAGGGGCGGCTGCTGCAGGACCTGGTGGTCGGCCTGATCTATGTCAGCGCGCTGCTGTCGGTCGTGGCCTATGTCTTCGACGCCCCGGTCGGGACGCTGATCGCCACCTCCGGCGTCTTCGCCATCATCCTCGGCTTGGCGCTGCAGAGCACGCTGGGCGACGTGTTCTCCGGCATCGCGCTGAATCTCAGCCGGCCCTACGGCATCGGCGACTGGCTGGTGCTGGGCAGCGGCATCGAGGGCCGGGTGGTGGAGACCAACTGGCGGGCGACCCATCTGCTGAGCGGCGCCAACGACCTGATCATCGTCCCCAACAGCGACCTGGCGAAGGCGCGGCTGACCAATATGAGCAGCCCGGAGCGCAGCCACGGCGTGTCGCTGAAGGTGCGGTTCCTGCCGACCACCATGCCGGCGGCGATGGCGGAGGTGATGCGGTCGGTGCTGCTGAGCAGCGACGCGATCCTGCCGACGCCCGAGCCGTCGGTGCAGGTGACGGGGCTGGACGCCAATGCCGTGGAGCTGGAGCTGTCCTTCCGGGTGGCCGAGATGTCGGCGGCCGGCAGGGCGAGGAGCGAGATCTACGACCTGGTCTGGCGCCACGCCAAGGCGGCCGGGCTGTGCCTGTCGCCCGCGGCCGACACGCCCGCCGCCGCCACGCCGGCGATGCCCGGGGAGGCACCCGCCCACCGCCGCGCCACGCCGCTGCGCCTGCTGGACGCCATCGCCCTGTTCGACGCGCTGACCGAGGAGGAGAAGGAGGCCCTGGCCGCGACCATGGCCCGCCGCACCTTCCGCAGCGGCGAGACCCTGGTGGCGCAGGGCACGGCGATGACCTCGCTGATGATCGTGCGCAGCGGCGTCGCCACCGACACCCGCCAAGACCATGGCAGCGGGACGGAGCTGCGGCGCCTGGCGCCCGGCGACTTCTTCGGCGAGGGCGGGCTGTTGACCGGCGAGGGCGAGCCCGGCACCATCCGCGCGCTGACGCCGGTCGTGGTCTACGAGATCACGCAGGAGGGGCTGGCCCCGCTGCTGCGCGACCGCCCGACCATCGCCGAGGAGCTGGGCACGCTGCTGGCCCGCCGCACCGCCACCGAGCGGCGCCGCCTGGAGCAGGGCCACGGCCAGGCCGCCGCGAACGCCCCCAGCCTGGCGGAGCGGATCCGGCATCTGTTCGATTTGTGAGGGACCGCGGGGAGGTCGGCTCGCAATATCGATGCCTTGTCCCATTTGTGCAACCGGAGAGATCGTTGACACTATAGACCGGCAACATCGTTGACAGCTTCCCGGTGCTGTTGAGCGTGCTGATTGCGCCGACCCGGCCGGGTCGGCGCAAAGGGGCGCAGCTTGTGAGTGCGACGGTCGATGAGGCCGAGCGGGTGATCGGCGAAGCGGACGATCCAGTCGCCGGTCTCGGTCTCGGCAACGCCGACCGGCTCGCCGA
>NZ_JBCNNF010000479.1:0-4948 GCF_039594555.1 Inquilinus sp.
CGACCGACCTCGCGGTGCTGCTCGACCTCGACGTGGTGACGCTGCTGGTCGAGGCGACGGAGGGCGAGGAATCGCCGCCGCACAGCGCCGAGGTCCGCATCGTCGGGCCCGGCGAGATCGCCCATCGCCTCGGCGGGCAGGAGCTGATGCTCGAATCGGACACCGCCGGCGAGGAGGCGCTGTTCGGCGCCGGCGCCGGGCTGGTCCGCAGCCAGGCGCTGGTCCGGCTGAACGTCTCGCCCGAGGCGCCGGCCTGCGCCCTGGCTCTCGGCAGCCGCGACCCGGAGATGTTCCATCCCGGGATGCGGACCGAGCTGGTCGGCTTCCTCGGCCGGGTGCTGGAGCGCTGCATCCGCTCCTGGCTGACCCCGGCGCAGGATTAGGGGCGGATGGACGGGTCGGCGCCCCGAGGCTTCCGCCCCTTCCCCCTCACCGTCCCGCCGCCAACGCGGCGGGCCCCTCCCTCTCCCCAAGGAGAGGGAATCAGGGCCGGCATCGTTACCTCTCCCCCGGGGAGAGGTCGAAATCGCGCAGCGATTTCGGGTGAGGGGGCGGCACCGGCCGTGACGCGACCGTGACCCCCGGGCCTGAAACCAGCATGGCCGGCTGGCCGGCGGCGGCGGATCTGCGCGACGCCGCCGGCCGCTGGAGGCTGTGGCTGGAGGAGGAGAAGCGAGTCTCGCCGCATACGCTGCGCGCCTATCTCGGCGATGTCGGCCGCTTCATCGGCTTCCTGGCCGAGCATCTCGGCCGGCCGCCCAGCCTGAACGACCTGTCCGCCGCCGCCCTGTCAGACCTGCGCGCCTTCCAGTCGCGCCGGGCCGCGGGCGGGGCCGGCGCCGCGACGCGGGCACGCGGCCTGTCCGGCGTGCGCAACTTCCTGGCCCATCTCGACCGCGCTGGGGTGCTGCACAACGCGGCCATCGGCAGCTTGCGCAACCCCAAGCTGCCGAAGCGCCTGCCGCGGCCGCTGGCGGTGACCGACGCGCTGGCCGCGGTCGACACGGCCGAGACCCTGGCCACCGAGGAATGGATCGGGCTGCGCGATCGCGCCCTCCTCCTCATGCTCTATGGCTGCGGCCTGCGCCTGGGCGAGGCGCTGGGCCTGACCCGACGTGAGGCCCCGAAGGGCGACACGCTGGTGGTGACCGGCAAGGGCCGCAAGCAGCGCATGGTGCCGGTGCTGCCGGCGGTGCGTGAGGCGGTCGATGCCTATATCGCCGCCTGCCCCTTCCCGCTCGCCGCCACCGGCCCGCTGTTCCTGGGCGCTCGTGGCGGCGCGCTGAACCCCGGCGTGGCCGAGCGCCAGATGCGCCAGCTGCGCGCCGTGCTGGGCCTGCCCGATTCGGCGACGCCGCACGCCCTGCGGCACAGCTTCGCCACCCATCTGCTGGCCGGCGGCGGCGACCTGCGCACGATCCAGGAGCTGCTGGGCCATGCCGCCCTGTCGACCACCCAGCGCTACACCGAGATCGACACCGAGCGGCTGATGACCGTCTACGCCGACGCCCACCCCCGGGCCCGGCGCAGCACCGGCTAACCCTTCCGCCCCCTCACCGTCATTGCGAGGAGGCGAAGCCGGCGAAGCAATCCATCGAGCCGCTTGAACGGCGCGATGGATTGCTTCGCTGCGCTCGCAATGACGATGTTGGAAGACGGCCTCAAGCCGGCGGCAGACCGTTCTCGAAGCAGTAGTACAGCGTCGGGAAACTGTGCCTGAGCGCCACCGCATCCGGCCGCACCGCTTCCGGCGACTCGCCGCGCACCAGCACCCGGGCGATCAGCTCGGCGATCGTCTCCATCTCGCGCTCGCGCATGCCGAAGCGGGTGACCTCGATGGTGCCGATGCGCAGGCCGCCGGGGAAGTCCCAGTCCTCCTTGCGGTCGGACGGCAGCAGGTTCTTGTTCACGATCAGGTTGGCGCGCTCCAACGTCTGCGCCGCCGCCAGGCCGCGGCCGAAGCCGCGGGCGTCGGCGATGGCCTGATGCGTGGTGGTGAAGCCCTTGTGCGCACCCAGCATCGGCACGCCGCGCTCCTGCAGCGCCCTGGCCAGGGCCTGGGCATTGGCGACGATCTGGGCCTGCAGCGCCTCGCCGAAGGCGATCGCCTCCGCCGTCGCCAGGGCCAGCGCCGCCACCCGGTTGACCTGGTGCGTCGCCGCCCAGACCGGGAACACCGCGGTCGTCACCGCCTCGGTGATCGCCGGGTCGTCCCACAAGAGGATGCCGGATTGCGGGCCGGCGAAGGTCTTGCCGGCCGAGCCGGTGACGATGTCCGCCCCCTCCTTCAGCGGGTCCTGGAACTGGCCGCCGCCGATCAGGCCCAGCTGGTGCGCCGCGTCGAAGAAGAAGCGGCCGTCCCACTCCGCAATCACCTCGCGCATCGCCGCCACCGGCTGCGGGAACAGCGTCATCGACAGGCCCAGCGCCACCAGCTTCGGCCGGGCCAGCGGCGCCGCCCGGCGGAACAGGTCGAGGTCGACCACCAGCTCCTCCGGGTCCATCGGGATGTCGACGATGGTGCGGCCCATGGCCCCGGCCGGGCCGTCATGCCGGTTCGAGGAATGGCCGCCGGTCGGCTGCGCCGCGGTCATCACCACGTCGCCCGGGGTGGTCAGCGCGGTGTAGACCACGGCGTTGCCGATCATCGAGGCGCAGAGGCGGTGGTCGGCGTAGCTGCAGCGGAAGTGGCGCTTCAGCAGCTCGACGCACAGCGCCTCGACCTCGTCGATGTGGCGGGTGCCGGCGAACCAGCGGTTGACCCGGCCGATATGGCCCTCCGCCGCCCGCGTCCCGATCTCGGCCGCCAGCAGCGCCCGCACGCCGGGGCTGGTCGGCGCCTCGGGCGCCAGCAGGTTGATGCAGTCCTCGCCGCGCCACTGCGCGTTGCGCCCGACCGCGGCCTTGACCGCCTCGCCCATCGCCGCCGGGTCGGCGCAGGCATCCAGCACGGCGCGTGCCGCGGCCAGCGCCTCGCGGTCATGCACCTCGATGCGGTTCGACAGATCCGGGGAATCCATGATCGCGCCTCCTGTTCGTTGGAATCAGGCTACGGCGAAATCATCGGCAACGGATTTCGATTTGCGGGACCGGAATTTCTGTCGTGGAATGCGCTGATGCCGCTGCGGAGAAATCCATGAAAAGCCCGGACCGTGTCCGCCCTGCCCCGCCCGAGCTCGACGCCATCGACCGGCGCATCCTCGACGCGCTGCAGGAGGACAACCAGATCACCAACCTGGCGCTGGCCGAGCGCGTCGGGCTGTCGCCGCCTGCCTGCCTGAAGCGGGTGCGCCGGCTGCGGCAGGAAGGGGTGGTGGTGCGCGACGTGGCGCTGGTCGACCCCGAGCGGGTGGGCCAGACCATCGTCGCCTTCGTCGGGGTCGAGCTGGACCGCCAGCGCGAGGACGTGCTGGCCGCCTTCGAGCGCAAGATCGCGGCCGAGCCCGAGGTGCAGCAATGCTATTTCGTGTCCGGCGAGACCGACTATCTGCTGGTCGTCACGTGCCGCGACATGGAGGCCTACAACCTGTTCTGCCGCCGCGTGCTGGCGAACGAGCACAACATCAAGCGCTTCCGCACCAGCTTCAACCTGTCCCGGGTGAAGTACGAGACCAAGGTCCCGATCGGCGCGTGACGCTTCGACCGGCACGCTGCCTATGGTCTCGATGCCTGTTCGAGGTTTGCGGCCATCCGTGACTGCGCTATCGTCGCCACGGCCTCAGCCAAGCCGGGAGGCTTGACTTGGCGAGGCGAAAAGCCGGGGCGCGGTGACGCGCAGCAGGACTTCTCCCGTCCGCCCGGCACCATGCTTCCTGCGCCTATTCCCTCTGCTTCACCGCCCGCCGGTTCCGAGGTCGTCGGAATGCCCGGCCTTTACCCGCGGCCATTGGACGATGGGACGGTCGCCGATGCGATAGAGATCCTCGCCGCTCAACCGCGGCCAGCCTGCCGGGGAATCCTCCCACGACTCCTGCCGCCCATAGACCGTGAGGTCGAGCAGGGCGTAGCTGTTGCCCATCACCTCGACGCCGCGCCGCGTGGTCCAATAGGTCTCGAACACGTCGGATCCCTGCCGCAGATAGCAGACGATGTGCATCATCCCCACCCGGCGCCCGACCAGGAGCGTCTCGAGCGCGCCCCGATCGGCCGCGTACCAGGGCATCTCCCACCCCATGAAGTCGCGGTACCGCGCGCTCTCCTCATATGGGCCCTGGCAGATCGTGGCGTAGGTGACGTCGCGGGACTGCAGGAAGGACAGCTCGCGGACCTGCGCCGTGTACAGGCTGCAGCCCTCGCACTGCTCCGGCGCCGGGCGGCCGGCATACCACATGAAATAGTAGGCGATGAGGATCCGGCGCCCCTCGAACGCATCCAGCAGCGTCACCGGGCCACGGTCGCCGGTGAGCCGCGTGGCGCCGTCCACCGCGACCATGGGCAGCCGCCGGCGGGCAGCGGCCAGGGCATCGCCCTCCCGGGTATAGGCTTTCTCGCGGACCCGCAGCGCGTCCAGCTCCGCCTGGAAGGTGCTGCGGTCGACAATCCTGGGCGTAGCAGGATGGTTGGCGTCTCTGGTCATCTCGCTCTCTCCTTCTCGACAGGGAGACAGAGTGTGCGCCGGACGTCGAAGCGCGATGAGTGACAAGTGTGGCGGGATTCGATGCCCATCCGCGCGGCGGCGCCCGCCCCTTCGGACCATGGCCGCGGCGACCCCGATGCGTTGCGCGCGTCCAGCCGTCATCCGCGTCAACACAATGTTCATTGCGCAGCCGGCTCATTTCGTTCATGATATGTTCTATGAACACGGCGTGCTCCGTCCCGACCCCGCAGCCGACCGCCCCGGGCCTCGACCCGGCCGAGGCGGCGCGCGCCGGGCGCATGCTCGACCGGCTGGCCGAGATGGCGATGGAGCAGGCGGAGGCGACGCACAAGGCCCTGCTGGCCGCCGTCG
>NZ_JBCNNF010000048.1:0-24980 GCF_039594555.1 Inquilinus sp.
GGACGTACTGATGGCGCCGGACGGGCTGCAGCCGCTGATGACCCGCGCGGTCGCGGCGGCGACGAAGCGCGGCCGGGAACTGGCCTGATGGCCAGCAGCAGCGAGCGCGTCGCCGCGGCGCTGGCGGCAGCGGGGCATGAGCCCGAGATCCGGGTGTTCGACGCCTCGACCCGCACCTCGGCCGATGCCGCCGCGGCGATCGGCTGCACGGTGGCGCAGATCGCCAAGTCGCTGGTGTTCCGCGCCCGCGGCAGCCAGCGGCCGGTGCTGGTGATCGCCAGCGGCGTCAACCGGGTCGACGAGGCGGCGGTGGCCGCGGCCCTGGCCGACCGCATCGACGGCGTCCGGATCGAGCGCGCCGATGCCGGCTTCGTGCGCGACGCCACCGGCTTCGCCATCGGCGGCGTCGCCCCGGTCGGCCATGCCACGCCGCCGCATGTGGTGATCGACCGCGACCTGCTGGCCCTGCCGCGGATCTGGGCGGCCGCCGGCACGCCGAACTCGGTCTTCGCCCTGACCCCGGAGCAGCTGGTGGCGCTGACCGGCGGCGTGGTCGCCGATGTGGCGAAGCGGGCGCCGTGATCGGCCACCTGTCCCTCGGCGTGTTCGACCTCGACCGCGCCATCCGCTTCTACGACGCCGTGCTGGCGCCGGTCGGGATGGTGCGGGTCTGGGCCGACGACACCGCCGCCGGCTACGGCCCGCCCGGCGGCAACGACAAACTCGCGCTCAAGCGCCAGCCGCAGCCGGTGGTGCCGCCCGGGCCTGGCTTCCATCTGGCCTTCGACGCCCCGACGCGGGAGGCTGTCGACCGCTTCCACGCCGCTGCCCTGGCCGAAGGCGGGCGCGATGCCGGGCCGCCCGGGCTGCGGCCGCATTACGGTCCCGGCTACTACGCCGCCTTCGTCATCGACCCCGACGGCCACAAGGTGGAAGCCGTCTGCCAGTAACGGACCGAACCGCGGCGGCTTGACGGCTCCCGCGGCCGGACGCTACGACTGGCCCATGGCGACGATGATCACCCTGAAGCGCACCACCAAGACGACCGCTGCGGCGGGCGTTCTCTGGCGCGTGCGGTGATCACCGCGACATAGCAGCCAGAGGCCCCGCCGAGGACGGACGGGGCCCAACGGTGCAGCCATCGTCCCTCCCGGTTCGAAGAGGAAGGACGACACCATGCTCTCATCCCCCGATCTCCAGGAGGCGCGACGCGGCGTCCGCTCGCCCGAACCCGTCATCGCCATCGTCGGCGCCACCGGCGCCGTCGGCGTCGAGCTGTTGCGCTGCCTGGAGGCGCGGCGGTTCCCGGCGGCGGCGGTGAGGCTGTTGGCCTCCGCCCGCTCCGCCGGCCGCAGCCTCCCGTTCCGCGGCCGCGACCTGGCGGTGGAGGAGCTGACCGAGGCCAGCTTCGCCGGCATCGACATCGCCCTGTTCTCGGCCGGGGCCGGCATCTCCCGCCGCTACGCGCCCCTGGCGGTGGCGGCCGGGGCGGTGGTGGTCGACAACTCCTCGGCCTTCCGCATGCGGCCGGAGGTGCCGCTGGTGGTGCCGGAGGTGAACGCAGCATCCCTGGCCAACCACGCCGGCATCATCGCCAACCCGAACTGCGTCGCCGCGATCATGACCGTGGCGCTGGCGCCGCTGCACCGGGCGCACCCGTTGCGGCGGGTCACGGCGACGACCTACCAGTCCGCCTCCGGCGCCGGCGCCGCGGCGATGGAGGAGCTGCGCCAATCCACCGCCGCCCATCTGCGAGGCGAGGCGTTCGAGCCCAAGGTGCTACCGCACCCCTACGCCTTCAACCTGTTCAGCCACAACGCCGATGTCGATCCGGACAGCGGCTACAATGGCGAGGAGCTGAAGGCGATCGCCGAGAGCCGCCGCATCCTCGGCGCGCCGGAGCTGCCGATCGGCATCACCTGCATCCGCGTGCCGGTGCTGCGGGCCCATTCGATCGTGCTGAACGTGGAGTTCGGCACGCCGGTGTCGCCGGAGGAGGCGAGGGGCCTGCTGGCGGCAGTGCCGGGGCTGCGCCTGGTCGACGATCGCGCCGCCAACCACTTCCCGATGCCGTCCGAGGCCAGCGGCCGCGACGAGGTGCTGGTCGGCCGCATCCGCACCGATCTCGGCGACCCGACCGGCCGGTCCCTGTTCGTCTCCGGCGACCAGCTGCTCAAGGGCGCCGCGCTCAACGCCATCCAGATCCTGGAGCATCTCCGGTCCTAGGCACCTGGTCCGGTCCCGGCTCGCATTCCCGCCGATTTGCGTTAGATTGGAACGCAATTGCGCCCGCCCCGGCGGGCGCTCGGGGGCCGCGAGGCCGATGGCGCGAAGGGCCGGGACCATGGCGAAGAAGGCCGATATTGCGAACCACATCGTCACCACCGCGGTCGACCTAGCGGCGGAGAAGGGGTGGCGCGCTTTGACCCTCTCGGACGTCGCCCAGGCGGCGCGGGTACCGATGTCGGCGCTGTACCGCCACTGCCCGTCGAAGCCGGAGCTGCTGGCCGGGTTCAGCCGGATGATCGACCAGATCGCGCTGTCCGAGGGGCTGCCGGGCGAGGACGAGTCCCCGCGCGACCGCCTGTTCGACCTGATGATGCGCCGCTTCGACGTGCTGTCCGGCCACCGCGCCGGGATCAAGGCGATCCTGCGCGACCTGCGGCTGGACCCGCTGACCGCCCTGCTGCAGGCGCGGCAGCTGGAGCTGTCGATGAAGTGGACGCTGCAATCCGCCGGCATCTCGACCTCCGGCCTGCTCGGCCGGGCGCGGGTGCGGGCGCTGTGCCTGATCTACGGCCTAGTGCTGCGGGTATGGGAGCAGGATGATTCGCCGGACCTGGACCGCACCATGAAGGCGCTGGACCAGCGGCTGCGCCAGGCCGAGCAGTGGGAGCAGACCTTCGGCCGCGGCCGCGGCGCGCGCCGGGCGGAGGAGGCGCAGGCCGAACCCACCGCTCAGCCGGGCCAGGAGCCCACGGTGCACTAGAAGATGACAGCTTTGCTGCAGTGCACAAATTCCTTTTGCATCGCGGCGCAAATGTGTAAAGTGCCGCATTCTTGTGCAATCGGGAGTTGGCCATGAGCAAGGTGCCGCCGGTCTGGGACGTCGACTTCACCAAGCTGTTGGGCGAGTTCAAGGTTCCGGGCGTCGACCTCGACGCCGTGCTGCAGGCCCAGCGCAAGAACATCGAGGCGCTGACCGCCGCCAACCGCACCGCGGCCGAGGGCGTGCAGGCCTTCGCCCGCCGCCAGGGCGAGATCATCCGCCAGAACCTGGCCGAGCTGCAGGCCCAGTTCTCCAACGCTGTCTCCACCGGCGCGCCGGAGGAGAAGCTGGCCAAGCAGACCGAGCTGGCCAAGGTCACCTTCGAGAAGGCGATCGCCGACATGAAGGAGCTGGCCGAGCTCCTGGCCAAGTCGAACACCGAGGCCGCCGAGATCGTCAGCAAGCGCGTCAGCGCCAGCTTCGACGAGCTGAAGGGCGTGCTGAAGGCCCCGACGACGAAGCGCTGATCCCGGCGCCATTGTCGTGATCACGAAGGCCGCCTCCGGGCGGCCTTCTTGCCATCCGGGCGCCGGCGCGGCAGGGTGCGCGCCGGTTCGCGGAGGGCAGAATGACGATCAGCTATGACGATTTCGCCAAGGTCGACATCCGGGTCGGCACCATCGTGGCGGTGGAGCCGTATCCGGAGGCGCGCAAGCCGGCCTACAAGCTGACCGTCGATCTAGGCCCCGAGATCGGGCAGAAGCGCAGCTCGGCCCAACTGACCGTGCACTACACGCCGGAGACGCTGCTGGGCCGCCAGGTGGCGGCGGTGGTGAACTTCCCGCCGAAGCAGATCGGCCGCTTCCTCTCCGAGATCCTGGTGCTGGGCTTCCCAGACAGCGACGGCAATGTCGTGCTGGCCGCAATCGAGCGCCCGGTACCGAATGGCGGGCGGCTGTATTAGGGCCGGGACTCATGACCACCAGAGAACGGCGGCGGCGGGATGGACGCTGCCGCGATGGACGATGGCGAGATGGACGACGGCGAGGCTGCCAGCGTCTGGTTTGTTGCCTTTGGACATACCAGAAGGCATGCTGTCTGCATGACGAAGAACAATAACCATGACGCTTATATAGCTGCCGCACCGGAGCAGTTTCGCGCCATGTTGGCCCAACTGCGCGCACAGCTATCGCGGGCACTGCCAGACGCCGAAGAAGTCATTCAGTATGATATGCCCGGATTTCAGATCGAAGGAACGATCATCGCGGGCTATGCCGCCTTTAGTAAACAATGTGGTCTATATGTTGACCCGGGTGCAATTGCTGCTCATGCCGACGAGATCGCTTCTTTGAAGCTCAAGGCAACCAAGACTGGAGTCACATTCTCGGTGAAAAATCCTATAACTGATAAACTGGTTGAGAAATTGGCAGTCAGTTCGCGCGGGAAAAAGGGGTTCTAGAGATTGTCTTCCGCAACCCAGAGTTCCGGTTGCAAGCCAGCGCGAACTCGGGGGGAGGTCATTGGGACTTGAAGCGTTCGGCCAAATCGGACGCCGGCTCATCACAGTTCGGATACAGCTTGGGCTCATAGACGTCATTCGCTGCTATCGGAATGACCGGGTCCTGATCCTGGGACTCCACGGTTGACGCCGGATCGCGTCCAACCGATCATCGTCACGATCGCAGGATCAGCCATACCCTCCACGTGACTGGCGAGACGGGGGAGCACCCCGAGGGAGCGTGGAGGACCGTTTCGATGCCGCTCGCCTGGGCAGCCTTCCTTGGAAGCTGGTCAGGCGATTCGTGTCCAGGCATCGAAACGGAGCACTTCGCATGAAATACCAGCACCAGCCCGACCCGGCCGATCCCGACCTGCGCAGCCGGTTGGCTGAAGCCGACCCGGAGGCCGCCGAAATCCTCGAGCGCGAGGAGCGCCGGCAGCAGCAGGGCCTGACCCTGATCGCGTCGGAGAACCATGCCTTCCCTGAGCTGCGGCCGCTGATCGGCTCGGCCTTCGCCGACAAATACGCCGAGGGCCAGCCGCGCCGCCGCTATTATGGCGGCAACCTGCATGCCGACGAGATCGAGGAGCTGGCCCAGGGCCGCGCCAGGGCGCTGTTCGGCGCCGAGCACGCCAATGTCCAGCCGCTCTCCGGCTCGCCGATGAACCAGGCGGTGTATTTCGGCCTGCTGCAGCCGGGCGACACCATCCTGGCGATGGACCTGTCGCATGGCGGCCACCTGACCCATGGCGCGCCGGTCTCGGCCATGGGCCGGATCTTCCGCTTCGTCCGCTACGGCACCGTGCCGGGCGGCGGCTTCGACTTCGACGCCATCCGCGAGACCGCGCGGCGCGAGCGGCCGAAGCTGCTGATCACCGGCTTCTCCTCCTACCCGCGCGACATCGACTACGCCGCCTTCAAGGCGATCGCCGACGAGGTCGGGGCCATCACCATGGCCGATGTCTCGCATATCGGCGGGCTGATCGCCGGCAAGGCGCTGCCGAACCCGCTGGCGGCCGGCTTCGACGTCGTCACCACCACCACGCACAAGACCCTGCGCGGGCCGCGCGGCGGGCTGATCCTGTGCCGCGAGCCGTTCCGCAAGGCGATCGACCAGGCGGTGTTCCCCGGCCTGCAGGGCGGCCCGCATATGGACCAGGTGGCGGCCCTGGCCACGGCGCTGCACCTGGCGGCGCAGGAGGAGTTCCGGGCCTATGCCCGGCGGGTGCTCGACAATGCCAAGGCGTTGGCGGCCGCGCTGCAGGGCCGCGGCGCGCAGCTGGTGACCGGCGGCACCGACAACCACCTGATGGTGGTTGACGTGGCGGCCAGCTTCGGCGTCGACGGTGACGAGGCGCAGCAGCGGCTGGACCGGGTCGGGCTGGTGTCGAACAAGCAGGTGGTGCCGGACGACACCCGTCCGCCGCTGCGCCCTTCCGGGCTGCGGCTCGGCACGCCGGCGGTCACCACGCGGGGGATGCGCGAGGGGCAGATGACGGCTTTGGCGGATTTGATCGTCGACGCCATCACCGGCGCCCGGCCGGAGCCGGCGCTGGTGAATGCGGTGCGGGACTTTGCGAGGCGGTTCCCGATCCCGGGGTGAGGGGGAGGAGAGGGCTGCGAGATCCCCGCCGCCAAGCCATCCGAGTCCCCCCTCCCCCTGCGGGAGGGGGGTAGGGGGAGGGGGTTCGTGCCGCCGGAGCCGGCGCCCCCGAAGGTCTGTTCTGACGTCGACAACCCCCTCCCCCTAACCCCCTCCCGCGAGGGGAGGGGGACTCAAAGGGCGAAGGGTTCAGCTCGTCGGCTTGAACCCCGCTCGCTCCCCATAGGCGAAGCACTCTTCCGCCGAGGGGATCGCCCGCGACGTGCTGTACGACCCCAGGCTCAGCGCGGCGACGCAGACTCCCAGCCGCAGCCCCTTCTCCACCGGCCAGCCCTCATGCAGCCCCAGCATGACGCCGGAGGCCAGGGCGTCGCCGGCGCCGTTGGTGCTCTTCACCGACTCCGGCGGCACCCAGGCCGCGCCCTGACGCCACAGCCGGCCGTCGCGGTCGACGGCGACCACGCCTTCCGGGAAATGCACCACCGCCAGGGTCGACACGCCCATGCGGATCAGCGCCGTCGCCGCCGCCTCGACCAGCGCCCAGTCGGGCTGCCCGTCGCGATGGGTCTCGACGCCGGTCAGCGCCGTCGCCTCCAGCTCGTTGATGATGATGCTGTCGAGCAGAGGCAGGCACGGCACCGTCAGGTCGCGCAGCCGGTCGCCGGCCACGCCGACCAGCTCCATATTGGTGCGGTGGCCCGAGGCGCGGGCGCGGGCCAGCACCTCGGTGAAGCCGTTGCCGCTGCCCTGCGGCGCGTCCATCCGGGCGTGCACCCCGGGCGAGCCGACATGGAAGATCTTCGCCGTCGACCCGGTCAGGTCGAAATGCGCGGGCGACAGCAGGGCGTTGACCCCCTCCTGGTAGAAGAAGGTCCGCCGCCCGCCCTGGGCCACGATCATCACGTCGGTATAGGCGGTGCGCCCGCCCGGCAGCACCGCGATCCGGCCGGCGCCGACGCCGTGGTCGCGGCAGACGTCCAGCGCCAATTGGCCGTAGGCGTCGTCGCCGACCACGCCCACCACCTCGATCGGGAAGGGCGCGCCCAGGCGGGCGAGGTCGATCGCCATGTTGAAGCCCGGGCCGCCGGAATCCGGCGTCTCCTCCACGATCTTGGCGACATGCTCCTGCGGCGGGAACCGGTCGATGACCTTGTTGACGTCGATGCAGATGGTGCCGCCGCAGATGATGCCGGAGCGCTCCATCTCAGCCCTGCTTCAGCACGGCTTCGGTGATCTGCAGATCGTCGGCCAGCGGGCGCAGCGGGGTGATGCCCTGCTTCTGCAGCTCGCCGTGATAGGCCTTCACCGCCTCCTCCGGCACGATCGTGCCGTCGGCCACCTGGCGCATGAAGCTGACCATCGCCAGCGGCGATTCCGCCAGGTTGATCTTGCGGCCGAACAGGGCGACACGGGCGCCGTATTTCTCGGCCTGGTGCAGCAGCTCGAAGCAGTCGCGGGTGGTGCCGGCGCCGCCGCCGAGCACGCCGACGATCAGGCTGGAATCGAAGCCGGCCAACTCCTCCAGCGCCTTCGGGCCGTTGAAGGGGATCTTCAGGAATTGCGGCCGGTCGGCCTTCATCACCCCAGCCAGGCAGCGCAGGATGCAGTCGTTCAGGTAGTGCGGCTGCAGCTCCGGGTCGATGCCGCTCGAGACATTCGGGTTGAAGACCTCGAAGAAGTACTTGAAGCCGTTGGCGGCGCAGTCGGCGCGGAACTCGGCGAAGGCCTCCAGCGACCGGATGTCGGAATCCAGGTCGTTGTTGAAGGTGACGGAGTAGAGGCCGAGATCGGTGCCGGTGACCGGCGCCTTCGGGTCCGGGGTCAGGCCGCCATGCATCACCCGCGGCAGGACAGCCGAGCGGAAGGGCCGCGACGGCTGCTTGGGATAGGAACAGCCGCGGACCACCCAGACATCGGTGGTGTCGTTGGCGCGGATCGCCGGCTTCACCTTGCTGTTGCGGAAGGTGCCGCTCTCGACCAGCCGCTCCAGGTTCGAGGCCGAGACCAGCATGATGTCGACGATGTCCTGCTCCACCACCTGGCGGATGGTGTCCAGGAACTCGTCGCGGGTGCGATAGCGGGTCCAGCTGCCGTCCGGCGCGCGGTTCGGGCCGGTCGAGGTCAGGCTCGGCCCCATGTCGCCGTCCTTGGCATCGGCGATGATGAAGTCGCCGCGCTTGTACTGTCCGGCGCGGATGCGGGCCAGCTTCTCGTCCAGGCGGGTCATGCTCGGTCTCTCGTGTTTCGGTCTGGGGAGGAGGAAGAAGGAAGGCAAGTGAACCAATGATCGTCATCCCGTGCGCGCTGCGGCGCGAAGTGCCGCTGCGCAGACACGGGATTTCGATGCAGTCGGTGAGAGATCCCGGTTCTGCGTCGCATCACTGCGTGCTGCGCCGCGCTCGGGATGACGGATAAGAGAATCATGGTTGGGCCTCGATGGTCGGGGCCGGCTGGTCGCCCGGCATCGCCCCGGTCATGATCGCCACCACCTCGGCCATGCTGTGGCGCTGCGGCGAGGTCACGGCGACGCGGCGTCCGAGACGCATCACATGGATGCGGTCGGCCACCTCGAACACGTTCGGCATGTTGTGGCTGATCAGGACGACGGGCAGACCGCGGTCGCGGATGCCGCGGATCAGGTCCAGCACCTGGCCGGTCTCGCGCACGCCCAGCGCCGCCGTGGGCTCGTCCATGATCACCAGCTTGCGGGCGAAGACCGCGGCGCGGGCCACGGCCACGCCCTGGCGCTGGCCGCCGGACAGGCTTTCGACCGCATGGGTGATCGACGGCAGGCGGAAGCGCAGCTCGTCCATGTGGCGCTGCGCCTCGCGCCGCATCCGCGGCTTGTCCAACAGCCGCAGCCAGCGTCCCAGCGGCCCGGGCCGGCGCAGCTCGCGCCCCAGGAACAGGTTGGTGGCGATGTCCAGCGCCGGCGCCACCGCCAGGTCCTGGTACACCGTCTCGATGCCGCGGCGGCGGGCGTCCAGCGGGCCGTGGAACCGCACCGGCTGGCCGTCCAGCAGCACCTCGCCCTCATCGGGCGTGACGGCGCCGGACAGCACCTTGATCAGGGTCGACTTGCCGGCGCCGTTGTCGCCGACCACCGCCAGCACCTCGCCGGCCCGCAGCTCGAAATCGACGCCGCCCAGCGCGGTGACATGGCCGTAGCGCTTGACCACGCCGCGGGCCTCCAGGACGGGCGCGCTCATACCCTCCTCCATCGCGACAGCTGGTCCAGCGCGACCGCGGCGATGACCAGGACGCCGGTGACCAGGTCCTGCCACAGCGGGTCGATGCCGATCAGGGTCAGGCCGTTGCGCAGCACGCCGACGATCAGGACGCCGATCAGCGTGCCGATCAGGCTGCCGCGGCCACCGAACAGGCTGGTGCCGCCGATCACCACGGCCGTGATGCTGTCCAGATTGGCGGTCTGCATCGCGTTCGGGTCGGCGTTCGGGATCCGCCCCAGCGCCAGCCAGGCGCCTATGCCGTACAGGAAGGCTGCGAACAGATAGACCGACAGCAGCCGCCGCTGCACCGGAATGCCGACCAGCCGCGCCGCCTCCGGGCTGTTGCCGATGGCGTAGACATGCTTGCCCCAGGCGGTGTGGTTCAGCAGGTACCAGACCAGCCCGTAGAGGCCGAGCATGATGACGATGCCGTAGGTGATCACGGCGCCGCCCAGGCGCAGCGTGTTGCCGGACCAGCCCAGCAGGTCGTCCATCACCGGGAAGGCGCCGCCGCCGGAGAACAGCCGGGTGGCGGCGGTGACGATGCCGAGCATGCCGAGCGTGACGATGAAGGGCGGCAGCTTCAGCCGGCTGACCAGCGTGCCGGTGACCAGGCCGACCAGGCTGCACAGCGCGATCGCCAGCAGCAGGGCGGGCAGGGCGGCGTGGCCTTCGTCCACCAGCTTGCCGGCGACGATGGTGCCCAGCACGGCGATGGCGCCGGTGGCCAGGTCGATGCCGGCGGTCAGGATCACCAGCGTCTGGCCGATCGCCAGCGTGCCGATGATCACCGATTGCTGCACGATCAGCGACAGGTTGCCCGGGGTCAGGAAGCGCTCGCTCATCACCGTGAACACGGCGCCGAAGGCGACGAGCACGATCAGCGGGCCGAGCGGCGGGGTGGTCAGAACCCGCGCCGCCCGCCCGATCCAGGACGAGGATGGGGCCATCGCTCTCTCGTTCGGGAGGTCGGTGAAACCGGCGGCGCCCATCCCCCTCACCCTCCCGCCGCCTGCGGCGTCGGGCCCCTCCCTCTCCCCGAGGAGAGGGAGAGGGGTGGTCACCTCTCCTTGGGGGGAGGTCGAAATCGCGGAGCGATTTCGGGTGAGGGGGAGCGGTGCGGCCAATCCGGATCGATCCATTCAGAACCTGGCGGCGGTCAGCCCCAGCAGTTCTTCTCTCCGAACTCCAGATCCTTCGAGTCCAGCCCGGGCAGCGGCTTGCCGGTGATCAGGAAGGACCCGGTGTCGACGAAGCCGCTCGGCTTCTTGCCGCTCTTGGCGTATTCGGCCACGGCGTCGACGCCCATCTGCGCCATCTTGTAGGGGAACTGCATCACCGTCGCAGCGACGCGCCCGTCCTTGACGTATTTGACGCCCAGGCAGCCGCCGTCGATCGAGGTGACGACGATGTCGTCGGTCTTGCCGGCCGCCTTGATCGCGGCATAGGCGCCCTGGGCCGCCGGCTCGTTGATGGTGTAGACGACATTGATGTCGGGATGGGCCGACAGCAGGTTCTCCATCGCCGTCTGGCCCTTGTCCTGGGCGCCGTTGGTGTTCTGCTTGCCGACGATGGCGGCGTCGCCCTCGGCGATGCCGAAGCCTTTGAGGAAGCCGTCATGGCGGAAGGTGTCGACCGTGCCGCCCGGCGTGCCGTCCAGCATCGCCAGCTTCGGCGCCTTGTCGCCCAGCGCCTTGCGGGCGTACTGGCCCTGCTGCACCCCGGCCTGGAAATTGTCGGTGGCGAAGGTGGCGTCGACCGCGTCGGCCGGGTCGGTCGCGGTGTCCAGCGCGATCACCAGGATGCCGGCATCGCGCGCCTTCTTCACGGCGCCGAGCACGCCGGAGGAGTTGTTCGGGGTGATCAGGATGCCCTTGGCACCGGCGCTGATCAGGTCCTCGATCGCCGCCACCTGGCCTTCATTGTCGCCATCGAACTTGCCGGCGCGGGCGATCAGTTTCAGGCCCTTCGCCTTGGCCTCCGCCTCGGCGGCCTGGCGCATCTTGACGAAGAACGGGTTGACCTCGGTCTTGGTGACGAGGCCGACGATGGCCTCTTGCGCCATCGCGGCGGTGCTGCCGGCGGCCAGGGCCAGCCCCACGGCGCCGGCGGCGAGCAGGCCGGCGAGGCGACGGCGGTTCACGGACAGCGCAGCCTCGGGCGTGTGCGATCGGATCATCGCGGTTTCCTCCTGTTTGCGGGCGGGCGCTTCTGCGGCGCCGGCCCTGCCGAATTGGCCGGACGATTGACCGGCAAGCGGAACGATAATTCCGACTTTTGGCGAGAGTCAATCGGATCTTCTGGATGTTTTGACTGGAAAAGATCATAAGTAGCCATGGCTGTTTCAGATATCGAGACCCACGCCCTGGGCACCGCCGGCGCCGGCCATGTGCTGTCGCTGATCCTATCCGGCCAGGCGCGGTCGCGGGCCGATCTTGCCCGCATCTCCGATCTCTCCCGCGCCACCATCACCCAGCGCCTGGGCGTATTGTTCGACTGCGGGCTGCTGCAGGAGGCGGAGGAGACGCAGGCCAGCGGCGGCCGCCCGGCCCGGGTGCTGAAGCTGAACGAACAGTTCGGCGTGGTGCTGGCGGCCGATGTCGGCGAGAGCCGGATCCGCGTCGCGGCGACAGATCTCGGGCCGCATGTGCTGGCCGAACGGCTCGGAGACCTCGAGGTCGGCACCGGTCCGGTGCCGACCCTCACCTGGATCGCCCGGCAGTTCCGCGATCTGCTGGCCGAGATCGGCCGGCAGCCGGAGGACGTGCTTGGCATCGGCCTGTGCCTGCCGGCGCCGGTCGACCATGCCGCAGGCCGGGTGATGGGCCCCTCGGTGATGACCGGCTGGGACGATTTCGACATCCCCGGCTGGTTCGCTGCCGACTATGCGGCGCCGGTCCTGGCCGAGAACGACGTCCGGCTGCGCACCCTGACCGAGCACCGGCAGTTCTGGCCGGAGGAGCGGCAGCTGGTGTTCATCAAGGCCGGCACCGGCATCGGCAGCGGCATCATCACCGACGGCCGGATGCATCGCGGCGCCCGTGGAGCGGCCGGCGACATCGGCCACATCCAGCTGCGCGACGCCGAGGCACCGCTGTGCCGCTGCGGCAAGCTGGGCTGTGTCGAGGCCTATGCCGCCGGCTGGGCCATCGCCCGCGACCTGCGGGCCAGGGGCTTCGAGGCCCGCAACGCGCGCGACGTGATGGCGCTGGTCCAGCGCAACCGGCCGGAGGCGATCAGCTTGGTGCGCCAGGCCGGCCGGGTGCTGGGCGAGGTGGCGGCGGATGTGGTCGCCGTGCTGAATCCCGGCGTCATCGTCGTCGGCGGCACCCTGGCCGAGGCGGGCGAGCACCTGCTGGCGGGGGTCCGCGAGTTCGTCTACCAGCGCTGCCTGCCGCTGGCGACGGGCGACCTGACCATCACCACCGCGCGGTCGGGCGAGATGGCCGGCCTGCTGGGCGCGGCCCGGCTGGTGGTCGACACCAGGCTGCAGCCGCAGGCGGTCGACCGGTTGATCGCGGGGCTGAAGGCCGTTGGAAGCTGACCTCTACCTCGCGTGACGACAAGTGATGGTCAGCGGCTGTCGGCGACGCAGAACTGATTGCCCTCCGGATCGAGCATCACCGTGTAGCCCTCGGCCTCGCGCTCGAGCCTGGCGCCGAGGGCCAGCAGCCGCCGCACCTCGGCCGCGCGGTCCGGCGCGGTGATGTCGAGATGCACCCGGTTGTTCGTGTAGTCGCGCCCCGGTACCTGGTGGAAGCACAGGCTAGGTCCTGGCCCGTCGACCAGGACGACCGGATCGGTCTCCGGCGTCAGGCCCAGCGCGGCCAGGCGCTCAATCTCCGCCTGGTCGTAGGCGCGCACGGCATAGCCGTCGAGCGCCGCGGCCCAGAACCGGGCCAGGGCCGGCGCTGAGCGGCTTTCGAACACGATCTCCCGCAGCCGGCCCATCGGTCTCCCTCCCAGGGTCAGAGCGGCAGGCGCACCGTGCAGCGCAGCCCGCCCATCGGCGAGGTCGACAGCACCAGGTCGCCGCCATGCCGCCGCGCCACGTCGCGGGCGATGGCGAGGCCGAGCCCAGTGCCGCCGGTCTCCTGGTTGCGCGATTCGTCCAGCCGGACGAAGGGCTTCATCGCCTCCTCGCGCTGGTCCGGCGGGATGCCGGGGCCGTCATCGTCCACCACCAGGGCCACCGCGGCCTCGTCCTGGATCACCGACAGCCGGATGTGCCGGGCGTGCCGCCGGGCGTTGGACAGCAGGTTCGCCAGGCAGCGTCGCATCGCCTCGCGCCGCAGCGGCAGCACCTGGCTCTCCGGCGCGTCGAAGGCGATGTCGGCGCCTTCCCGCCGTGCCGCCACCACCACCTCCTCCAGGAAGGCGGCGAGGTCGGTCGGCGTCGCCTCCTCGGTGCCTTCGCCGCGGGCGAAGGAGAGATAGGCGTCGATCATCTGCCGCATCTCCTCGACATCGGCGCGCAGCTCGTCAATGTCCGGCCCGTCGCCGAGCATGGCGAGCTGCAGCTTCATCCGGGTCAGGGGCGTGCGCAGGTCGTGGCTGACGCCGGCCAGCATCTCGGTGCGCTGCTGGATCTGGCGGCGGATGCGGTCGCGCATGTCGATGAAGGCCTCGGAGGCCTGGCGGATCTCCTCCGCCCCATGCGGCCGGAACCCCGGCATGTCGCGGCCCTTGCCGAAGCGGTCGGCGGCGATGGCCAGGCGCCGGATCGGGCGCAGTTGGTTGCGCATGAAGATGATGGCGACGGCCGACAGGATCACCGTCGACCCCAGCATCGACAGGTAGAACAGGTTGGTGGTGAAGCTGGACAGGCGCTTGGACGGCACCTCGACCGTCAGCACGCCGTTGGACAGCTGCATGCGGACGATATCGGTGTCGTTCTCCTCGCCGGACTGGATGGTGAAGTCGTAGGGCTGGGATGCCCGGATGGCGCGGGCCAGGGCGTACTGGCCCTCGTCCAGGGCATCGCTGCTGGTCGACCCCAGCTCGATTCCGGGGTCGAAGGTGTAGATCAGCCCGGTGTTGCGCTGCGCCCGGTTAAACACGGCGGCGCGGGCGACCGGCGTCATGCCGCCGCCGATCTCGTCGATGGTCAGGCCAATCTCGCCGGAGACGGTGCGGGCCATCGTCGTGGTGATCACGTCGATGTGGCGGCCGAAGAAGACATAGGTCGAGATCGCCTGGGCGAGGATCATCGGTGTGACGATGATCACCAGCGCCCGGCCGAACAGGGTGCGGGGCAGGAACCGCTTGATCCTCGCCCGCAGCCGGAGGGGGGTGGACAGCCGGGGCAGGGCAGGGGCGCGCATCATCCGTCGGGTCTCAGCACATAGCCTTCGCCGCGCACGGTGTGGAGATAGCGGGGCAGGCGCGGATCCGGCTCGATCTTACGCCGAAGCCGCGTCACCTGCACGTCGACCGCCCGGACGCCGCCGTCGATGGTGCCGGATTCGGTCAGTGCCTCGCGCGACACGGTCTCGCCGGCATGCTGGGCCAGGATGCGCAGCAGATTCTCCTCGCCGGTGGTCAGGCGCACGCGCTCGCCCTCCTGCAGCAATTCGCCGCGCTCGATGTCGAAGGTGAAGGCGCCCAGCCGGATGGTGCCGGCGGCACGGGGCGGCGGCGGGGCCAGGCGGCGCAGGATGCTGTTGATGCGCAGCACCAGCTCGCGCGGCTCGAACGGCTTCGGCAGATAGTCGTCGGCCCCGCTCTCCAGCCCGGCGATCCGGTCCTCCGGCTCGCCGCGGGCGGTCAGCAGCAGGATCGGCGTGCTCATGCGTTGGCGCAGGTCGGCGGTCAGCTGCAGCCCGGTTTCGCCGGGCATCATCACGTCCAGCACCAGCAGGTCGAAGGCGATCGCCGCCAGCTTCTCTCGCGCATCCGCGGCGTCGACTGCGGCGGTCACCAGGAAGCCGTTCTCCATCAGGTATTTGCGCAGCAGCTCGCGGACCCGGCGGTCGTCCTCGACGACCAGGATGTGGGCGGGCTCGTCGGCGGTCAGGGTCATCGGCGTCTACCGGCTGGCGACGCGCGGGGCGGCGGCCGGCACCTCCGGCTCCTCCTCCAGCGCCGCCGGCTCGCTCAGCGCGATCAGCCCCTCCAGCACCTTGCGGAAGCCGTCCACCGCCTCCGCCCCGGCGTTGCGGTAGGCTTGGCCGATCAGCTTGCGCTGGCTCTCGAACAGCTGCCGCTCCAGCACCGAACCCTTCTCGGTCAGGGTCAGCAGGCGCTGGCGCCGGTCGCGCTGGCCCTGTTGCTGCTCGACATAGCCGCGCTCGACCAGCTCGTTCAGGACTCGGCCCAGGCTCTGCTTGGTGATGCGCAGGATGGCCAGCAGCGCACTGACCGTGATCTCCGGATGCCGCCCGATGAAATAAAGCGCACGGTGATGGGCCCGGCCGAGACCCAGGGTTGCGAGCAGTGCATCGGGCTCGGCAGTGAAGCCGCGATAGGCGTAGAATAGCAGTTCGATGCCTTGGCGGATCTCCTCCTCACGGAGGAAGAGCGGGTTCACGGGCGATTTTATGTCAGCCATGTTGACTTGTTTTGACCCCGAATGTTACCGCTCACGGTCCGACGGCGACACAAATGACAATGCGGGAAAGGCCCATCATGTCGACGACTCCCTTCCATGACCGTGACGGCTGGATATGGATGGACGGCAAGCTGGTCGAATGGCGTAGCGCCAACATCCACGTCCTGACTCACGGCCTACACTACGCCAGTTCTGTATTCGAAGGGGAGCGGGCTTACAACGGCCGGATCTTCAAGGGCACGGAGCATTCGAAGCGGCTGGAGTTCTCGGCCACCACGCTGGGCATGAAGCTGCCCTTCAGCACGGCCGAGCTGGATGCGGCAAAGGCGCTGACCCTTGAGAAGAACGGCCTGACCGACGCCTATATCCGCCCGGTCGCCTGGCGCGGGTCGGAGATGATGGGTGTGTCGGCCCAGGCCAACACCATCCATGTCGCCATCGCGGTGTGGGAGTGGCCGAGCTATTTCTCGGCCGAGGCGAAGATGAAGGGCATCCGCCTGACCCTGTCCGACTGGCGCCGCCCGTCGCCGGAATCCGCCCCGGTGCACGCCAAGGCCGCCGGCCTGTACATGATCTGCACCCTGGCCAAGCACAAGGCCGAGGCCGCGGGCTACCAGGACGCGCTGATGTACGATTATCGCGGCTATGTCGCCGAGGCGACCGGCGCGAACGTCTTCATCGCCATCGACGGCAAGCTGCACACGCCGACCGCCGACTGCTTCCTGAACGGCATCACCCGCCAGACCGCGATCGAGTTGGCGCGCCGTAACGGCATCGAGGTGGTCGAGCGGCACATCCAGCCGGAGGAGCTGGCGAGGGGCACGGAAGTGTTCCTGACCGGCACCGCGGCCGAGATCACCCCGGTCGGCGAGATCGGCCCGCACCGCTTCACCCCGGGCCAGATCTGCAAGACCATGATCGACGCCTATAGCGCCGAGGTCCGGAAGGAACCGAAGGCGGCCGCGGCCTGAGGTCGACGGAATGACGAAGGGCGCGGTCGGATCGGCCGCGCCCCTTCTGCTTTCCGCTTCTTGTGTCATGCCCGGGCTTGACCCAGGCATCCAGAGATGTCGACGCCGCTCCCGGCGGCCCCTGGATCGCCGGGTCAAGCCCGGCGATGACAAACTGGGGAAAGCCTCCCTCACCACCGATACTTGATGCTGCCGATCACGGTCTGGCCCAGGCCCTGGTAGCAATAGCCCTGGGCGCAGGTGTCGTAGTCGCGGTCGAACAGGTTGGTGGCGTTGACCGCCAGCTGCAGCCCGTCCAGCCGCGGCTCGACCGCGCCGAGATCGTAGCGGATGGCGGCGTCGAACAGGGTCACAGCGTCGTTCCGGCCGGTCGAATTGTCGTCGTCGCGGTAGCTCGAACCGATATAGCGCAGGCCGGCGCCAAGGCTCAGCCCTGGCACGATCCGGTCCGGCACCCGGTAGTCGGCCCAGGCGGAGACGATGTGGTTCGGGATGCCGGACGGGTCCTTGCCTTCGGTCGCCGCGGTGCCCTCGGTCACCTCCGGGTCGAGATAGGTATAGGCGATCTGCAGGCTGAGCCCGTCGCCGAGATCGGCCAGCCCCTCCAGCTCGATGCCGCGGACCCGGATCTCGCCGCGCTGGGCCTTGAAGTTGATATGGCCGGCATCGGCGATCAGCCCCTTGTCCTGGGTGATCTGGAACACCGAGGCGGTGATCAAGCTGTTCAGCCCCTCCGGTTGGTACTTCACGCCGGCCTCGACCTGCTCCGCCGTCGTCGGCTCGAAGGCCCGGCCCTCGAAGTCCGTGCCGAGATTCGGGTTGAAGGAGGTGGCGTAGGAGACATAGGGCGCGAGGCCGAAATCGGTGACATAGGTCAGGCCGACGCGGCCGCTGAAGGCGCTGTCGGAGACATCCTGCTCGGTTCCGCCGAGGCGCTCCTTGGTCGATGTGTCGACCCAATCGTGCCGGCCGCTCAGAGTCAGCAGCCAGCCGCCATAGCGGATCTGGTCCTGCAGATAGACGCCGACCTGGTCCTGCCGCTGGAAGGTGCGGCCGTAGACCGGCGGCATGTCGATATGCTGCTTGCCGTAGTTCCGGGTGACTAGGTCGAGATCCGGCGCCGGCCCGTCGCCGGCGATATGGGTGGTGTCGACAAAGGTGTAGTCCACGCCGGCCAGCAGCGTGTGCTGCACCGGCCCGGTGTCGAAGCGCAGCTGCGCCTGGTTGTCGACCGACACGGTGTCCAAGCTCTCGCGATCCTGACCGGCGCGGCGGAAGACGGTGTTGCCGTCGTCCGACAGGCCGGTGATGTAGACATAGCGGGTGTTGGCGTCGACATGGGCGTAGCGGAAGCTCTGCCGCAGCGTCAGCGCGTCGTCGACCCGGTGCTCGACCTGATAGCCGGCGCGCACGCTCTCGATGTCCAGGTCGTTCCAGGCCGGGTCCGCGGTGCGGATGTCGAGCAGGCCGGTCGCCCGGGAGTAGTAGTTGAACAGGCTGCCGCCGCTCTTGTCCTTCTGGTAGGCGCCGAGGACCGTCACCGTGGTGTCCTCGTTCGGCCGCCAGGTGAAGGCCGGGGCGATATAGGCGCGGTCATCCGGCACCGCCGGCATCTGGGTGTCGCTGTCGCGGAACAGCCCGGTCAGGCGCCAGGAGAAGCGATTCTCCTCGTCCAGCGGCCCGCCCAGGTCGAACTGGCCCTGATAGCGGTCATGGTTGCCGAATTGCAGCTCGGCCTCGCGCAGCGGCTGGTCCGGCGGGCGTTTTGTGACCAGGTCGACCAGCCCGGCGGGCGAGGACAGGCCGTAATTGGCCGAGGCCGGGCCGCGCAGCACGTTGATCGCCGCCAAGCCGTAGGGCTCGGTGCGGATGCCGGCGAAGACCTGGCCGGTCGGCTGCCGCAGCCCGTCGCGGAAGATGCCGAAATAGGCGGCGTCGAAGCCGCGGATCCAGAACTGGTCGAGCCGCGGCGAGAAGCCGTAGAGGCCGGTCAGGATGCCGGGGGTGTAGGCCAGGGCCTCCTGCAGGCTCTGCACGTTGCGGGCGTCCAGCTGGCCGCGGGTGACGACCGAGATCGACTGCGGCGTCTCCAGCAGCGGCGTGTCGGTCTTGGTGGCGCTGGCGCTGTTCGTCGCGGTGAAGCCCCGCACCTCGCTGGTCGGCGTCTCGCCGCTGCCCTGCACCACGATCGGGGCCAGCGTCACCCCCGCGTCACCGGCCGGTCCCTGCGCTTCGGCCTGGGCCAAGGTCGGCGTCGGCGCGAGCGCCGTGGTGGCGAGCAGCCCGAGGAGAAGGCAGGCGCGGGGGCTGGGTCGATGTCGCATCGGTGGGATGGGCTCCGGTTGCGGAAGAAGGGCCGGCAGGGTTGCCGGGGTCGCGATACCGGGCTAATTGACATTAATTCTCATTCTCGTCTAGTTCGAATGGGAACGTGACCAGGACGAATTCATGAACCGATCCAACGCACTGGCCTGCGCGCTCCTGCTGCTGACCTGCCTGCTTGCCTTTCCAGTTCGAGCCGAGTGGCCGGTCACCGTGACCGACGCCGCCGGGCGGCAGGTGACGGTGCCGCATCAGCCGAAGGCGGTGCTGCTGGGGGCGGGCATCAACCTGGTGGCGCTGGCGCTGGTCGACCCCGACCCGGTGTCGCTGCTGGCCGGCTGGGCCGACGACACCCGGCAATACGACCCCGGCCTCTATGCCGCCTTCCTGGCCCGGTTCCCGCGCCTGGCCGAGGTGCCGGTGGTCGGCGGCGGCACGGATGAGAGCTTCTCGCTGGAGAAGGCGCTGACGGTCGGGGCGGACCTCGCCATCTTCGGCGCCTGGCAGGCGGAGACGGAGCAGGGGCGGCTGATCCTGGACCGGCTGGCCGCGGCCGGCGTGCCGGCGGTGGTGGTCGATTTCAACCATCGGCCGCTGGCGAACACCGCCTCGAGCATGCGGCTGCTGGGCCGGGTGCTCGGCCGCGAGGATCGGGCCAACGCCTTCGCCGATTTCTGGGAGGCGCGGCTGGACCGTATCCGCCGGCGCATGGCCGAACATCCGGAACCCGGCCCGGCCGTGCTGATGCACGCCTATCCGCAGCCGGACGATTGCTGCTGGGCGTTCGGCGAGACCGGGCTGGGCGAACTGGTGTCGCTGGTCGGGGGCCGCAACATCGCCGCGGACCGGTTCCCGGATGCCGGGGGCGGGGTGCTCAGCCTGGAATATGTGATCGGCCGGGACCCGCAGGTCTACATCGCCACCGGCCTGCCGCAGGCGGAGGGCGTGCCGGGCCTCGTCGTCGGGCCTGGCATTTCCGCCGAGGCTGCCCGCCGAAGCCTGGCGGCGGTGCTGTCGGCGCCCGGCCTGCCCGGCATCGCCGCCGCCCGCGACGGCCGGGTGCACGGGCTGTGGAACTTCTTCAACGCCGTGCCGCTGAACATCGTGGCGGTGGAGGCGGTGGCGCGCTGGGTTCGGCCGGAGATCTTCGGCGACCTCGACCCCGGCGCCACCCTGGCCGAGATCGACAGCCGCTTCTCCGCCCTGCCGTTCGACGGCGCGCTGTGGGTCAGCCTCGACCCGGCTCGCGACGGGCCGGGGCCGCGCTAGCGGCGACGGTCAGCCGCCAAGCGGCCCAGGCGCCGAACACGGCCAGCGGCAGGGCGGTGACGAACACCCACAGCGCCGCCGCCCGGGCGGTCTCGACCGTCAGGCCTTCGCCGAAGCCGACCAGGTTGGCGGCCGCTCCGGCGATGGCGGCGCCCACCGCGCCGCCGGTCTGGCGCACCGCGATCATCGCCGCGCTGCCGATCGCCTTGTCGTCATTGGCCAGGGTGCCGATCAGCCGCCGGTTCAGCAGGCTGGAGGAGAAGCCGAAGCCGGCGCCCATCAGCAGGGCGGCGCCGACGATCCAGGCCAGCGGCGCGTCGCGCATCACCACGACCAGCAGCACCGCGCCGGCCAGGATGCAGACGGCGCCGCGCAGCAGCCAGCGCAGCTCGCCTGCGCCGGTGGCGCCGGCGACGACGAAGGCGGCCAGGGTCCAGGCCAGCGCCATCACCGCCACGACATAGCCGGCCCACAGCGGCGACAGGCCGTGCAGCGTCTGCAGGATGGCCGGGCCGTAGACGTTCAGCGCCATGGAGGTCGCCATCAGGGCGAAGACTGCGGCGTAGGCGGTGCCGCAGACCGTGCGCAGGTCGCCCGCCTGGCGCGGCAGCAGCCGCACCCGGGCGCCGGCATCGATGCGCATCACCAGCACCAGGATGCCCAGGCCGGCGGCGACCAGCGCCAGGGCGATCGCCGGGTTCGGGACGACATCCGCCATGGCGATGGCGCCGACTCCCAGCGCCAGCCCGCCGATCTGCAGCCAGGGCACACCCCGCTGTCCGGCGCTGCGCACCGTGCCCTTCAGCAGCCAGGGCGAGGCTGCGGCGAAGACCAGCGCCTGGGCCGTGAACAGCCAGAACACGGCACGCCAGTCGCCGGCCTGGGCGAACAGCCCGCCGACCAGCGGCCCCAGGATGGTGGCGATGCCCCAGATGCCGGACGCGACGGCGAACATGCGGGCCAGGTGGCGCTCGGGGAACAGCAGCGCGATCGCGACCATGGAGAAGCCGGCCACCCAGCCGCTGCCGATGCCCTGCAGCAGCCGGCCGGCCAGGAACACGCCGATATCGGGGGCGGCGGCGCTGGCCACGCAGCCCAGTGCGAAGGCGAGGCCGCCGATGGCCGAGGCCCAGCGCAGCCCGAACCGCTCCGACAGCCGCCCGGCGCTGGCGCCGGCCAGGATGGCGCCCATCAGGAAGCCGGCGGTGGCCCAGCTGAAATAGGCATAGCCGCCCAGGTCGGCGCCGACGCTGGGCATGATGGTGGCGGTGACCAGGGAATCGGCCGCGTTCAGCCAGATGCCGAGGCAGACCATCGCGAATCGCGGCAGCCTGCCCTCGCCGAGCAGATCCGCCCAGCCGGGCGCCGGTTGTGCCGATGCCTGCACCATGTCGCGTTTCCCCTTCGTTCCGACCGGGCTACACCGCCGGCGTCACGATGAGAAGCGGGGAAAAGGCAGGACAGAAATCAGCGCCAGCGCGCCGCTGCGTCGTCATCCTCGGCGCGGGCTTCGACCCAGCGCTCGCCGGCCGGCGTCTCCTCCTTCTTCCAGAAGGGGGCCTTGGTCTTCAGCCAGTCCATCAGGAAGGCGCAGGCTTCCAGCGCCGCGCCGCGATGGGCCGAGGCGGCGCCGCAGAACATGATCCGGTCGCCCGGCTCCAGCCGGCCGATGCGGTGGACGATGCGCACCTCCAGCAGCGGCCAGCGGCTGCGGGCCTCGGCCTCGATCTCCTCGAGCTGCCGCTCGGTCATGCCGGGGTAATGCTCCAACGTCATCGCCGTGACCGCGGTGCCGCCGGCGATGTCGCGCACCAGCCCGACGAAGCTGGCGACGCCGCCGACATCGCTGCGGCCGTCGGACAGCGCCGCGATCTCGGCGCCGACGTCGAAGTCGGCCTCCTGCACCCGAACCGCCATCTCAGCCTCCGGTCACGGGCGGGAAGATGCCGATCTCGTCGCCCGGCGCCACCGGGTCGGCCGGTCTGGCGAAGCGCTGGTTGACCGCGACCCGCACCACCGCCGGGTTGGCCAGGGCGTCGGCATAGCCGGCGCCGCGGGCGCGCAGCCAGTCCAGCAGGCCGGCGACGTCGCGCACGGTCTCCGGCGGCGACAGCGTCTCCGCGGCCGTGCCGATCTTGCTGCGGACCCAGGCGAAATACAGGAGCTTCATCGGGATATCGACTCTGGACGAGGGGGATCTTCCGGACCGGAGATGAACCGGACGGCCACAACGAGCATGACGACGCCCATCAGCAGCCATCCGGCGAACAGGAACAGCCTTTCGAACAGATGGGTGTTCGACAGCGCGAGATCAAAGCCCCGGCGTCCGTTGGTGTGCGAGATGCCGAAGAACGGAAAGGCCATGAAGAGGGCCAGGAACAACGCCAGCCCGATGCGGAAGCGCCAGCCGACGCGGCGGGCCCCCGGCAGCGCTCGGGCCCGTTCCCTGTCGGCCTTGAGATAGGCCCGGCTCCGCCAGAAGTCCGGGATCGGCAGCAGCAGCGCGACCAGGGCGAACAGCCACTGCATGGCATAGGCGTGCCCGACGATGACGGCGCGATCCGGGAAGCCGCGCGCCACCAGATCCGCCTGCACCGATGCGACGGACGGGATGATGATGCCCATCAGGTCGGTGATCGGCGACAGGCCCTGAGCGAGGCTGTGGGCGGAAGACGGCGACATCTTGCCGATCAGGATCGTGTAGGCCGCCAAGGCTCCGGCGGCGGCCAGGAACAGCCATCGCGCCCGCTTCATCTCCGGCGGGACCGGAATCGGTGGCGGGATCGGCGGGCGGGGAGGACGGGGGGACGGCGTCATGCCGGTCCAGCCGGCGGAATCGACCACGACGGGCGGCGCCGCCTTGGCGGGTGAAGGAGTGGAGGCCGCTGGGTCGGACATCGCGGCCGCTACAGCAGCGCGTTCAGCGGAATGAAGGCAACCGGGTCGCCGGGCGCCACCGCGGTCACATCCTCCGGTAGCTCGACCAGCCCTTCGGCCCCGGCGAGGGAGCTCAGCATGCCGGCGCCCTCGCGGCCGTGGCGGCGGGCGACCAGCGCGCCGGAGGCGCCCGTGTCCAGCACCGCGCGCAGGAACTCCCGGCGGCCCGGCTTCTTGCCGTGGCCGAAGCCGGCGGCCACCGGGAAGCGGCGCAGCGGCAGCGGCTCGGCGCCGGCGAGATGCAGCAGCAGCGGCCGGGCCACCAGCAGGAAGGTGACCATCGCCGCCACCGGGTTGCCGGGCAGGCCCAGGAAGGCGGCGCCGCCGATCTGGCCCAGGGCCACCGGCTTGCCCGGCTTGATCGCCAGGCGCCAGTGATGCAAGCGGCCGCCGGCGGCCTCCAGCGCCGCCTTGACGTGGTCCTCGTCGCCGACCGAGACACCGCCGGAGGTGACGATCGCATCGGCCTCCGCCGCGGCCGCCGCCAGGCCCGAGCGGACGGCATCGGCCCGGTCCGGCACGATGCCGTGATCGATTACCGCGCAGCCCAGCCGGCGCAGCAGCGCCGCCAGAAGGTAGCGGTTGGCGTCGTATATCTGTCCCGCGGCTACCGGCGCGCCCGGGTCGCGCACCTCATCGCCGGTCGACAGCACCGCCACCCGCAGCGGGCGACGGACGGGCAGGGCAGCACGGCCCAGCGAGGCGGCGAGGCCGATCTCGGCCGGGCCCAGCCGGCGGCCGGCGGTCAGCACGGTGTCGCCGGCGCGGATGTCGTCGCCCACCTGCCGGATATGAGCGCCGCGGCGCAGCCCGGCCGGCAGGGTGACCCGGCCATCCGCGGCCGCGCAATCCTCCTGCATCACCACCGTGTCCGGCCCGGTGGGCAGCGGCGCGCCGGTGAAGATGCGGATCGCCGCGCCGCGCGGCACTAGGCCGGGGAAGGGGTGGCCGGCGGCGGCGCGGCCGGCGACGGGCAGGGTGGTCGGGGCGCCGGGCGTCAGGTCGTCGGCATGGACGGCATAGCCGTCGACCGCGGCATTGGCATGCGGCGGCACCGAACGGTCGGCGACCACGTCCTCGGCCAGGAACCGGTTCTCCGCTGTCACGAGCGGCACGGTTTCCGCTTCCGCCACCACGGCGAGCCGGGACCGGAACTCGGCGACGGCCTCGTCCACCGACAGCAGCCGGTCGCCGAGCGCGAAGCAGTCATCCGGCAGCCGGGCCATGCGTCAGCCGGCCTCACGGGCGAAATCGGCGACGAAATCGGCAATCGCCTCGATGTCGTCGATGTCCAGCCGGATCCGGTCCGGGTCGGCGATCGGCCCGTCGCTGGCCACCGCGACGATGCTGGGATCCGCGGGATGCAGCGGCGGCTTGCCGGTCTCGGCCCGCCAGACCTCCAGCTTGGGAGTGGCCTCGCGCTTGAAGCCCTCGACCAGCACCAGGTCCACCGGCGCCAGCTTGGCGAGCAGTTCGGCCAAAGGCGGCTCGGCGGCGCCGCGATGCTCATGCATCAGCGCCCAGCGCCGGTCGGATGAGACCAGCACCTCGGTCGCCCCGGCCTCGCGGTGGCGCCAGCTGTCCTTGCCGGGCTGGTCGATATCGAAA
>NZ_JBCNNF010000480.1:0-4940 GCF_039594555.1 Inquilinus sp.
GGCCCAGCGCCTCGGCCGCCGGGCTGAACAACCCGGCATCGACGTTCAGCAGCCAGGCCCACAACAGGCTGGCCGAGGCGAAGCCGACCACCACCGGCAGGAAGTAGGCGGTACGGTAGAAGCCGGCGAAGGGCCGCGGCTTCTCCACGAACAGCGCCAGCGGAAAGGCGGTGGCGAAGATCGCGACGGTGACGACGACGGTGTAGAGCGCGGTGAAGCGCAGCGCGTTCCAGAACCGCACGTCACGGGCGATGGCGAGGTAGTTGTCGAAGCCGATGAAGCGGATCGCCCCCATCAGCGGCCAGTTGTGCAGCGACATCCAGGCGGTCATCGCCAGCGGCACCACGAAGAACACCGCCACCAGCGCCACCGCCGGCAGGACGAAGAGAAGGCCGGCCCATTGCCGCCGGTGGACGGGGCGGCGGACAAAGGCCCGCGGAATCGCGCCGGCGGTCTGTGTCGTGGACATCAGGCCAACCTCCCTGACGAGCCCAGCTCTTTCTTGTCCCCCCTCCCCTTGCGGGAGGGGGGTAGGGGGAGGGGTCTGCGCGCGTCCGCGCGCGATGGGAAGGATCGTTCCCGCCGGAACCGGCTTGCGGCAGTCAGGGCTGGGCCGAGCGGAGACAACCCCCTCCCCCTAGCCCCCTCCCGCGAGGGGAGAGGGGACTCATTTTGCCTGGTCGTTCGGACCGCCACAGCCTCAGTTCCCCGGGGCGCTGTCGATGATGCCCTGCATCGTTTCCTGGGCGGTGGCGAGGGAGCCGTCGACGTCGTCGCCGAAGAACACCTCGTTCACCATCTGCACCCAGGGGCTGTTCATGCTGTTGATGATGTCGTTGAAGACGACGGAATAGGGCGTCCGGCCCTTGGCCATCGCCTGGGCCGCGATCTTGTAGCGCGGGTCGAGGTCCTTGAGCGCCTGGTCGGAGATGTCGCCGCGCACCGGCAGGCTGCCGTAGCGGGCCAGCAGCGTCTGCCCCTCCAGCGAGTAGGAGAAGTCGAGGAACGCCTTGATCGCCGCCAGCTTCTTCGTGCCCTTGGTGACGACGAAGTTGTCGCCGCCGGCGAAGGACGACCAGCCGCCGGTCCTCCCGGGCAGGAAGGTGACGCCGTAATCGATGTCCGGGAACTGCGTGTTCAAGGCGCCGATGGCGAAGGCGCCGGACGGGGCCAGGCCGATATTGCCGCGGGCGAAGGCGGCGAAGAAGTTCGACCCGGTGTCGGTGCGCGCGCCCTCGGGCACCAGCCCCTTCTTCACCATGTCGCGGTAGAAGGCGATGGCGTCGCGCATCTGCGGCGTGTCCAGCGTCGCCTTGCTGCCGTCCTCGGTCAGGATCTCGCCGCCGCTGGCCCAGACCAGCGGGACGAAGGTGAAGATGTTGCAGCCGCCGCAGGCACCGGAGAAATAGAAGCCCTTGATGTCGCCCCCGAGCGCCGCGACCTTCTCCGCCGCCGCCTCGATCTCGGCCCAGGTCGTCGGCGCCTTGTCGGGGTCGAGGCCGGCCTGGCGGAACAGCTTCTTGTTCCAGATCAGGACCGAGCTGTCGGCGGAATAAGGCAGGCCGTAGATCCGGTCCTTGTAGGTGCCGGTCTTCACATGCGCCGGCGACAGCTGGCCGAAATAGGGCAGGGACTTGGCGAGGTCGGTGATGTCCTCCAGCTGCCCGGCGGCGGCGAAGGAGGGCGTGTAGATCAGGTCCAGCGACAGCGCATCGGGCGCGGCGCCGCCGGCCGCGGCGGTGGCGTATTTCTGCACCAGCTCCGCGGTCGGCACGATCTGCAGCTCGGCCTTGTCCTCGTGGCTCTGGTTGAACGCCTCGACGATGCGGGGCATGAAGTTCGACCCGTCGGACCGCACCCACAGAGTGAAGGTCTCGGCCGAAGCGGCGGAGACGGTGAGGGCCAGAAGGGCGATGCCCCCGGCCAGGCGCTGCAGCAGACGCGTCATCTCTGTCCTCCCTTGGTTCCGGCCGTCCTTCCGGGCGGCCTTGTTGCTCCGGTCGGGCCTGTCAGTCCCCGGGCGGGGCGCCGCAGGACTGGCGCACCACCAGGCGGCAGGGCAGCTTGCGGATGCCCGGCGCGATCGGCTCGCGGTCGACCAGCTTCAGCAGGGTCAGCCCGGCCTCGCGGCCCAGATCCTTCAGGTTCATGTCGACCGTGGTCAGCGGCGGGCGCGTCGCCGCGGCGACGATCTCCCAATTGTCGAAGCCGATCACGGCGACGTCGTCCGGCACCCTGCGGCCGCGCTCGCGCAGCGCGTCGACCACGCCGCGGGCGATCTGGTCGTTGCCGCAGAACACCGCATCGGGCGGGCGGCCGATGCCGTCGAACAGATAGCCTGCGGCCTCATGCCCCCAGCCCTCGGTCCATTGACCCGTCAGCACGCCCTGCTCTGGCTCCTCCAGCCCCGCCTCGCGCAGCACGTCGCGATAGGCCTTGGCCCGCTGATGCACGACGCGGAAGCTGGACGGGCCGGTGACATGGGCGATGCGCCGCCGCCCCAGCCGGGCCAGATGCTCCACCGCCAGCCGGGCCCCGGCCTCGTCGTCGGAGACGAAGCCGATCGATTCCGGGTCCGGCTCGGTGAAGGCGTAGATCACCGGGATGCCGAGATTGGACAGGTCGACCGGCAGGTGACGGTCGATCCGCTTGCCCGAGGCGATGATGCCGTCAACCCGCTTCTCCAGCATGGCGTCGACATGCGTCTGGGCCAGCCGCGGATCGTCCTCGATGTTGCACAGGAACACCGAGACGCCGTTGTCGACCAGCGCGTCGGCGATGCCGGCCATCACCGGCAGGGTGAAGCGGCCATAGGTGTCGTTGGTCAGCAGGCCGACGGTGAAGCTGCGCTGCCGCGACAGGCTCTGCGCCAGCCCGTTGGGGCGGAAGCCCAGGGCCTTGGCCGTCTGGCGGACCCGCTCCCGCGTCTCCTCCGCCATCCGGCCCTGGTCGTTCAGCGCCTTCGACGCAGTGGCGACGCTGACCCCGGCGGCCTGCGCCACATCGCGCAGGGTCACCGGCCGGCCGGCGACTTTCGGAGCGGATCGTGGTGACCTCTGGTCCATGCCGAGCCCGGTCGCGTCTCGCTGAGAAAGTGGTTTCTCTTGCCACTTCTATGACGTTCGTTGTTCTAAATGAGAAACCGTTTTCTCAAACACGGTAAGCGAAGTCGGCCGGTGTCGGCAAGTCTGAATCGAGCGGCGGCTTTTCGGAAAGGCGACCTATCCCTTTGCCGTCATTCCCGCGAAAGCGGGAATCTCTGTCCGGTCAAAGCGGCGCGAGATCCCCGCTTTCGCGGGGATGACGGAGTGGGAGGCTGAAAAGTCCCGTAACGTCAGGCCGCGCGGACGAAGTGGTTGTCGGCGATCTGGCGCACGCCGCCGGTCGCGCGGGCGGCGTCGCGCGCCTGGGCCACGAGATCGGCCTGCAGCTGCGAGGCCTCACCGTCGAACGGCCGCTCCGGGTCCGGCACGGCGGAGAGCAAGAGCTGGGTGTAGGGGTGCTGCGGTGAGTCGATCACCGCGCCGGTGTCGCCCCATTCGACGATGCGGCCGGCATACATCACCGCGATCTCCTCGGCGACGTAGCGCGCCGTGGCGATGTCGTGGGTGATGTAGAGGAAGGCCATGCCGCGCTCGCGCTTCATCTTTTCCAGCAGGTTGAGCACGCCGAGCCGGATCGAGACGTCGAGCATCGAGGTCGGCTCGTCCGCCAGCACCACCTCGGCCCCGACCGCCAGGGTGCGGGCGATGTTGACCCGCTGGCGCTGCCCGCCGGACAGCTGGTGCGGGTATTTCGGCGCGGTGGCCTCGGGGTCCAGTTCCACCGCCGCCAGCAGCTCCATCACCCGGGCGCGCAGCGCCTTGCGGTCCGACAGGCCGGCATGCAGGGACAGCGGGCGGGCGATGTGGTGGAAGATGGTGTGCACCGGGTTCAGCGACCCGAAGGGGTCCTGGAACACCATCTGCACCGCGCGGCGATAGGCCAGCAGCTCGCCCTTGCCGTCCAGCGCGGCGACGTCGCGGCCGCGGAACAGCACCCGGCCGGCGGAGGGCGGGTGCTGCAGCATCAGCACGCGGGCGCAGGTGGTCTTGCCGCTGCCGGATTCGCCGACCAGAGCCAAAGCGCGGCCGGCATAGAGCTCGATCGACACGTCGTCCAGCGCCTGCAGCGGGCCGAAGCGCTTGCCGACGCGCTCGAGGGCGAGAAGGGGCGTATGGCTCATGATGCCTCCGCGGCGTCCTGCAGGGCGGTGCGCCGGGCCCCGTGCACCGAGGGGAAGGAGGCCCAGAGCTTGCGCGTGTACTCATGCGCCGGGGCGCGGAAGATCTGCTGCGCCGTCCCGACCTCGACCAGCCTGCCCTTCAGCATGACGCCGATGCGGTCGCAGAACTGCACCATCAGGCTGAGGTCGTGGGTGATGAACAGGATCGAGAAGCCCAGTTTCCGCCGGAGCCCGTCGATCTGCTGCAGGATCTCGCGCTGGACCACGACGTCGAGCGCCGTGGTCGGTTCGTCCATCACGATCAGCTTCGGGTTCAGCGCCAGGCAGATGGCGATGACGATGCGCTGGCGCATGCCGCCGGAGAACTGGTGCGGATAGTCGGACAGGCGCTTGGGGTCGATGTCGACCATGCGCATCAGCTCGGCCGCGCGGTCATGCGCCTCGGCCCGGCTGCAGCCGGTGTGGGTGACCAGCACGTCGCGGAACTGCGCCTCGACCGTCAGCACCGGGTTCAGGGCGTTCATCGCGCTCTGGAACACCATGCCGACCTCGCGCCAGCGGAAGCGGCGCAGCGCCTCGCCGTTCAGGCGCAGCACGTCCTGGCCGTCGAAGCGGATCTCGCCGCCGCTGATCAGCGCCGGCGGCTTGTGCAGCCGGGTGATGGCGAAGGCGATGGTGCTCTTGCCGCAGCCGGATTCGCCGGCTAGGCCGAACA
>NZ_JBCNNF010000481.1:0-4937 GCF_039594555.1 Inquilinus sp.
CCCTGGCCGAGACCGGACACCACCAGCCCCGGCACAAGTTCGGCATAGCCGGCGGTGGCGGCGAGGCCGATGGCGACGGTGCCGGCGACGCCGAGGGCTGAGCCGAGCAGCAGCGTGCTGCGCGTGGCCAGCCGCGTCGCCAGGCGCTCGCCCAGCTGCGTGCCCGCGGCGATGGCGAGCGATGGCACGATGAAGGCCAGGCCGGTCTGCAGCGGGCTGAAGCCCATCACATTCTGGAACAGCACGGTCAGGAAGTAGGGCAGCGCGCCGAAGCTGCCCATGTAGATGAAGGTGATCGACATCCCGGCGACGAGGCTGCGGTTGCGGAACAGGCGCATCGGCATCAGCGGGTCGGCGCTGCGAATCTCGATCCTCACGAAGGCGGCCAGCAGCAGGGCGGACAGCACGGCCGCGACGACGATCGGGGCCGCGGTCCACCCCGCCTCCGGCCCCTGCACCAGGACATAGACCAGCAGCGTGACGCCGGCGGTGGCCGTCAGCGCACCGGGCAGGTCGAAGCTGCGGCGGGACAGAAGCGGCGGGTCGCGGGGGATCACCCCCAGGGCCGCCAGGGCGACGATGCCGGCCAGCGGCACGTTGACGAAGAACACCGCGGACCAGCCGAAGCCGTTGGTCAGCACCCCGCCGAGCAGCGAGCCGAGGGTCAAACCGCTGGCGCCGGCACCGCCCCAGACCGCCAGCGCCCGGTTGCGCCGCGGGCCTTCCTCAAACAGCCGGTTGACCAGCGACAGCGTCGCCGGGAACAGGATCGCCCCGCCGATGCCCTGGACGGCGCGGGCGACGATGATCACGCCGGGGCTCCAGGCCAGCCCACCGACCAGCGAGGAGGCAGCGTAGAGGACGAGGCCGGACACGAACATCCGGCGCTGCCCCAGCAGGTCGGCGGCGCGGCCGCCGAACAGCAGGAAGCCGCCGCAGAACACGGTGTAGGCGCTGACCACCCATTGCAGCGACTGCTCGGAGAAGCCGAGGCCGGCGCCGATCTCCGGCAGGGCCACGAAGACGATGTTGAGGTCGAGCGCGAAGATCAGCTGGGCGAAGGCCAGCAGCGCCAGGCTCCAGCCGAGCGAGCGGTGCCCGGCGGCTGCGGGGGATGCGGACATGGACTGGTCCCTCCATGAGGTTGATTCATCCGACTGTACGCAGAATATCGTACTGTTGAACAGTACTAGAATTCGCGTACAATGAGCCGACACAGCCTTCCCCTCGAAGGTCGACAGTTTGACTGTACGCGTATCATCGCCTATCTATCGGGCATGATCACCCCCCAGCACCCCGACCGGCACCAGATCCGGCTGGAGAACGTCCTGGCCGCGCTGGGCCATCCGATGCGCCTGACCGTGATCCGCGTCCTGGCGGAGGGTGGCGAGCACGCCTGCGGCACGGTGCTGAAGAACGTGTCGAAATCGACCCTGACCCATCACTGGCGGGTGCTGCGCGACAGTGGCGTGATCTGGCAGCGCCCCTCCGGCCGAGAGAACCTGCTGTCGCTGCGCCGGGAAGACCTGGATGCCCGCTTCCCCGGGCTGCTCGATTCGCTGATCAGCGCCGTCCGCACGGAGCCGCCGCAGCCCGGCGCCTGACCCGGTCGCCATGCTTCGAGTCGGGTCGAAGCATCCGGCCCCGACATCGCGGCACCATCAAGCTCCCGCCTGATGGAGACCGTGATGACCACCGATGCCGACATCCGCCGGATCTATGAGCGCTGGCACGAAACCGTGCGGGGCCGCGACCTCGACGGGCTGGTCGCCCTTTATGCCGAGGACGCGGTGCTGGAGACGCCGCTGATCCTGGCGACGCTGCCGGAGCTCGGCACGGGCGTGCTGCGCGGGCGAGAGCCGATCCGGTCCTTCTTCGCCGCCGGGCTGCGCACGCTGCAGAGCGAACTCAGCCGCTGGTATCGCACCGGCACCTTCTATGCCGATGGCCGGCAATTGGTGTGGGAGTATCCGCGCGAGACGCCGGAGGGCGATCAGGTCGACCTGGTCGAGGTGATGGACCTGGCCGGCGGGCTGATCGCCCATCACCGGGTCTATTGGGGCTGGGTCGGCGTCCGGCTGCTGGCGCCGGCGCTGGGCCGGATCGCCTGACCCGGCGCCTCAGGGACCAGATCGACTGCCGCCCGCAGGCTTCCATCCATATGGAAGGGTACCGAATCGTGCTCGTGCACGATCGCCCAGCCCTCCTCCGTCCGGCGCAGGCCCAGGGTGATGCGGAACCACAGGTCGACCTTCACCCCGTCGGTCTTGGTGCCGGTCATCCTGGCGAAGCCGTGGCAGAAGGCGACGTCGCCGTCGGCCGCGATGCGCAGCTCGTGGATCTCATAGCCGATCAGCCCGTCCCAGGTGGCGAACCAGGCGTCCAGCCCCTCGGGTCCCGGATTGTGAACCCGCAGCGGCGGCGCCAGCGAGAACAGAACCGGGTCGGCGGCCCGGCAGGCGATGACGCCGCGAGCATCCTTGCGGCGCAGCGCCGCCGAATGCTCCTCGAGCAGAGCGAGAATCTCGGCTTCGGCTTGGCTGTTCATCTTGATCTCCTCATCCGCGCCCGAGGCATCCGGGCGCCTGTCCGGAGGACGAGGCAATGCCCGTCGATCCGACAGGCCGGCCGGCTTGTGCAACAAAAAGGCCGGCGGAGCCCGTTCGCCGGCCCTTGCCGGCCGGTCAGCGGACCGGCGCGCCGATCGACCACAGCACGCCGAAGGGATCGCGCAGTTGGCCCCAGCGGTCGCCCCAGAACATCGGCTGCAGCGGAGTGACGATCTCGGCCCCCGCCTCCACCGCCCGGTTCCACCATGCATCGGCGTCGTCGACCTGGAGATGCAGCGAGAAGGCCTGCGGCGCCTCCAGCGGATAGCCGTGCTCCGGATACGGGTCGCCCAGCATCACCGAGCCGCCGTTGATGTAGAGATGGATGTGCATGGTACGGCCCTGGTCATCGACCGGCACGCGGCCGACCTCCTCCGCGCCGAACGCCTTCTGGTAGAATTCCGAGGCCTTCACCGCCCCGCCGACATTGAGATAGGGGGCCACGCCGCGGACCTCGGCCCGCGCCTGCATCGCGGCCTCGTTGAACTCGGTCATCCGGTCTCTCCTGCGTTCCGGCCGCGCGGATGCTGCGGGCCTGCCTCAAGGACGAACGGCCCGAGGCGTTTTCGACATCGCCCCCCGAGAAAATTTCCGGGGCTCAGGCTGAGGCCGCGCCGTCCTGCTGCAGGCGGTCGAGATGCATGCGGATATGGGCGGCCTCGGCCGCGGTGTTGGCCAGGGCGATGGCCTGGTTAAAGGCCTCGCGCGCCTCGCCGAAGCGGCCGAGCTGCTGCAGCAGCGCCCCGCGCACCCCGAAGAAGTAGAAGTACCCCGACAGACGCGGCGCTAGCGGCTCGATCAGCTCCAGCGCCGCCTCGGGGCCGCGCAGCTTCGACACGGCGACAGCGCGGTTCAGCGTCACCACCGGCGAGGGCTGCAGCCGCTCCAGCGTGGCGTAGAGCATGTCGATCTGGGCCCAGTCGGTGTCCTTCGCCTCGGCGGCACGCGCATGCAGCGCCGCGATCGCCGCCTGCACCTGGTAGGGGCCGGGGCTGCGGTGGCGGATCGCCTTGTCGATCAGCGCCAGCCCCTCTGCGATCATACCCTGGTTCCAGCGGCTGCGATCCTGGTCCTCCAGCAGCACGATGCTGCCTTCGGCGTCGAACCGCGCCGCCGTGCGCGAATGCTGCAGCAGCATCAGCGCCGCCAGGCCCATGATCTCCGGCTCCGTCGGAAACAGCCGCAGCAGCAGCCGGGCCAGGCGGATCGCCTCGTCGCACAAGGGGGCGCGCAGCGGCGCCTCCTCGCTGTTGGCGGCGGAATAGCCCTCGTTGAACACTAGGTAGATCATGGCGGCGACGAGCGACAAGCGCTGCGCCCGCTCCGGTGCGCCCGGCGCCTCGAACGGCACCCCGGCCTGGCCGACCTTGGCCTTGGCCCGGGTGATGCGCTGCTCCATCGCGCTCTCGCCCACCAGGAAGGCACGGGCGATCTGCTTGACCGAGAGGCCGGAGACGATGCGCAGTGCCAGCGCGATCTGCTGCGTCGCGGGCAGGTCGGGATGGCAGCAGATGAACAGCAGCCGCAGGATGTCGTCGCGATACTCCGCGCCGTCCAGCCGCTCGGCCATGTCGGCCTCGGCGTCCTCCAGGTCGGACAGCAACTCGTCCGGCGGCAGCGGCTCGGTCTTGCGGCCGCGGCGCACGCCGTCGAGGGCGGCGTTGCGGCCGACGAAGATCAGCCAGGCCGCCGGGTCGCGCGGCGGCCCCTTCTGCGGCCAGGTCTTCAGCGCCCGGAGGCAGGCCTCCTGGAAGGCCTCCTCCGCCGTGTCCAGGTCCCGGAAGTAGCGCAGCAACGCGCCGAGGGCCTGAGGGCGGGCAGAGGCGAAGGCCGCGTCGATCCAGGCTAGATCCCCCATTTCTCACACTCCTTACGTCCTGCGTCGCCTTACGGCGAGTCGGATGCGGGGGCGGGACGCGAAAAGCGTAGCGGCACTACGGTCGAGCGGCCCGCGCCCGCAGGCGGCCGCCGCAAGGCGACCCTCCGGGCCGTCGCCCCATGCCGGCAGGGTGCGTCGCCGCGCTTGCCCGATGCGCTGCATCGCGCCGCGCACGGCTTCTGCCCTGCCGGCATGGGGCGATGGCGCAGAACGCAAGGAGTGTGAGAAATGGGGGATACTGTCATGATCCAGCTGTCCCAGGCTTGAAGCGGCGGATCGGGCGGACCTCATAGGTCGCTCCGGGGTTGGCGTCGGAGAGGTCGCGCACGATGGCGAGCACCTCTTCCAGCGACTCGCATTCGAAGGTGTAGAAGCCCAGAAGCTGCTCCTTCGTCTCGGCGAAGGGGCCGTCGATCAGCTCAATCCTACCTTGCTGGCTCCCGGCGCCC
>NZ_JBCNNF010000482.1:0-4936 GCF_039594555.1 Inquilinus sp.
GTCGGCGCAATCAGCACGCTCAACAGCACCGGGAAGCTGTCAACGATGTTGCCGGTCTATAGTGTCAACGATCTCTCCGGTTGCACACGGTGCCTTGCGCAACCGGACGATCCGATCAGGCTATTACCTTCTCCAGCGTCGGATAGTCGGTGTAGCCGCGCTCGGTGCCGCCGTAGAAGGTGGTCTGGTCCGGCGTGTTCAGCGGCGCGTCGAGCCGCAGCCGCTCCACCAGATCCGGGTTGGCGATGAACAGCTTGCCGAAGGCGACGAGGTCGGCGCGGCCCCTCTCCACCGCATCGATCGCCAGGTCGCGGTCATAGCCGTTGTTGGCGATGTAGCTGCCCTTGAACAGCCGGCGCAGCGCCTGGATGTCGGCGCCGGGCGGCAGCTCGCGGGTGCCGCCGGTCTGGCCTTCGACCATGTGCAGATAGCCAAGGCCGAGATCGCTCAGCCCCTCGATGGCACGGCCGAAGGTCGCCATCGGGTCGCTGTCGGCGATGTCGCCGAAACTGGAGAAGGGCGACAGCCGGACGCCGACACGGCCGGGCGTCCAGACCCCGGCCACCGCCTCCGCCACCTCCAGCAGCAGCCGGGCGCGGTTGGCGGCCGGGCCGCCATAGGCGTCGGTGCGCTTGTTGGTGCCGTCGGCCAGGAACTGGTGCAGCAGATAGCCGTTGGCGGCGTGGATCTCGACCGCGTCGAAGCCGGCCTCCTTGGCGTTGCGCGCGGCCTGGGCGTAGTCGCCGACGACGCGCGGCAGCTCCGCCGTCTCCAGCGCCCGCGGCGCCGAGGGTGGAACGAAGCCCTCGCCGTCATAGACCCGGCTGTGCTCGGCGGCGATCGCCGAGGGGCCGACCGGCGACGCGCGGCCCGGCTGCAGCACGGTGTGCGAGATCCGGCCGACATGCCAGAGCTGCGCCGCGATCCGGCCGCCGGCCTTGTGCACGGCGTCGGTCACCAGCCGCCAGCCGGCCACCTGCTCGGGGCTGTGGATGCCCGGGGTCCAGGCATAGCCCTTGCCTTCCGGCGAGATCTGCGTGCCTTCGGAGATTAGCAGGCCGGCCGTGGCGCGCTGGGCGTAGTATTCGGCGTTCAGCGCATGCGGCACGTCGCCCTCGCGGAGCGCCCGGTTGCGCGTCAGCGGCGCCATCACGACCCGGTTCGGCAGGTCGAGGTCGCCGATCCGGGTCGGCGTGAACAGCTTCGGAACAGTCATGGGTCTCTCCAGTTCGGGATCTAGTTCGGGACCGGCTGGTCCAAAATTGGTTGCAGAAGTGGCGGCGATGGGCATCGGCCGTCGTCAGCGCATCAAGGGCTCGGCGGCGGCCAGGAGATCATCGATAGCGGTGGGCGCGGTGCCCGCCTTGTGCATCACGCAGGCCCCGAAGGCGATCGCCAGCAGGCCGCGCGCCCGCGCCGCCGTCGCCTCGTCGGTCCCGCCGCCGGCCTGGCGCGCCAGCAGCCCGGCCAGGAAGGCTTCCAGCCGCTCCAGATGCCGGCGGCTCAGCGCCTCGACCTCCGGGTCGTTCCGCGCCAGCTCGACCGTGCTGTTGATCAGGAAGCAGCCCTCGCGGCCGCCCTGGGCGCCGGAGATCGCGGTAACCGCGGCGCGCAGGGCGCGGCCGGGATCCGGCTCGGCCGCCACCAGCTGCTGCAGCATGGCAAAACGTGTGTCGTTGTAGCGCTGGATCGCCGCCAGCAGCACGTCGTGCTTGGAGCCGAAGCAGCCGTAGAAGCTGCTGCGGCTGAGATCCATCGCCCGGGTCAGGTCGTCCAGCGAGGTCGCCTCGTAGCCCTGGCGCCAGAACACGGCCATCGCCGCGTCGAGCGCGGTGTCCCTGTCGAACTCACGGGGGCGGCCGGGATGGGAGGTCATCGCCGAAATATGGACCGCCCGTTCCGGAATGCAAGCGGGCTTCGTGTCGTTTTGTGTCCCGCGCCTGGAACTCGCGGTCGCGCGAAGCGATATGAGAGAGGGGCGGTGGAGGAATGGATGGGCGGCAACGGTCCGCGATATCAGTTCGACCCGGCGGCGCTGGAGCGCAACCTGTCCGGGTTCGACGATGCCGCCCGCCGGGCGATGCTGGACGATCTGGTCGACGAGCTGCGGGAGCGCGCCGAGGCGATTACCGCCGCGGCCGGCGCCGGCGACCGCGAGGCCCTGGCGCTGGAGGCCTACGCCCTGCGCTCCTGCGCCGCGATCTGCGGCGCCCGGGCGCTGATCGACTTGGCCGAATCGCTCGGCGACAAGAGCGACAGCCGGCCGGGCCGGCCGCAGGAGCTGGCCAAGGTGGCGAAGGCCCGGGTGGCCGAGACCGTCAGGGCGCTGGAGCTGTGGCGGAGCGGCGAGCCGGAGCGGAGGCCAGAGGAGGAGTGTTGACCGGCAAGGGCGGGATCGCGTCGTAATCGGCGTCGCTCAGGATCTCCAGCCCCTCGATCAGCAGCGCCGCCCGTGCCTCGGCCAGCGCCGGATCGGCCAGGGCGCCGCGCCAGGCCGCGCGCAGCGCCTCGACTGTCTCGTCCGTCGCATCCCGGCGCGTCACCAGCGGCAGGCCCGGCGCCGGGGCGGTGCGGCCGATCGCGCGCAGCCCGGCCGTGGCGGCCGGACGGTGGCGCTGCAGCAGCGCATAGGTGACGCAGTCGATCGCGGCGATGTCCGCCTCCCCCGCCGCCACCGCCGCCATGCTGGCAGCATGGGCGCCGGTGGTCAGCGCGGCGCGGAAGAACCGCTCCGGCGGCTCCGGCAGCGCCGCGGCCAGCGCGACCCAGCCTGACAGGCTGCCCCATTCGTTGACGGCGCAGACGCCCCCGCGGAATGCCTCTAGCCGGTCGCCCGGCGCGTCCGCGCGCACCACCAGCTGGCTGCTGTAGCGCGGGCCGTCGCAGCCCGGGGCGCTATAGCGGGGCGTGGCCACCAGCCGCAGCCGGTCGCGGAAGCGCCGGATATAGGGGTTGCCGCAGGTCTGGCTGAGCAGCAGCGCCGGGCTGGTCCAGAGATCCGGCAGGCTCGAGGCGCGGTCGAGGTCCGGCGCCGCGGCGACGCCGGCAGCCGTCAGCCGCGCCGCCACCGCCGCCCACAGCGCGTCGGTGGCCCAGCGGACCTCCGGAAAATCGTACATCGGCAGGCTGGCCGCACCGGGCATGGTCGCAGATGTCACTTGGCGCGCCGCTCCGCGTCGAAATCGGGATGGACCGGCGCGTCGACCGGGCGCAGCAGGAAGCGCCGGACGATCTCGCCATAGCCCTTGTACAACCCCGCGCCCCGCGCGGCGACCCCGGCGGAGTCGTTGGCGGCGGCGAAGCGCGGCAGCCGGTACCAGGCCAGGCCGGGCCGGGCGTGATGCGCCACATGCAGGTTGTTGTTCAGGAACAGCAGCGAGAAGAACGGCCCGGACGCCACCACCGCGGTGCGCAACCCCTCCGGCCCGGCCCGGTGCTCGGCGAAGGAGCGCAGCAGCGACAGCGCGGTGCCGGCGTAGCAGGTGACGACGTAGAGGATCGGCGAGACCCCGAAGCCGATCGAGACCACGGCCAGAATTGCCGCGGCGCCGGCCAGATGCGCCGCCCAGACGGCGCGCGCCCTGCGGTCGCGGCGCAGCTTCGCCAGTTCCTCCGCCCACAGCCCGTACCAGGCCAGGGCCGGGCCGATCAGGAAACGCCCCAGCAGCGTGCGGTTGAAATGCAGCACCGCCCGCCCGGCCGGGCTGAGCGACGACCAGTGGTCGTCGGTGACGTAGTAGCTCTCGGGGTCCTCAACCGGCGAGGTCAGGTGGGCGTCGCGGTGGTGATGCAGATGCAGGTCGCGGTAGGAGGCGTAGGGCAGCCACAGCGACAGCGGCAGGCAGCCGATCGCGGTGTTGATCCGGCGCGACCGCGTCGGGTGGCCGTGGATGGTCTCGTGCTGCAGCGACCCGTGCCAGGCCAGCAGCACCGCCCCGGCGGCGACGAAGAGCGGCGCCGGGATCGCCGCATGGAACCAGAGGAGCACCAGCCAGCCGCCATAGACCGCGGCGGCCACCGCCCAGGTCGGTCCTTCGAAATTCGCCCGCTTCACCGTGTCAGCCATGTGGATCCTCGTCCCATGGCTCCAGGCTGTCGTAAAAACATCATAGCGGACAATGCGATAATGCGCACAAAACGACGCGATTGATGTACTCTCATCCAGACTGTCGGAAAGTCGCACAATTTGTTTCGGAAGCACCGCAATGGCGCAATCCCGCCACGACATGATCGAGACCTTCCGGGCCCGGCTGGAGGAGATCATCGCTGCCTCGGGCCAGAGCCGCAGCGCCTTCGCCGCCGCGGTCGGGATGGACCGGTCGACCCTGTCGCAGATCCTGTCGCCGGCGAATGACCGGCTGCCGCGGGCCGAGACCCTGGCGGCGATCGCGGCCGCCCGCCAAGTCAGCATCGACTGGTTGCTGGGGCTGAGTCAGCGCGGCCCCCTCTCCGCCGACATCCTGCCGGAGCGGCTGGCAATCGAGCGCGACGCGCAATGGGCCGATGACGAGCGGCTGATCGCCTGGCACCGCGAGGCGATCGGCTACAAGATCCGCCACGTCGCGACCACGCTGCCCGACCTGCTGAAGAACCGCGACGTGATCCGGCACGAGCTGGCGCATTTCGCCGCGTCGCGGCCGGAACAGCGGATCGAGACCGCGGCTGCCCGCCTGGCCTATCAGCGTCGGCCGGAGACCGACATGGAGGCCTGCAACTCGATCCAGGCGATCGAGGGCTTCGCCCGCGGCGAGGGCATCTGGCACGACCTCGACGACGAGATCCGGGCCCGCCAGCTCGACCACATGATCGCGCTGGTGGAGGAGCTGTACCCGACCTTCCGCTGGTTCTTCTATGACGGCCGCCAGCACTACTCCGTGCCGGTGACGGTGTTCGGGCCGCTGCGGGCGGTGATCTATCTCGGCGGCATGTACTTCCT
>NZ_JBCNNF010000483.1:0-4931 GCF_039594555.1 Inquilinus sp.
CCCGACCGAGATCCTGGCCCGCCAGCACCGCGAGACGCTGGCGGCTCTGCTGCAGCCGGTGGGGCTCGAGCCCGGCCTGCTGACCGGCCGGGACAAGGGCAAGGCGCGGAAGGAGACGCTGGCCGGGCTGGCGGACGGATCGATCCGGATCGTCGTCGGCACCCATGCGCTGTTCCAGGAGAGCGTCGAGTTTGCCGACCTGGCCGTGGCCGTGATCGACGAGCAGCACCGCTTCGGCGTGCATCAGCGCCTCCAGCTCTCGGCCAAGGGCGAAGGCGTCGACGTGCTGGTGATGACCGCGACGCCGATCCCGCGCACGCTGCAGCTGACCGCCTATGGCGACATGGAGGTGTCGAAGCTGACCGAAAAGCCGCCGGGCCGCACCCCGGTCGACACCCGCGCCGTCTCGGCCGAGCGGATCGATGAGGTGGTGGCCGGGATCGGCCGGCACCTGGCCGGCGGCGGCAAGGCCTATTGGGTGTGCCCGCTAGTTGAGGAATCGGAGACCAGCGACCTGGCCGCCGCGACCGACCGCTTCGAGGATCTGCGTCGCATGTTCGGCGAGAAGGTCGGGCTGGTGCACGGCAAGATGAAGCCGGTGGAGAAGGACGCGGTGATGGCCGGCTTCGCCGAAGGCGGCATCGACCTGCTGATCGCCACGACAGTGATCGAGGTCGGGGTCAACGTGCCGTCGGCCACGGTGATGGTGATCGAGCATGCCGAACGCTTCGGCTTGGCCCAGTTGCACCAACTGCGCGGCCGGGTCGGCCGCGGCGATGCGGCGTCACGTTGTATCTTGTTGTACTCGTCCCCGCTGTCGGAGACGGCACGGCAGCGCCTGGCGACGATCCGCGAGACCGAGGACGGGTTCCGCATCGCCGAGGAGGATCTTCGCCTGCGCGGCGCCGGCGAGGTGCTGGGCACGCGGCAGAGCGGCCTGCCGGACTTCCGCGTCGCCGACATCGACTCGCAGGGCGACCTGCTGGCCGTGGCGAAGGACGATGTCGCCCTGATCCTGAACAAGGACCCGGAGCTGGAGGGGCCGCGCGGCCAGGCTCTGCGTACGCTGCTGTACCTGTTCGAGCACGACAGCAGCGCGAAATACCTGCGGGCGGGGTGACCGCCCCCTCGCCCGGCTCAGCGATACAGCGCCGAGGCGGCAAACTCCCCAGATCCAGCTGCCCCGGGCCCGGTGATGCCCGGCGCCGCTGCGACCTCGCGTCTGCATCGCACCTTCAGATAGGTCTCGCCCGGCCGGATCGGGAGCGCCGTGTCCGCGAGCTGAGCCTGCCCCTGGAACGCGCACGCTGCAGCGCTCGCGGTTGTCGGCCCCTGGATGACGTCGATCGCCGTTTCGGTCTGGCAATCCACCGGCGACAGGCCGGTCGCGCAGATGAGCAATAGCATTTTGAACATGACAATCGAGCCTCCGCAGCCCGGGAAAGATGCCCACTCCCTGGCGGTGGCGGAGGAATACTCGGCGACCTCGGCTGCCACCGTCGGTCACTATCAGTATCCAGATACTACTACACTATCGTTATCTCACCGTGAATTCACCCTATCTAAATGAATTAGATTATTGGGATATGAGATTTTCTACGATTGCGCAAAAAATCCAATCATCGCTCAAGAAAAATCGGAAATCTTCTGCATTTTTTATCAAATGATCATTCGATCCTAGCTCCGGCGTCAAACCAAGCTGTTGCGGTCGCCGAAATGTCCGACATAGTAGGGAGGCAATGAGAGAAAGTCCGGCAGGCAACGACCTGCCGCCAGGAAGGAGGAGACGAGATGGCCGATATCGCCACGTCGCGCAGCGGAGCCCTGCCCGACGATCCCTATCATCTCACGCCCGAAGGCGTGCGCGAGCCACCTACAGGCTGGGGCGCCAGCCTCAAGCATCTCGGGCCCGGGCTGATCCTGTCGGCCTCGATCGTCGGGTCCGGCGAGCTGATCGCCACCACCACGCTCGGCGCGCAGGTGGGCTTCGCCCTGCTGTGGATGGTGATCTTTTCGACCTTCGTGAAGGTAGCCGTGCAGGTCGAGCTGGCGCGCTGGACCATCTCCACCGGCCAGCCGGCCCTGACCGGCTACAACAAGGTGCCACCGGCCGTCGGACGCCTCGGCTGGGTGAACCTGCTCTGGGCGATCATGGCGCTGTCGAAGATCCTGCAGGTCGGCGGCGTGATGGGCGGCACGGCGCTGGCCTTCTCCATCCTGCTGCCGCTGGGCGGGCCGCCGCTGGGCGCCGTCTCGCTGGGGATCTGGACCGCGCTGCTGGCCTGCGTCTCCATCGCCCTGCTCTACTCCAACAACTACAGCCTGATCGAGCGCGGCGCCGTGCTGCTGGTCGTGGTGTTCTCCTTCGTCACCGTGGCGATCGCGCTCGGCCTGCCCTTCACGCCCTACCCCTACGCCATGGACGATCTGGCAACCGGGCTGGCCCTCACCATCCCGGCCGGGGCCGTGGGCGCTGCCATCGCGATGTTCGGCATCACCGGCGTCGGCGCCGATGAGCTGACCTTCTACACCTATTGGTGCGTCGAGAAGGGCTATGCCCGTTCGGTCGGCCCGAATGACGGCAGCGAGGCCTGGAAGCGGCGGGCCCGGGGCTGGATCAGCGTGATGTACAAGGACGCCTTCCTATCCTGGTGCATCTACACCTTCTCGACCATCGCCTTCTACATCATGGGCGCCGCGGTGCTGAACCGGCAGGGTCTGGTGCCGGCGGGCAATGAGATGATCACCACCGTCTCGCGCATGTACACCGACACGCTGGGCGAATGGGCGGGCGTCCTGTTCCTGATCGGCGCGATCGCGGTGCTGGGCTCGACCCTGTGGGCCTCGATCCCGAGCTGGTCGCGGATGTATGTCAACCTGCTCGCCGTCATGGGTGCCGTAGACTGGCACGACACCCGGCAGCGGACGCGCTGGATCCGCATCTTCACCGTGGCGCTGCCCATCGTCTGGGGGCTGGCCTACATGACCGTGCAGTCCCCAGTGCCGATGATCCAGATCGGCGGCGTGGCGACCGGCATCTTCCTGCTGGCCGCGGTGGTGGCGGTCTGGTACCTGCGCCGCTCCGAAACCGATCCCGACCTCTATGGCGGGACGGCGTTCAACGCCCTGCTGGTGGTCAGCAGCATCGCGATCGTGCTGCTGGGCCTCTACACCGGCGCCAATGTCCTCGGGATCAAGTTGGCCTGAGATGGCCGGGCGGGACGCGGCGGACCGCGCCCCGGTCCGGATCAGAAGTTAAGGATGGTGCCGACGCTGAGCGACGAGGTCTCGAAGTCCGTGCCCTGGCGGAACTCGTCCTTCTCGTAGCGGAGCTCGCTGAACACATCGAGGCCCGGCGCGAAGTTGTAGACCAGCGTGCCGATCACATTGTGGCTGGTCTTCAGGTCCTGGCCGTCGGTGAAGGTCGAGTTCAGGTTGTTGTTCCGCTCCGCCGTCGTATAGGCGTAACCGATCGAGGCCAGCCACGGGCCGGTGGTGTAGGACAGGTCGCCGACGATCGAGTCGATCGCCTTGTCCGCCCGGAAGGTGCTGGAGAAATGGGTCCAGCTGGCGCTGGCCCAGATGCCGTTGGCGAAGCCGACCTGGCCGGCGAGGTAGTAGGCCTCGAGGTCGTTATTGGTGCCGACGCCGTTGCCGTTATAGGCCATGCCGGCGAAGCGCACCGCGGTGCCGTCGAAGGTCTGCTGGTAGTCGATGCCGCCGCCGATGACGTTCTCGTAGATCGTGCTGCTGTCGTTGATCAGGTCGTTGCGGCCGCCGTTGCCGGCATGGCCGTTGCCGCCGACCACCGGCGTGAAGTCGACGCCGAAGGACAGCCCCGCGAAGCTCGGCGAGGTGTACTTGACCTTGGTGTCCTTGGTGTTGATGCCTCCGAACTGCTGGTACGGGGCCACGGCGAAGAACGCGTCGCTGCCGCCGATCCAGGTGCCGGGGCTGCGGAAGCCGTTGCCCCAGTCCGTGTCGAGGCCGAACTTGCTGCCCAGCGTCTGCTGCGCATAGACGTGGAAATCCTCCGCGATGTACGGCGCATCGCCGAGGGTCACCGTACCGAAGCTGCCCTTCAGGTAGACATAGGTCCGGTCGACGGTGACGTTGTTCTTCCGGTCGACATTGTTGAATCGGATGCGGGCGCCGTATTCCAGGCCGGAATCGGTGACGTTCTTGACGTCGAACTGCAGCCGCGCGCCGGACTCGAAATCGTAGTCGCGGTCGATGTCCTGGCTGCGGTTGTCGTTGAACAGGACGCCGGCCAGGAAGCCGATGCGGCCCGAGAGCTTGAGCTGCAGGCCCGAGGTCACGTTCGCGTCTTCGGCCTGGGCTGCACCCGCGACCAGGACGGCCGCCAGCGCGGCCCCGCAGAGTAAGCGCTTCTTCATAGGAACCTCTGATCGCGGAGGCGATCGTTTCGGGAAGGCGCGGCGAACTTGCCGCCGGCAACAGTTAAAACCAAGCGAAAACAATGCCGTAACAAATGAGTCATGCGATTTGGTGCGGAAATGCAACACTGCGCCGTGCCTATGCCCAGGATCGCTTGCGATCCCGATGGCCTTGCGCGGCGCCGGCGATCAGCCCAGGAAGGGGCGATGAAACGCTTTGACCCGCTCGGCGACGGCCCCGACTTCGTCCCGCGGCCGCACCAGGTCGCGGCGCGCGACGCCATTCTCGCCGCCCGGTCGGCGGGACGGCTCGGCTTTCTGCTGGGTGACCTGACAGGCCTGGGCAAGACCCTGTCCGCCTGGCTGGCCGTCGCCGCGATGCCGGAAAACGAGGTGCTGGTGATCTGTCCGAAGGGCGCCGTGCCGCAATGGCGCCGGACCATCGCCCGGTCCGGCACTGCGGCGAAACGGGTGATGCTGATCAATTTCGAGAAGACCAAGTCGCTGCTGGCGCCGCCCCCGGTCAGCACCAAG
>NZ_JBCNNF010000484.1:0-4901 GCF_039594555.1 Inquilinus sp.
TGTCGACGGCTATCTGCTGACCTCGACCATCGCCGGGGTGATCGGCCAGCGCTTGGTCCGGCGGCTGTGCCCGGAATGCCGCCGCCCGGTCGAGACGCCCGCGGGGCTGGTCGAGCGCGCCGCCGCCGCCCGGCCGCTGGCGACGGCGACGCCGCAGCTGTACGAGGCGGTGGGCTGCCCGGCCTGCGACGACCTGGGCTACACCAGCCGGATGGGCATCTTCGAGTATTTCGTCCCGAACGACGAGATCCGCGACCTGCTGCGCGACCGAATCTCCACCGCCGCCCTGACCCAGGCGGCGCGCCGGGCCGGCATGGTCACGATGTATGAGGACGGGCTGCACAAATGCCTGGCCGGGCTGACCACGCTGGACGAGGTCCATCGCGTCACCGAGGAGTGGTGAGGCGATGCCGGTCTTCGCGTACAAGGCGATCGACGGCAGCGGCGCGGTGGTCGAGGGCCGGGCCGAGGCGGCGGACGAGGCCAGCCTGACGGCGAAGCTGGAGGCGACGGGCATCCTGCCGCTGAGCGTGGCGCCGGTGCGCAGCCAGGCCGGGCGCGGCGGTTCGGCCGTAAGCGGGCTGCGCCGGCGGCGCGGGCCGAAGCCCGGCGAGATCACCCAGATGACGCGCGAGCTGGCGATCCTGGTGGCCGCCGGCCAGCCGCTGGAACAGGCGCTGATGACGCTGTCCGACGGCCTGGGCGCCAACCCGGTCGCCGCCATGGCCGCCCAGGTGCTGGCTCGGGTGCGGGCCGGCGCCAGCCTGAGCACGGCGCTGGAGGAGCAGGGGCCGGTGTTCCCGAAGCTCTATGTCAACATGGTCCGCGCCGGCGAGAGCTCCGGCACGCTCGACGTGGTGCTGGAGCGGCTGGCCGACCTGCGCGAGCGCGGCGAGAAGACCCGCGAGATGGTGGTTTCCGCCATGCTGTACCCGGCCATCCTGATCGTCGTCTCCTTGGCCTCGGTGTTCCTGCTGCTGACCTTCGTGGTGCCGCAGTTCGAGACCATCTTCAAGGATGCCGGGGCGGCGCTGCCGACCCCGACCGCGATCGTCATCGCCATCGGCCGCTTCTGCCAGAACTACGGCTGGATGGTCGGCCTCGGGGTCGTCGCCGCGGTGATCGTCGCCCGCCGGATCCTGACCCAGCCGGGTCCCCGCCTGGCCTGGGACCGCGCGGCGCTGCGCCTGCCGCTGGTCGGCCCGCTGGTCCGCACCCTGGCGACCGCCCGGTTCTGCCGCACCCTGTCGACCCTGGTCGGCAACGGCGTCGACCTGCCCTCGGCCATCGCCCTGTCGCGCGACGTGGTGTCGAACAGCGCCGTCGCCGCCGCGATGGAGACGGTCATCACCGGCGTGCGACAAGGCCGGGGGCTGGCCGACCCGCTGGCCGAGATCGGGCTGTTCCCGCCGCTCGCCGTGCAGATGCTGCGCGTCGGCGAGGAGACGGGGCGGATCGACATGACTTCGGCGCACATCGCCGACGCCTATGAGCGCAAGCTGGAGGCCGCGATCAAGCGGCTGGTCACGCTGGTCGAACCGGCCCTGATCATCATCCTCGGCCTGGCGGTGGGCGGCATCGTCATGTCGATCCTGCTGGCCGTCATCAGCATCAACGACCTTGCCTTCTGAGAAACCATAGACCCCGATGCAGACCTCGCCCCAGACCGCCGACGACGCCACCGTCAACGACACGGCCGCCGCCGCCCGCCGCCGCCGCCAGGCCGGCTTCACCCTGATCGAGCTGCTGGTCGTGCTCGTCATCCTCGGCCTGCTGGCCGGGCTGGTGGGGCCGCGGATCCTGTCCTATCTCGGCGGCGCCCGGGCGGACTCGGCGCGGCTGCAGATCGAGAACTTCAAATCCGCCCTCGATCTCTACGCCATCGATGTCGGCGGCTATCCGACCACGGCCCAGGGGCTGAAGGCGCTGATGGCCAACCCCGGCGGCGTGCGCGGCTGGAACGGGCCGTATCTGCGCAGCAACGCGCTGCCGGAGGACCCGTGGGGCAGCGCCTACAACTACCGCGCGCCGGGGCAGCACGGCGCCTATGACCTGTATTCCCTGGGCGCCGACCGGAAGGAGGGCGGCAGCGGCGATGACGCCGACATCACCAGCTGGTGAGGCCGACCGGGCCCGGGCCGTCGCCCGGACCGACCGCGGCTTCACCTTGCTGGAGCTGCTGGTGGTCCTGGTCGTGCTCGGCGCCGTGGCGGCGCTGGTGCCGCCGATGCTGGCGCGCGGCTCGGCCCAGGCCCAGCTGAAGCGCACCGTGGCCACCCTGGCGTCGGAGCTGCGCCAGGCGCGCAGCGACGCCATCCTGCGCGACGGGCCGCAGGGCGTGGTGATCGACCCGGTGGGCCGCAGCTTCGGCCCGGTGACGGCACCGCTGCGCCACCGCATCGCCGACGGCATCACCGTCGACGTGACCAGCGCCGAGATCGCGGCCGACCGCAGCGGCCATCCGGGCATCCGCTTCCTGCCGGACGGCCGGTCGACCGGCGGCACCATCCGCCTGGCCGGCCAGGGCCGCGCCTACCAGGTCGAGGTCAACTGGCTGACCGGCCGGGTCAGGATCACGGAGCCCGGCGATGGCGCATGAGCCGAGGATCCGGGAGCGCGGTTTTACCCTGATCGAGGTGGTGGTCGCACTGACCATCCTGGGGCTGATCCTGACCGTGATTTTCCGGATCTTCGGCACCGGCATGACCGGCATGGCCCGGGCCGACGGGCTGCAGCGCGCCGCCATCGTCGCCGAAGGCCTGGCGGCGCAGCTGGACAGCCTGCCCACCCCGCTGAAGCTGGGCAGCACCCTGTCCGGCGAGACCGATGACGGCTATCGCTGGCGGATCGTGGCCGACAGCTGGGACCAGGCGCCGCGCCAGACCGTGGCGCTGGGCGCCCGCCAAGCGCGGCTGGCCCGGCTGCGCATCGCCGTCGAGCCCCCCGCTTCGGGCCCGCGCTTCGAGATGACAACCCTGGCCCTGGTGTCGGTGCAATGACGACAGGCACCGACAGCCAGCGCGGCTTCACGCTGCTCGAGACCATCATTGCCATGGTGGTGGTGGCGCTGATCATGGTGCTGCTGACCGGGGGCCTGCGCTTCGTCGCCGCCGGCTGGGACCGCGGCGCCCGGGCGGCCGACGCGTCGGAGACGATCGCCCTGGTGCAATCGACGCTGCGGCGCGAGGCGGCGGCCGCCCGGCGGCTGACCTGGCAGGCCCAGCCCGGCGCCAAGCCCGCCGTCGCCTTCCGCGGCGATCCCGACCGCATCGGGCTGGTGGTGGCCGATCCGGGCTTCCCCGGCGACCCCGGCCTGGCCATCGCCTTCTTCTACGTCGATGTCGTGCCCGGCCAGTCGACCCTGCGCTATTCCCGCGCCGGCTTCGACCCGCGGCTGGCCGGTTTCGCCGATGCCAAGCCGACCGACGACCTGGTCCTGGCCCGCGGGCCGGTCGCGTACCGCTTCGACTATTTCGGCATCGTGCCCGGCGAGCAGCGGCCGCGCTGGGTGACGCCCTGGCCGGACCGCGAGGCGCCGCCGCGGCTGATCCGCCTGAGCAGCCGGGACGCCGAGGGGCTGGCGGTGTGGCCGGACATCGTGGTGCCGCTTCCGGTCGACCTGGAGGCCGCCTGCGTCCGCGCCATCACCTCCGGCAACGCCCCGGCGCCGGACGGGCAGCAGAACGCTCCGTCGGGACAGCGGCAGGCCGGACAACCACAGCAGCAACCGCCCCAGCAGCAGCCGCAGAACCCGGCGCAGCCGCAGCAGGGCGCGCAGGCCGCGGCCGATTCCGGCAATGCCTCCACCACCCCGTCCGCCCCGGACGGGAGCGATTTCTGCAGCCTGTCGGCGCAGCGCGATGCCAAGGCCGGCTGACCCCCGCTCCGCCGCGCCCCGCGACCCGCGCCAGGGCGAGCGCGGCGTGGCGCTGGTGGTGGTGCTGTGGACGCTGGTGATGCTGTCGATGCTGACCATCGGCTTCAGCCTGAGCAGCCGCACCGAGGCCCGCGTCGCCGCCAACGGCGCCGAGGAGATCCGCCTGCGGGCGCTGCTGCGCGGCGGCGTCGAGCTGGCGGTGCTGGGGCTGGGCACCGCCGATGACGACCGCGGCTGGCGCGCCGACGGCACCCCCTACCCCGCCGAGATCGGTGGCGACCGGCTCATCGTCCGCATCCGCGACGAGGCCGGCCGGGTCGACCTGAACCGGGCCGATGAGGAGACGCTGACGCGGCTGCTCACCGTGGTGCTGGGCACGCCGGACGCCGCGCCGCGCCTAACCCAGGCGATCCTGCGCCGGCGTGGCGGCCCCCAGGCCGCCCCCGGCCAGCCGGCCGGCGGAGGCGCGAACAGCCAGGATGGCAACCGCCCGCCGCCCGCCGCCCGCACGGCTCCGGCCGCGGATCCGGACGACCCGGCGGAGCTGGCCCGCCCGTTCCAGTCGGCCGAGGAGCTGCGCACGATTCCCGGCATCAGCCGGCAGCTGGCCGACGCGCTGATGCCGCTGGTCACGGTTCTGTCACCGGCCGGGGGTATCAATCCCTTCTCGGCCGATCCGCTGGTGCTGCAGGCCCTGCCCGGCGTCACCCGCGCCCAGGCCGAGGCGGTGGTGCGCGCCCGGCAGCAGCGGCCGACGCCGACGCCGGAGCGGCTGGCCTCGCTGCTGCCGCCGGATGCCGGCAAGCTTCTGCGGCCCGCGCCCGGGCCGATCTACAGCGTCAGCGTCGAGGCCGCGACCGCCCGCGGCGCGCGCGGACGGGTCGAAGCGGTGATCTGGGTCGCCGCGGACGGCCAGAGCTTCTATCGTGTCCTGGACTGGCGGGAGGCCGGCTTCGGCCGGCGCGTGGGGGAGGACCCGGCATGATCGCCGGCATGATCCGTCGAGCGGCGGTGTTTCTGCGCT
>NZ_JBCNNF010000485.1:0-4889 GCF_039594555.1 Inquilinus sp.
CCATCCACCTTCAGCGCCTTGGTCTCCTTGTCGACCAGCGGCGTCAGGAAGGCGACCAGGTTGCGGGCGTAGAGCGCCGAGGCGTCGGTCGCGATCCGGCCCGGGATGTTCCGGTACCCGACGATGGTGACGCCCTGGTCCTCGACCACCTCGCCCGGCCGGGTCAGGGCGCAGTTGCCGCCCCGCTCCGCCGCCAGGTCGACGATCACCGACCCCGGCTTCATCGACCGCACCATCGCCTCGTCCATCAGCACCGGCGCCTTGCGGCCGGGGATCAGGGCGGTGCAGATGACGATGTCCTGCTTCTTCACCGTCTCGGCGATCAGCGCCGCCTGCTTGGCCCGGTATTCCGCCGACATCTCCTTGGCGTAGCCGCCTGCCGTCTCGGCCGCCTTGAACTCCTCATCCTCGACCGCGACGAAGCTGGCGCCGAGCGACTGCACCTGCTCCTTCGCCGCCGGCCGCACATCCGTCGCCGACACCACGGCCCCGAGGCGCCGTGCCGTCGCGATCGCCTGCAGCCCGGCCACGCCGGCGCCCATCACCAGCACCCGGGCCGGCGGCACCGTGCCCGCCGCCGTCATCATCATCGGATAGGCCCGGCCGAACACCGACGCCGCCTCCAAGACCGCCCGGTAGCCCGCCAGGTTCGCCTGGCTCGACAGCACGTCCATCGACTGCGCCCGCGTGATCCGCGGCACCAGCTCCAGCGCGAAGGACTCGATCCCGCCCGCGGCATAGGCCGAAAGGCTCTCCGCGTCGTCATAGGGCTCCAGCACCCCGATCAGCGTCGCGCCGCGCGGGATCAGCGACAGCTCGTCGACCTCGCCCTCGCCGGCTCGCAAGGGGCGGCGCACCTTCAGCACCACATCCGCGCCGGCCAGAGCCGCGGCCGCATCCGCCGCCACCTCCGCCCCCGCCGCGCGATACGCCTCGTCCGTCACCGCGCTGCCAAGCCCGGCGCCGGCCTCCACCGCCACCGTCGCCCCCAGACCCACCAGCTTCTTCACGCTGTCCGCCGTCGCCGCCACCCGGCGCTCGCCATCCCGCCGCTCTCGCAACACCGCTATCCGCATGGACAAGACTCCCCCATGCGGCCCGTGCAGCGGCACCGCATCGCGTTAGAGACGCCGCAGCAGCCGGTCAGGCCGCCGCGGTTCCGTTCAAGTGGAGATCACGCGTGGACCACGGCCGACGCGGCATCCTGCAGCGCCGGCGAGGATTGCTGCAGGAAGTGCCGGATCAGGTCGCGGGCGCTGATCACCCCGACCAGAGTGTGATCCTCCATCACCGGCACGTGGCGGATGTGGTTCTCGTCCATCAGCCGCAGCACCGTCTCGATGCTGTCGCGCGGCTCGCAGCTGATCACCGCCCGGCCGATGAAAGCCGAGACCGGCATGGCCAGCGCCGCGGCGCCGTGCACGGACAGCGCCCGGGCGACGTCGCGCTCGGAGAACACCCCGACCACGACGTTGCCCTCGGTGCGGCACACCTCCTTGACCAGCAGGGCGCCGACATTCTCCCGAGTCATCAGCGTGACGGCGGTGGCCACCGTCTCGCCGACGCGGATCATGACGATGCGCGTGTCCTTCTGGCGCAGAATGTCTTCGGCTCTCATGGCTGGGATCCTCCTCGTCTGGAAACGGCTCTTCGCGGCCGTTCGGGGATGGGGTCAGGCCGGCACCAGCTCCGGTTCGGAGCGGGCCGGGGCCGGGCGGCTGTACAGCCCGGCGATCTCGGCGCGCTGCTGCACCAGGGCCAGGACGGTGTCGATCGTCGGCGTCGGCACCCCGACCATGCGGCCGAGTTCCTGCACCACGGTGACCAGCGGGTCGATCTCCATCGGCCGGCCGCGGTCGAGGTCCTGCAGCATCGAGGTGCGGTGCGCGCCGACGGCGCCGGCGCCGTCCAGCCGCCGCTCGATATCGACCCGGAAACGGACGCCGAGCTTGTCGCCGATGGTCTGCGCCTCGGCCATCATCCGCCGCGCCACGTCGCGGGTGGCGGGGTCGCCGGTGATGACGTCGAGCGTCGCATGGGTCAGGGCGCTGATCGGGTTGAGGCAGAGATTGCCCCACAGCTTCAGCCAGATCTCGTCGCGGATGTTGTCGCGGATCGGCGCCTTCAGCCCCGCCGCCTCCATCGCCTCGCTCAGGGCTGTGACGCGGGCCGACCGGCTGCCATCCGGCTCGCCGATCGGGAACTTGTCGCCATAATGGTGCTCGACCACGCCGGGCGCCACCACCTCGGTGGCCGGGTAGACGATGCAGCCGATGCCGCGCTGCGGCCCCAGCCGCTTCCACTGCACCCCGCCGGGATCGACCGTCTCGATGGTGCGGCCGTCGAGCGGACCGCCATGACGGTGGAAATACCAGTAGGGCAGCCCGTTCACCGCGGTCACCACCGCCGTCTCCGGCCCCAGCAGCGGCTGCATCGCCTCGACCACCCCCGGCACCGAATGGGCCTTGAGGCAGATCACGACATAGTCCTGCGGGCCCAGCTCGGCCGGATTGTCGGTGCAGCGGATGCGGGCGGTGCGGGTCTCGTCGTCGATCTTGAGGGTGAGGCCGTTCTGGCGCATCGCCTCAAGATGCAGGCCGCGGGCGACGAGGCTGACCTCGACCCCCGCGCGATGGAGCTGGACGCCGAGATAGCCGCCGATGGCTCCGGCGCCATAGATGCAGAGTTTCATGGCCGCGCCTTCCTCCCGTTGATTGGAGTCAGGGCCGCTGAGCAGCCGACCGGATCATCGTGGTATACAAAATACCTTATGTCAATCGATCGAAAGGAGGAAAGCTGCGCTGGACTCTCGTCCACGGTATACTTGTGACCGGCGGCGCCCGGGGTTATAGCCGAAGGGAACGCCGCCGCGCAGGCAGAAGGGCCTTTGATGAGCTTCCCGCAGATCGACGTCAAACCGCTCGACACCGAGACGAGCTTCCGGATCAAGGCCTACAAAGCGCTGAAGCAGGCCATCACCGAGATGGACATCTACGGCCATCCCGGCGAGATCAAGCTGGAGGAGCGGCAGCTGAGCGAGATGCTGGGCGTCAGCCGCACCCCGATCCGCGAGGCCATGACGCTGCTGGAGCAGGAGGGCTTCGTCCGCTCCGTCCCCCGCCGCGGCATCTTCGTGATCCGCAAGAGCAAGGCCGAGGTGCTGGAGATGGTCACCGTCTGGGCCGCGCTGGAGAGCATGGCCGCGCGGCTGGCCACCCAGGTCGCCACCGACGCCCAGATCCGCAAGCTGCACGACTATGTCGACGTGTTCCGCGACCGCGACCCGGAGGAGCATGTCAGCGAGTATTCCGAAGCCAACATCGCCTTCCACAAGCAGATCATCCGGATCAGCGGCTGCCAGCTGATCGTCGACATCACCGACAACCTGTTCATCCATATGCGCGGCATCCGCCGGGTGACGATCGGGCAGGACCACCGGGCCCAACGCTCGGTGGTCGACCACCAGAAGATCGTCGCCGCGCTGGAGGCCCGCGACGCCGACCTGGCCGAGAAGCTGGTGCGCGAGCACACGCTGGGCCTGGCCGAGCATGTGCGCAAGCACGGGGACTTCCTGGACTAGGGTGGCGGCCTGCGCCGGGCCGCCCTGGTCCAGGCCCGGCTAGAGGACGAAGTCGGCCGCCGCCAGGCTGACATGCCCTGTCAGCGTGATGTGGAAGTCGGAGGTTCCGTCGCCGTTGACGTCGCCGGCGATGGTGGTGTGGCTGGCGTCGGTGAAGGCAAAGCGCAGCTCGCCGGCATGGTGCGTGTAGGCGGCGGTGCCGATGAAGTGGAAGGCCTGGTCCCCGGCGGCGCCGATGCTGGCATCGATCAGGTGCAGGTCGATCCTGTCGCCCTGGGCATGGCTGAAATCCATGATGTGGTCGGCATTAGCGCCGACCATGCTGTCCCCCAGCGCGGCGTAGACGAAACGGTCGGCCCCGGCGCCGCCGGTGAGGATGTCGTGCCCGGCGCCGCCCTGGAGCACGTCGTTGCCGTTCCAGCCCTGCAGCACGTTGGCGCCGGCATTGCCGATGAGAGTGTCGCTGCCCTGGCTGCCGCTGACATTCTCGATCGAGACCAGCGTGTCGCCCTGGGCATCGCCACCGCTGCCGGTTTCGGCGGCCAGGTTGACCGAAACCCCGACCGTGCCGGTGTAGTAGCTGGCGGTATCGATATCGAGGCCGCCATCGAAATGGTCGGCCCCCGCCCCGCCGCGGAGCACATCGTTGCCGCCCAGGCCGTCGAGCGTGTCGGCCCCGTTCTGGCCGTCGAGGGTGTTGACGCCGCTGTCGCCGACGAGCGTGTCGCTGCCCTGGCTGCCGATCAGGTTCTCGATGAAGGCCAGCGTATCGCCCTCGGCATTGCCGCCATGGCCGATGCCAGTGTTGAGGCTGACGGTGACGCCGACCGTGCCCTCGCTGTAGGTCGCCGTGTCGTTGCCCCCCAGGCCGGTGAGGTCGTCCGCCCCCGCGCCGCCGCGCAGGACATCGTCGCCGGCATCTCCCACGAGATCGTCGTTGCCGCCGCCGCCGTCGAGGACATCGTTGCCGTCGCCGCCCCCCAGCGTGTCGACGCCGTCCCCGCCGGAGAGGGTGTCGTTGCCGTCGATGGAGGCGCTTGCCGACCCGATGGTGCACCTGATCCGCAACGCGCTCGACCACGGCCTGGAAATGCCGGAAGAGCGCGAGCGCGCCGGCAAGCCACGCAAGGGCAAGGTGACGTTGAGCGCCAGCCAGCGCGGCGAGCGTATCGTCATTGCCGGTCCTTCCGGCTCCGGCAAGTCGACGATGATCCGCTGCATCAACCGCCTGGAAGAGCACCAGAAGGCCGCTATCCTCAGCGTAGCGCCTTACTACAGCAAACCTACACAGGAAGGTATCTACCTGCAC
>NZ_JBCNNF010000486.1:0-4860 GCF_039594555.1 Inquilinus sp.
AGGATGCTGTGCGATTCCCACACCACCATGCCGCCATCATCGATCACCGGCACCCGTCCATGCGGGTTCCGGGCGCGGAAGGCGGGGTCGTCCAGCCCGCCGAAATCGCCGCCGGCCGGGATGTGCTCATGCGGCAGGCCGAGCTCGCCCACCAGCCACATCACCTTCTGCACGTTGAAGGCGTTGCGCCGGCCCCAGATCGTCAGCATTGCCCGCTCCCTTCTCCCGGCCGTCCGGTCAGCACGTCGTCGTAGATCGGCAGGTAGCGCAGCCGCTCCGGCCGCGGCTCGTGGAAGGCCATGGCGTAGTAGCCGATCTGGTGGAAATAGGCGATGCGGCTGCGGATCTCGACCTCGTCCGGCCCATAGCCCATCTGCCCGAAGGCGCGGCGCAGCAGGCCCATGCGGTACTGGTCGGCGCCCTGCACCGCCCGCGCCACCTCCTTCGAGGCCCGGCCCCAGTCGCGCACCGCCATGTCCAGCGCCGGGCTGAACGGGTCCTCGTCGACCCAGACGTTGCGGAAGGCCCGGAAGAAGGCCGCGCCCTCGAGGTCGGTACGACCTTCGAGCGCCTCGAAGGGCGCGCAGTTGCGCCGGCGCCATTCGTCCAGCAGCGCCGCCAGCAGGTCCTTCCGGCCCTGGAAGTGGAAGTAGAAGCTGCCGCGCGTCACCTTCAGCGTAGTGGCCAGCCGGTCGACCTTGACGCTGGCGACGCCGCCCTTCTCCAGCACCTTCAGCGCGGCGCGGATCCAGTCCTCGCGGCTCAGCGTCCGCCGGCCGTTTCCCGCCTCCGCCGTCGCTTTGCTGTTCTTCGCTGTCGCCAATGCGTCCGTCCTCGATCGGTGCCGGCGGTAGCCTTGCGTCACCAGCCAGATGCCGGCCCCACCCTGTATGCCCGTCGCAGGCAAGGCAAGAGGGGACCGGACGCCGCGTCGGAGAACCAAGCCGCCATGTCCCATCCCCCCATCGATCCGAAGTCGGTCGCCGGGAAGACCCCGGAGGTCGAGCGCCATGTCCAGCTTCTCGTCATCGGCGCCGGCCCGGCCGGCATCGCCGCAGCGGCCGAGGCGGCGGAGCGCGGGCTGGAGGTGCTGCTGGTCGATGAGAACCCGGTCGACGGCGCCCTGATCGGCATGGATGTGCCGCTGCATTTCGGCGGCCGCGCCATTGCCGCGGTGAACACGCCCGGCCGGCTGCTGGAGACGTTCCTGGAAGCCCGGCCGGAGCTGGTGGAACTGTTCGACAAGGGCGTCGAGGTGCTGCTGCAGACCACGGTCTGGGGCCTGTTCGCGAATGCACCCGGGGTGCAGTGGATGCCCGGCCCCGTCGCCGGCCTGGCCGACACCGACCGGTCCTGGCTGGTCGGCTTCGACAAGGTCATCGTCGCCGCCGGCCGGCGCGACCTCGGCATGTCCTTCCCGGGCTGGGAGCTGCCGGGCGTGATGGGCGTGACCGCGGCGCACCGGCTGATCGCCGGCTACGACGCCTTCGCCGGCCGGCGCCTGCTGATCCTGGGCACCGGCGCCGAGGCGCTGGACCTTGCGCTGACGGCACTGGGCCGCGGGCTGGAGGTGGCCGGGCTGGTCGAGGTGGCCGACCAGCCGGTCGGCCCCGCCGAGCTGGTCGAGGCGGTCAAGGCCCATGGCGTGCCGGTGCTGACCGGCCATGTCATCAAGGCGGCGGCGGGCGATGTCGAGGGCGTGACGACTGCGACGCTGGTTAGGATCGATGCCGGCCTGTCGCCGGTGCCGGGCAGCGAGCGTGACATCGCCTGTGACACCGTCGCGCTGGGCATCGGCACGGTGCCGAACATCGAGCTGCTGGCGGCGCTGGACGCGACGCTGGTGCACGACCCCGACCGCGGCGGCCATGTGCCGGTGACGGAGGCCGACGGCCGCACCGCCCTGCCCTTCGCCTATGCCGTCGGCGACTGTGCCGGCATCCATGCCGCCAAGTCTGTCGACCCCGCGGTGGCGCGGCAGGAGGGCCGGGTGGCGGCGATCGCCGCGGCCGCGTCGCTGGACAAGGCGGCCGAGACCGACGTCACGGCCGCGCGCACCGGGCTGGCGCAGCCGGTCAAGGGCGGCGGCGACCACCGCATGACCTGGCTGAAGGCGCTCCTGAACACCGGCGGGCTCGACGTGCTGGTGTGCCAGTGCGAGGAGGTCAGCCGCGGCGAGCTGCTGGACATCAGCCCGCCGCGCTATCTCGAGCGGGTGTCGAACAAGATGGCCACCCGGTCGCTGACCACGCTGCTGGAGGACGGGCCGGTGAACCAGGACCAGGTCAAGCGCCTGACCCGCGCCGGCATGGGGCTGTGCCAGGGCCGCCGCTGCCGCGAGCAGGTGGCGATGCTGCTGGCCCTGTCATCCCGCATCGATGTCGGCCAGGTGCCGCTGGCCAGCTACCGCCCGCCGGTGCGGCCGCTGCCGCTGAAAGTGCTGTGGCCGCAGGACGAGGCGGCGGTGGTGCGGCAGGAATGGGATTCCTGGTTTGGCATCGAGAGCCAGTGGGTGCCGTGGTGGGACATCCCCGCCGGCGGGACGAAGCAAGGCTGAGGCGGAGGGCGGATCATGGCAGAGACGAAGAAGGGCGCCTCGGTCGTCATCATCGGCGGCGGCGTCACCGGGCTGAGCACCGGCTGGTGGCTGGCACGCAGCGGCGTCGACGTGCTGGTGCTGGAGAAGGGCATCGTCGGCTGGGAGGCGTCGGGCCGCAACGGCGGCGGCTGTACCCATCCGCAGAGCCCGCTGTTCCCGGAGGAGCAGCGGCTGTGGCCGCAGATGGACGAGCTGCTGGGCTATCCCACCGAACACCAGAAGCACCGGCTGAAGATCGTGCTGCACGAATCCGACGTCGAGTTCATGCTCGGCTGGGTGCGGATGGGCGAGAAGCAGGGCTTCCATTACGACACCCTGGACGGCAAGCAGATCCGTGAGCTGGCGCCGCTGGCCGGCGATACGGTGGAGCGCGGCTACCTGCTGAAATATGGCGGCCACGCCAACCCGCAGCGCACCAGCCAGGCCTATGCCTGGGCGCTGCAGGACCTGGGCGGCCGCATCCTGCAGCATTGCACCGTGACCGGCTTCGACACTGCGGGCGGCAAGGTGACGAAGGTCCGCACCGACCGCGGCGATTTCGGCTGCGACCATGTGGTGATCGCCGCAGGTCCCCAGACCGGCCTCCTGGCCGAGATGCTGGGCGTCGACCTGCCGGTCGCCTCCGGCCGGGCCGAGATGATCGTCACCGAGCCGCTGCCGGCGATGCCGATGAGCGGGGTCGACGGCAACGGCCTGTACGGGCGCCAGACGCTGCGCGGCAACCTGGTCTATGGCGGCGGCCCGCATGAATGGCTGCCGCCGGTCGACCTGAAGACGCCGCCGAAGCCGTCCAGCCCCCTTCTGCGCAACATCGGCCGCCGGCTGATGGAGCTGTTCCCGAAGGCCGCGCATGTGCGGATGATCCGCAGCTGGTCGGGCGTCATCGAGAACACGCCGGACGGCCGCGCGGTGATCGACTGGATGCCGGGCTTCGACAATGCCGTCGTCGCCACCATGTCCAGCGTCGGCTTCGGCCTGTCGCCGGCCAGCGGCCATGCCATCCGCGACATGATCGTCGACGGCGCCTGCAGCTTCGCCGACCTGTCGTCGATGCGCCTGGACCGCTTCGCCGGCCTGCCGAAGGACTGGCGCGAGGCCCAGGGCTGGCTGCCGCCGGTGGCGGCCTGATCGCGCCCCTCCACTGTCATCCTCGGGCTTGACCCGAGGATCCAGAAGGTCTCGACATCCTCTGGATTGCCGGGTCAAGCCCGGCAATGACAACAAAGGGGAAGCGCATCATGACCGACCTGACCGCCCGGCTGGAGGCCTGCTACTCCGGCGCCGTCTTCGACGTGCTGCGCGATATGGGCCACGCCAATTGCGTGCTGCCGCGGACCATCCTGGCCGTGGACCCGGACACCCGGATCTGCGGTCGCATCTTCACCATCCGCGGCCGGCCGGACGACACGATAGACGCGCATCGGAGCCTGCTGGCCTGGACCGAGCTGCTGACCGTGGTGCCGAAGGACCATGTCGCCATCTGCCAGCCGCAGGACGACGTGCGCGCCCTGATGGGCGAGCTGTCGGCCGAGGCGCTGCAGTCGCGCGGCGTGCGCGGTTACATCGTCGATGGCGGGTCGCGCGACAACGCCTTCATCCGCCGGCTGGGCTTCCCGGTCTTCGCCCGCTTCCGCACGCCGCGCGACATCGTCGCCGCCTGGATGCCGGAGGCCTATGGCGAGCCGATCACCATCGGTCAGGTGCGCATCGCCACCGGCGACTGGGTGGTGGCCGACATCGACGGCATCGTCGTCATTCCGGCGGCCCTGGCCGAAGAGACGGTGGCGAAGGTCGAGGACGTGATGCGGCAGGAGAACCTGGTGCGGAGGGCGATCCTGGACGGCGTGTCGCCGCAGGAGGCGTATCTGCGCCACGGGAAGTTCTGAGAGACCGTTCGCAAATGCTACTGGCGTGGCCGTCTGACGGCGGTTTCTGCGCTTCCGGTGCTCACGGACGATAATGTCCGCTGCGCGCCGGTTCTCGAAACCACCGCCAGCCGACTCACGCCAGCGCATTTCCAAACGGTCTCTACCCCTTTCCCTGCAGCGGCCCGGACCCCACATCGAAGGTCCAGCACACAGCAAGGCCGAGCGCCATGAGCGAGAAGCCGAGGAAGATCCCCGGGCCCGACCATCCGATCACGGTGACGCCGAACCCGGCCCGGGTGGTGGTGAAGGTCGCCGGCAAGGTCGTCGCCGACAGCGTCAGCGCGCTGACGCTGCGCGAGGCCAGCTATCCGCCGGTGCAGTACATCCCGCGCC
>NZ_JBCNNF010000487.1:0-4856 GCF_039594555.1 Inquilinus sp.
GACACCGTGTGGATCAGCTGCTCGAAGCTCTCCGCGTCCAGCAGGAACAGGATCGCGGCATGCACCCGGTTCTGGGTGTTGTGGTTGGCGCGGCTGGCACCGATGAAGGCGCGCTGCTGCTCCTTCAACCGATCCACCTGGCTGCGCAGCCTTTCGGTCTGGAAGCCCTGCAGGTCGATCACCCCTTCGCCGCGGTCCCGCGGTGGCAGGGCCAGCCTGGCCAGCAGGTCCGGGTGCTGGACCAGGAAGTCCGGATGGGCCAGCAGCCAGGCCGAGACGTCCGCCGCGGTCAGGGTGGGGGCGTCCGGCCGCTTCACTTCCTGTGCCAACGGGCCGCCCTCACGCCGTCTTCTTGATGGCGGCGAGCTCGGCCTCGTCGAGGATGCTCTGCCCGGTCTTCTGCCAGTCGGCCACGAAGGCGGACAGGCCCTTGTCGGTCAGCGGATGGCTGTACAGCGCGCGCAGGGCGGCCGGCGGCAGGGTGCCGACATGGGCGCCCAGCTTGGCCGCCTCGATCACGTGGCGCGGGCCGCGGATCGACGCCACCAGCACCTGGGTCTTGATATCCGGGTACTGGCGATAGATCTGCACGATGTCGGCGATCAGGCCCATGCCGTCCTCGCCGACATCGTCGAGCCGGCCGACGAAGGGCGAGATGAAGGTCGCGCCGGCCTTGGCCGCCAGGATCGCCTGACCGGCCGAGAAGCACAGCGTGACGTTGACCATGGTGCCGGCGTCGGACAAGGTGCGGCAGACCTTGAGGCCGGCGGGCGTCAGCGGCACCTTGACCGCGATGTTCTTCGCGATCTTGGACAGCTTGCGGCCCTCGGCCATCATGGTGTCGAAGTCGGTCGCGGCGACCTCGGCCGAGACCGGACCCTTCACCACCTCGCAGATCTGCGGGATCAGGTCCAGGAACTTGGCCCCGGACTTGGCGATCAGGGAGGGGTTGGTCGTCACTCCATCGACCAGGCCGGTCGCGGCCAGGTCACGGATTTCGTTGAAGTCGGCGGTATCGATGAAGAACTTCATGGGCCTCGTTCCAATGGCCAGCGGTCGCTTCGGGCCGGTGCGCGGCACCGATGTCGGCCCGCGGGGGCAAGTCTAGCCCATGGCGGAGTCCGAGGCCACAGCAGCGACGCCGGTGGAGGAGGAGAGTGGCGCGGTTGCCACGGTCCGGGTGCTGCTGCCGCTGCCCCTGGCGGAAGCTTACGATTACGCGGTGCCGGAGGGGCTGGATCTTGCGCCCGGCAGCTATGTCGAGGTGCCGCTGGGCCGCCTCAGGCGGGTCGGCGTCATCTGGGGCCCGGGCACCGGCCAGGTCGCCCGCGCCCGGCTGAAGCCGGTGCTACACCGCTTCGACCTGCCGCCGCTGCCGGAGGTGGCGCGGAATTTCATCGACCGGGTCGCCCGCTACACTCTGTCGCCCCCCGGCGCGGTGCTGCGCATGACCCTGTCCTCGACCGGGGCGCTGGAGCCGCCGAAGCCGATCGTTGCGTACCGCCGTGCCGATCTTCCGCCCGAGGGCGCCAAGCTCAGCGCCGCCCGGCGGCGGGTGCTGGGCGTGCTGGAGGACGGGCCGGCGCGGCTGCCGGCCGAGCTGGCGCGCGAGGCCGGCTGCGGCACTGCCGTGATCAAGGGCATGGCCGAGGCCGGGCTCCTGGAGACCGTGCTGCTGCCCGGCTTCGACCCGGTGCCGCAGCCGGACCTGTCACGGCCGCGCGCCGTGCTGGGCGAGACCCAGCGCGAGGCGGCGGACCGGCTGATCGACGCGGTGGCCGACGGCGGCTACTCAACCACGCTGCTCGACGGCGTCACCGGCTCGGGCAAGACCGAGGTCTATTTCGAGGCGGTGGCGGCGGCGCTGGCGGCCGGCAAGCAGGTGCTGGTGCTGCTGCCGGAGATCGCGCTGTCGGCGCATTGGCTCGACCGCTTCGCCGCCCGCTTCGGCGTGCGCCCGACCGAATGGCATTCCGAGCTGACCTCAGTCCAGCGCCGGCGCAACTGGCGGGCCGTGGCCTTCGGCGAGGCCCGCGTGGTGGTCGGCGCCCGCTCGGCCCTGTTCCTGCCCTATCCCGATCTCGGCCTGATCGTGGTCGACGAGGAGCATGAGAGCGCCTTCAAGCAGGAGGACGGCGTCGTCTACCAGGCCCGCGACATGGCGGTGCTGCGCGGCCATCTCGGCGGCTTCCCGGTGGTGCTGGCCTCGGCCACACCGTCGCTGGAGACGCTGGCCAATGTCGAGGCCGGGCGCTATGGCGCGCTGGAGCTGCCGTCGCGGCACGGCACGGCACGGCTGCCCTCGGTGACGGCGATCGACATGCGCCGCGAATCGCCGCCGCGCGGCCGCTTCCTGTCACCGACCCTGCGTGAGGCGGTGGTGGAGACGCTGGCGGCGGGGGAGCAGGCGATGCTGTTCCTGAACCGTCGCGGCTACGCGCCCCTGACCCTGTGCCGGCATTGCGGCCACCGCCTGGAATGCCCGCACTGCACCGCCTGGCTGGTCGAGCATCGCTTGGCCGGGCGCCTCGAATGCCATCATTGCGGCCACCGGGCGCCGCTGCCCAAGACCTGCCCGTCCTGCCAGGCCGAGGGCAGCTTCGCCGCCTGCGGCCCGGGGGTGGAGCGGATCGCCGAGGAGGTCGACGCCACCCTGCCGGAGGCGCGCTGGCAGATCGTCGCCTCGGACACCTTCTCCGGGCCCCAGGCGATCGCCGACCTGACGGCGGATCTCGCCAGCGGCGCCGTCAACCTGCTGATCGGCACCCAGATCCTGGCCAAGGGGCACCATTTCCCCGGCCTGACGCTGGTCGGGGTGGTCGATGCCGATCTCGGCCTCGCCGGCGGCGACCTGCGCGCGGCGGAGCGGACCTGGCAGCTGCTGCACCAGGTCGGCGGCCGGGCCGGGCGCGGCGAGAAGCCGGGCCGGGTGCTGCTGCAGAGCTTCATGCCCGACCATCCGGTGATGCAGACCCTGGTGGCCGACGATCGCGACGGCTTCCTGGCGTCGGAGGCGGAGGCGCGGCGGTCGCGCGGCCTGCCGCCCTACGGCAAGCTGGTGGCGCTGATCGTCTCCGGCCCCGACCGCGGCGCGGTCGACCGGGTGGCACAGGATCTCGGCCGGGCGGCGCCGCAGGGCGACGGGATGATGGTGCTGGGCCCGGCCGACGCGCCGCTGGCGATGCTGCGCGGCCGCCACCGCCGCCGCCTGCTGCTGAAGGCCGACCGTCGTATCGGCGTGCAGTCGCTGGTGGCGGAATGGGTGTCGCGGGTGCAGGTGCCGGGCACGGTGCGGGTGCAGGTCGACATCGACCCGTATAGCTTCCTTTAGGCGTTGCCGACACCCGCCGCCTGGATGTCGGTCTTCGAGAAGTCGTCGCCCTTGAACAGCAGCGGCACTCCATGCGTCCGGGCGCAGGCATAGGACATGCAGTCGGCGAGGTTGAGCTGTGCCGGATGGCCCTGGCCCTTGCCATAGGTGGCGAAGGCGGCGACGGCTGCCGTGGCGGTCTCGCCATCGATCGGGACGATCGTGAGTCCGGCCTCGTCGAGCAGCATATGGATCAGGGCCTCGGCCCTGACCGGGTCGAGCCGCAGCAGGGTGGAGAGCCGCATCGCCGCTTCGAGGACCACAAGACCCGAGGTCAGGCGCCGTTCGGCCCTCGCCAGGATGTCGGCATAGCGGGGCGCATCGGGCTCACCGGCGATCAGGGCGACGATCACCGACGTGTCGACGAACATCAATGGCCCCACATCTCATCGATCTCGTCCTTGGTCATGGCGCGCCCGCCGGGTCCGGCTTCCCTGGCGGCGATCGCCGCGATCCGCGCGATGCGAATGGCGAGGGGCTCCTTCTCCGCCTCGCGGCGCAGCTCGGCCTCCAGCGCCTGGATGACGGCCTCGGTCATGGTCACGTTGCGCCGGGAGGCCAGTTCCTGAGCCAGTTCGCGCGCCCGGCTGTCACGGATCTGCAGTGTCACGACCGGCCCTCCTCGTTAGATAATGGCTATCCATACGCTACTATATCGTTATCCATACGTCGGGTGTGAAGGGCGTCGCCCCGATCAGGCGGCCGGTCGCTCCGCCGGCGCGTGGCTGGCGCGCAGGGGCAGCTCGGGCAGGAACAGGATCGCCACGAAGGCGGCGGCGATCACGCCGGTGCCGGCCAGGAAGGTGGTGGCGATGGCGTGTCGGTAGAGGTCGACCGCGGCGGCATGCGCCTCCGGCGGCAGGGCGGCCAACTGGCGCAGCCCGGCCTGGGCCAGGCCCTCGGCGCCTACGGCCAGGCGCAGCTGCCCGGCCAGCACCGCCCCGGCCGCGGCGACGCCCACCGCGCCGCCCAGCGAGCGGCAGAAGGCCAAGGTGGCGGTGGCCGCCCCGAGGTCCTCGCGCGGCACCGCGTTCTGCACGGCGATGGTCATGTTCGGCATCACCAGGCCGAGGCCGATGCCGATGGCGATCAGCGCCGGCTCGATCACCGGGATGCCCTGCGCCGTGGATGCGGCCCAGCTCAGCACGCCGAAGGCCAGGGTCGCCAGCGCCAGCCCGCCGGTCTGCGCCGGCTTGTAGCGGCCGGAGCGCAGCAGCACCCGGCCGTTGACGATCGAGGCGCCGACGAGGCCGAGCATCAGCGGCCCGGTCAGCAGGCCCGATCGCGCGGCGCTGACCCCCAGCACCAGCTGGAAGAACAGCGGGAAGAACACGCTGGCCGCCAGCATGCCCATGAAGGTCAGGGCCAGCACCAGGCAGCCGACGGCGAAGACCCGGTTGCGACGCAGATGCAGCGGCAGCACCGGGTCGGGGAAGCGGCGGGCATGGGCGACGAACAGCACCGCCAGAGCCAGCACCGCCGCGCC
>NZ_JBCNNF010000488.1:0-4828 GCF_039594555.1 Inquilinus sp.
CCTCGCCCTCCAGCGCCGCGATCTCGGCCTCGATGTCTTTGATCTCGCCGGATTTCGGGCGGCGCAGGGCAATGCGCCGCGACATCGCCCGCTGCATCGTCCGGGTCACCGCCAGGCTGGCGGGCGGGCCGCTGGTGGAATAACCGGCCCGCCGCCACCCGACGCTTTCGGACGCAACCAGCTTGCGCTTGGCCAGGTCGGGCAGCTCCAGGTCGTCGAGGAAGAGCTCGAGATACTCTTCCTGCGACAGCACGAAGCGGAACTCGTCCTGGCCGTCGCCGTCGGGCGCGCCCTCGCTACCGCCACCCCCGCCGCCGCGCTTCGGCCGCTGGATGGTATCGCCTTCGACGAACTCCTTGTTGCCCGGAAGGATGTGGTCGCGCACGCCGCCGGAGCTGGAGCGGTGCAGCCGCGGCTCGTTCACGCCCGTGACCGGGATCGCGACCTCGCCGCCCTGCTCCAGATCCTTGATGCTGCGCTCGCGCGAACTGTCTCTGACCGCCCGCTGCACCAGGGCCTTGGCCCGTCGCAGGAAGCGTTGGCGGTTGACGAGGCTCTTGCCGCCCGGATTAAGCCGCCGGTCGATGATGTGCATGGACATCGCGCGTTGTTCACACCCTCCTGTCTCAGCCCGCCTGCTTCACCCGCATGTACCATTCGACCAGGCGCCGAACCTGCCGCTCGGTGTAGCCGCGGGCGACCATGCGCTCGACGAACTCCTCGTGCTTCTTCTCGGTGTCGCCGTCCTTCTTCGAGCCGAAGCTGATCACCGGCAGCAGCTCTTCCACCTGGCTGAACATCCGCCGCTCGATCACCTCACGGATCTTCTCGTAGCTGGTCCAGCTCGGGTTGCGGCCTTCGTTGGCGGCGCGGGAGCGCAGCGCGAACTTGACCACCTCGTTGCGGAAGTCCTTCGGGTTGGCGATGCCGGCCGGCTTCTCGATCTTGGTCAGCTCCTGGTTCAGCAGGTCGCGGTTCAGCAGCTGCCCGGTGTCGGGGTCCTTGAAGTCCTGGTCCTCGATCCAGGCATCCGCGTAATCGACATAGCGGTCGAACAGGTTCTGACCATAGTCGTGATACGATTCCAGATAGGCCTTCTGGATCTCGTGGCCGATGAACTCGGCATAGCGCGGCGCCAGGTCGGCCTTCAGGAACTCCAGATAGCGCTTCTCGGTCTCGGCCGGCAGCTGCTCGCGCCGCACCATCTGCTCGACCACATACATCAGGTGCACCGGGTCGGCGGCGACCTCGTTGGTGTCGTGGTTGTAGGTCGCTGCCAACGCCTTGAAGGCGAAGCGGGTGGAGACGCCGTCCATGCCCTCGTCGACGCCGCCGGCATCCTTGTACTCCTGCAGGCTGCGGGCACGGGGGTCGACCTCGCGCAGGCTCTCGCCGTCATAGACCCGCATCTTGGAGTAGAGGTTGGAGTTTTCGTGCTCGCGCAGGCGGGACAGGACCGAGAAGCGGGCCAGCATCTCCAGCGTGCCGGGGGCGCAGGGCGCGTCGGCCAGCTTCGAGCCGCGGATCAGCTTGTCGTAGATCTTCTGCTCCTCGGTCACCCTCAGGCAGTACGGCACCTTGATCACGTAGATGCGGTCGATGAACGCCTCGTTGTTCTTGTTGTTCTTGAAGCCCTGCCACTCCGCCTCGTTGGAATGCGCCATGATGATGCCGGTGAAGGGCAGGGCGCCGATGTTCTCGGTGCCGACATAGTTGCCCTCCTGCGTCGCCGTCAGCAGCGGGTGCAGCATCTTGATCGGCGCCTTGAACATCTCGACGAATTCGAGCAGGCCCTGATTGGCCCGATTCAGGCCGCCGGAATAGCTGTAGGCGTCCGGGTCGTGTTGCGGCAGCGTTTCCAGGCTGCGGATATCGACCTTGCCGACCAGGGACGAGATGTCCTGGTTGTTCTCGTCGCCGGGCTCGGTCTTGGCGATGCCGACCTGGCGCAGCCGCGACGGTTGCAGCCGCACCACCCGGAACTTGGAGATGTCGCCGTCGAACTCATCCAGCCGCTTCAGGCACCAGGGGCTGACCAGGCCGGTCAGGCGCCGGCGCGGGATGCCGTAGCGGTCCTCCAACTCGGCGCCCATCGTGTCGGGGTTGAACAGGCCCAGCGGGCTCTCGAAGATCGGGCTGACCTCGTCGCCGGCCTTGAGCGCGTAGATCGGGTGCACCTCCATCAGCGCCTTCAGCCGCTCCGCCAGCGACGACTTGCCGCCGCCGACCGGGCCGAGCAGGTAGAGGATCTGCTTGCGCTCCTCCAGCCCCTGGGCCGCGTGCAGCAGGAAGCTGACGATCCGCTCGATCGTCTCCTCCATGCCGTAGAATTCGGAGAAGGCCGGGTATACCCGGATGGTGCGGTTCATGAAGATCCGCCCCAGCCGGCCGTCGCGCGCGGTGTCCACGATTTCCGGCTGGCCGATGGCCGCGAGCAGCCGTTCGGCCGCGCTCGCATACATCATCGGGTCGCTGCGACATCCCTTCAGGAATTCTTCGAGGGACATCTCCGCCGCGCGGCGGGCCTCGTAGGATTTCGCATAGCTGGTGAAGAGATCGTCGGTCGGTGCCATTGCCACCCGCCAGAGGTTGGAGGATCGAGACTCAACCTAGTGTGCCGTTTCCGGCCGCAGCTTCTGGGCATATATGTCCGGCTCATGATGGGCCGGGCTTTGCGGCGAGATTCGGGTGGGCGACGAGGGCCGACCTCATCCCGCCCGCCCGCAGGCCCGGGATGGGCTGCGCAGTCGGGACCCGGATGAGGTGCAATATCAGGCACTACCCCTTCTCCACCGCTCGCTCTGGTTATCAATATAGGGTCGAAACTGACCGATATTACTACTGCCTTAATTTTTATCTGGGCCCGGGGCCTCGTTGGTCGAGGTCTTGGCAGCCTGCCATCCAGGTCCACGTCACATCAATGGTAACACGGTATGCTCAGTTCGCCAGAAAGGCGATGCGGCTTTTCAGCCGACTCGCCTAAAGCACGAACTATGTCGTGGTATGATCGGGAATCCTGATCGTTTGATCTGAAATCAATCGTCTGATCGATAGGTGAGGGGAGCATGAAGGACCGTGCGGAGGCTTCCGGACCGCTTGTGGCTGTCACGGCGCCTTGGCCCCGAGTCGCATCGCTCCGCCGCGCCGGCCGGCCGTTCCGCCCCATCGGGGACGGCGCATGACGCTGGAGCAGCTGCGCATCTTCGTCACGGTCGCCGAGCACCTGCACGTAACCCGTGCGGCGCAAGCGCTGAACCTGACCCAGTCCGCCGCCAGCGCCGCGATCCAGGCACTGGAGGCGCGCCACGCCACCAAGCTGTTCCACCGCGTCGGCCGCGGCATCGCGCTGACCGATGCCGGCACCGCCTTCCTGCCGGAGGCGCGGGCGGTGCTGGCCCGGGCGGCGCTGGCCGAACGCGCGCTGGATGACCTGTCCGGGCTGCGCCGCGGCGTCCTGGCGCTGCACGCCAGCCAGACCATCGGCAACTACTGGCTGCCGTCGCTGATGCACCGGTTCCGGGCGGCGCATCCCGGGCTGCAGCTGGATCTCACCATCGGCAACACCACCCAGGTGGCCGAAGCGGTGCGGGAAGGCCGGGCCGATATCGGCTTCGTCGAGGGCGACCTGGACGTGGCCGGATTCGAGCATGCCAGCGTGCCGGGCGACCGGCTGGTGCTGGTGGTCGGTGCCAGCCACCCCTGGGCGGGGGAGCGGATGGTGGCGCCGTCCCGCTTCGCCGATAGCCCCTGGGTGCTGCGCGAGCGCGGCTCCGGCACCCGCCAGGTGTTCGAAACGGCGCTGGAACGGCTCGGCGTCGACCCGGCAACGCTGCCGGTGGCGCTGGAACTGGCCAGCAACGAGGCGGTGCGGGCGGCGATCGAGGCTGGGGCCGGGGCGGGGGTGCTGTCCAGCCTGTCGGTCGAATCGGGGCTGCGCTTCGGCACGCTGCGCCAGCTCGACCCGCCGTTCCCGGCCCGTCGCTTCCGCGTGCTGCGCCACCCGGACCACTACCGCAGCAAGGCGGTGGAGGCGTTCCTGAGGATGCTGGACCTGGACTAGGGACGCCGCCGGGCGCTGATGCTGATGGCCGGCCGGGCCTGACCGTCAGAGGCAGTGGGCCAGGGCTTCCCGCACTGCCTTGCGGTCGGCCTCGGTCAGGGTGCTGTCCAGGCTGACGACGCCGCCCGGGGCCACGGTCGGCAGCGCATCCATGCTCAGCGAGAAGGGTTGCCCGGCCAGGATCGCGTCCCGCTCCGCCTGGCTCAGCCCCACCGTGACCTCCGGCCCGTCGGGGCCGTCGCGGGATTCGAGGGTCGGGCCGATGACGTCGCGCTCGGCCGCCGTGGCGCCGCTGCCGACCTGCAGCGTCACCGTGTCCGGCAGCTCCGTGCCCGTGTCGAAGCCAGAATAGGCTAGGTAGGCGGGGGTCTCGTCGCCGCGGCGGCAGAACAGCGTCAGCGTCTCGCCCGACCCGTTGGTCGGGGTCTTCAGGGTCATGGTCGCGATCGTCCCCTTGCCCTCAGCCGAGGTCTGCCACGGCGTCCGCGCCTCCTCCCCGGCATTGGCGAGGCCGAGCGAGGCCAGCTCCTTTTCGTCCAGCGCCTTGCCGGCCGCGGTCAGGCGCGGCAGCAGCTCCGGCTTCCCGCCCATCTCGGCCAGATAGGCCGCGACCTGCGACCTCAGGCTCTCCGGCACCCCGCCGGGCACCAGCTCCCCAGCCTCCGCGCTGCGGCTGCGGCCGCCGAGGAAAGCCAGGATGCAGGCGCCCTCGCAGCGGCCCGGGGCCGTATCCTCGACCTTGGGGGAACCCGCCGGCAGGGTCGAATC
>NZ_JBCNNF010000489.1:0-4814 GCF_039594555.1 Inquilinus sp.
AGACCTCGGCCACCGGCCCGACCAGGGCCAGCGCGACGCTGAGGATGTGCGAGCCGATGTCGCCCAGGGCGCCGCTGCCCGCCTGGTCGCGCCGGCAGCGCCAGGACATCGGCACCGCCGGGTCGGCCATGTAGTCCTCGTCGCTGACGCCGCGGAAATAGGTGACGCGGCCGATGGCGCCGTCGCGGATCAGCTGCCGCGCGAAGGACACGGCCGGGCTGCGCAGGTAGTTGTAGCCGACCATGGTGGTGACGCCGGCCTCGGCCGCGGCCGCCGCCATCTCCGCCGCGTCGGCGGCGTTCAGCGCCAGCGGCTTCTCGCAATAGACATGCTTGCCGGCCCGGAGCGCCGCCAACGCCATCGGCTTGTGCAGCAGGTTGGGGGAGGTGATGGCGACGAGGCCGACCTTCGGGTCGGCCACCAGCGCCTGCCAGTCGCCGGTGGCGCGGGCGAAGCCGAAGCGGTCGGCGGCGCGCTGCGCGGCGCCGGCATCGATGTCGGCCACCATCTCCAGCCGGGCGCCGAGCTTGGTGCGGAACACCGCCGGCGCCGCCCGGAAGGCCAGGGCATGGCATTCGCCCATGAAGCCGGTGCCGATCAGCCCGATGCCGAGGGTGGGGGTCATCCGATGGTCCCAAGTCAGTCCCCCCTCCCCCTGCGGGAGGGGGGTAGGGGGAGGGGGTTGTCGATGCAGGGGAACAGGTCCGGGCCGGAGCGGATGGCGCGAACCCCCTCCCCCTAACCCCCTCCCGCGAGGGGAGGGGGGACTCGATGGGTTTAAGCCGCCGCGTCGCTGCGTTCGAACTCGGCCAGCTCGGCGGTCAGGCTGGCCAGCTCCTGGCCGCCGGCCATCATCTCCAGCACCTGCTCGCGGCTGATCTCGCTCTTCGCATAGGTGCCCAGGCAGCGGCCGCGGTTCAGCAGGGTGAAGGTGTCGGCCACCGGATAGGCGTGGTGGACGTTGTGGGTGATGAAGATCACCCCCAGGCCGCGCGCCCGCGCCTGCACGATGTAGCGCAGCACCACCGAGGCCTGCTTGACGCCCAGCGCCGAGGTCGGCTCGTCCAGGATCAGCACCTTGGCGCCGAAATGCACGGCGCGGGCGATGGCGACGCATTGCCGCTCGCCGCCCGACAGGGTGCCGACCGCCTGGCCGGGGTCGCGCACATCGATGCCGATCTGGCGCATCGCGTCGCGGGCGATGGCATTGGCCTTGTCCATGTCGATGCGCCGGGTCGGGCCCCAGCCCAAAGTCGGCTCGCGGCCCATGAAGAAGTTCCGGGTGATGCTCATCAGCGGCACCATCGCCAGGTCCTGGTAGACCGTGGCGATGCCGTGGTCGAGCGCGTCGCGCGGCGAGGTGAAGCGCACCTCGCGGCCCTCGACCCGCATCTGGCCCTCGCTGGGCTGGTGCACGCCGGCCAGGGTCTTGATCAGCGTCGACTTGCCGGCGCCGTTGTCGCCCAGGAGCGCCAGCACCTCGCCGGGGCGGACCGAGATGGTGATGTCCTTCAGCGCCACCACCGAGCCGAAATACTTGCAGACGCCCTGCAGCTCGACGAGCGGAGTGGATTGGGGATTCACGACCGGCCTCCCGTCACCTTGCGGCGGATGTAGTTGTTCACGATCACGGCCAAGAGCAGCATCACGCCGAGGAAGACCTTGAACCAGTCGGTGTTCACGCCGGAGTAGAAGATGCCCATCTGCACCACGCCGAAGATCAGCGCGCCGAAGGCGGCGCCGATCACCGAGCCGTAGCCGCCGGTCAAGAGCGTGCCGCCGATCACCACGGCGATGATGGCCTCGAACTCCTTCAGCAGGCCGCGGTCGGCGGCGGCGGAGCCGAACTCCATCACCTGGCAGGCGGCGAAGACGGTGGCGCAGAAGGCGGTGCCCATGAACAGCAGCACCTTCACCCGGCCGACCGGCACGCCCATGTTGCGCGCCGCCGTGTTGTCGCCGCCGACGGCGAAGATCCAGTTGCCGAAGCGGGTGCGCAGCAGGATCCAGGCGCCGATCGCGGTCAGCGCCAGCCACCACACCACCAGCACCGGCAGGCCGGGGACGATCGGGCTGCCGTCGGGGAAGGTGTCGATCAGCCCGACGCCGCCGGCCCAGCGGTAGAGCCCGTCCAGCACCGTGCCGGTGAAGACCGGCGCCAGCCAGTCGGCCGCCGCCGGGTCCTTCACCCCGCCGACGATGGTGCGGTTGGTGAACAGGATCGACAGCGCGATGGTCATGCCGCGCAGGATGAACAGGAAGGCCAGGCTGACGATGAAGCTGGGCAGGCCGGTGCGCACCACCAGCCAGCCGTTCAGCGCGCCGATCGCCAGGGCGCCGGCGAAGGCGAAGACCAGCGACAGCCAGACCGGCCAGCCGAAGAACACGGTCGGGATCGCGATCATCATGCCGGCGAAGCCGATCATCGACCCGATCGACAGGTCGAACTCGCCGGCCACCATCAGCAGGCTGGCGCCGACCGCGAGGATGCCGAGCTGGGCCGACACCACCAGCCAGTTGGAGATGCCGTCGGCGCTGAACATGCCGGAGGTGCCGGCGGTCAGGCCGAAGAAGACGAAGACCAGCACGGTGCCGGCCATGGCGCCGAGCTCGGGGCGGGACAGCAGCCGCGAGGCGAGGGAGACGGTGCGCAGCCGCTCGTCGCCGGCCGGCGGCGGCGGCGAAGGGACCCGGCCCTGCGGGATCCTGGTGTCGGTCTGGACGGTGGTCATGGCGTCTTCCGGGCTTGGGGCGGGAAGAGGGGAGGCGGGGCGGCTGATGCGTCCGGTCGCCGCCGTTCCTTCCCTGTCATTGCCGGGCTTGACCCGGCAATCCAGAGGGTCTCGACGCTCTCTGGATGCCCGGGTCAAGCCCGGGCATGACAGAAAAAGAAGCGGTAGAAGCTAGAAGGTCTAACGATCCTACCGGTATTCGCCGGCCAGCTTCTCGACCAGGGCGATGTTGTCCTTGGTGATGAAGCCGGGGCCGGAGTTGATGTTGTTGCTGGGGATCACGCCGTAGCGGACGTAGTTCGCCAGCAGCACCACCGGCAGGTAGCCCTGCAGGTAGGGCTGCTGGTCGATGGCGAAGGTCACCGTGCCGTCCTTGATGCCGGCGGCGATGGCGGCGCTCAGGTCGAAGGTGGCGAAGAAGATCTTGCCGGCCTGCTTGTTGGCCTGCAGCACCTGGATCGTCGGCTCGGCCGAGTTCGGCCCGAGCGTCAGGATGCCGTTGGTGTCGGGATGGGCGCGCAGAAAGGCGGAGACCTTGGTCTGCACCTCGCCCGGGTCCATGCCCGAATCGACCATCTGGTCGCCGAGCGGCACGCCCAGCGCGTCGGCGAAGCCCTGGCAGCGCTCCACCGAGGCCGGGTTGGTGATGTAGTGGTTGACGCACAGGAACTTGGTGACGCCGGCGGCCTTGGCCTTCTCGCCCGCGCCCTTGCCGGCGTCGTATTCCGGCTGGCCGATATGCATCAGGGCGCCGAGCTTCTTGCTCTGCTCCGCCGTGCCGGAATTGATGGTGATGACCGGGATGCCCTTCTTCACCGCGTCGGTGATCGGGCCCTTCAGCACGTCGTAATCGGCGATGGTGATGATGATGCCGTCGGGCTTCGACGCGGTGGCCTGCTGCACGATGCGGGCCATGTCGGCGAGGTCGCCGGTCGACGGGTTCTGGTAGTCCACCTTGGCGCCGACCTGCTGGCCCGCCTCGCGGATCGCGGTCTTGATGGTGTTCCACCAGCTGTCGGAATCGGGCGCGTGGCTGATCAGCACGAAGCGCTCATTGGCGGCCTGCGCCGCCTGGGGTGCGGCCGCCAGGCCCAGCACCATGGCGGCGCCCATGGCTGCGCCGCACAGCAATGTCCGAAGCATTCCTGGTCCTCCCTCGGTTTCGTCGCCCGATTCATCGGCGCCGGACGGGGCCTCAGCCCGGGTCCGTCGCCGAAGTCGGTTGATCACGAGAATTGAACAGGATTTTTAATAGGAAGGCAATTCAGAATTTCTGTTCTATTTCTGGTCCGGCCGTTTCAGAGGGCGCGCCGGCACCGCGCAGGCCGGCCTCCAGGATCGCCGCCGCCCGCCCGGCCAGCGCGTCGAGCGCGCCGTCGCGCACCAGGTCATCGGCCAGCTGGCCGGAGATGACCAGGAGGGCCAGCCCGTGCAGCTGGGCCCAGGCGGCCACCACCGCGGCCCTGTCTGCCGCGGGGGCGAGGCTCAGGACGGCCTGGCGTAGCCCGTCATAGGCGCGCTCGCCGACAGCCCACAGCGCCGGGTCGCCCGATTTCTGCAGCCCGCCGTCGAACATCAGCCGGTACAGCCCCGGCTGCTCCCGCGCGAAGCCGAGATAGGCGCGGAACCCGGCCGCCATCCCGGCCTCCGGCGGGAGCTCCGCCAGCCGGGCGGACAGGATGGCGAATCCCTCCGCCGCCACCGCCGCCAGCAGCGCCTGCTTCGTCGGGAAGTGCCGGTACGGCGCGTTGTGCGACACCCCGACCCGGCGGGCGACGTCGCGCAGGCTCAGCGCCTCCGGCCCCGATTCCTCCAGCAGCGCCCGCGCCGCCGCCACCAGCGCCCGGCGCAGGTCGCCATGGTGATAGGGCTGCCCAGGGGTCTCCGGCTCCGATGTTGACACAGCCCACATCCAATCATATGTTGCTGATGTCAACATCGACCGGATCGGTCCTGCTGTAAAGGCCGCAACGATGCTCTCGCTCGCTCTCGCCGCGCTATTCTGGGTGGTGCTGCATCTCGTCGTCGCGGGCCCGCTGCGCCCGGCGGTGGCCGGCCGGCTGGGGGAGGTGGGCTACAGCG